>JBDQHL010000001.1:0-164059 GCA_040264895.1 Bacteroidota bacterium
CAAAAGATGATCAATAATTTTGCAAGTAAAAAGCTCACGTTCCTAACTGACCACATTAAAGAAATTATAGAAGAATACAAAAGCTTTGACTCCACTGCAGCAAGAGTAAGAAAAAGTTTTTTCCTAAAAAGAAAGTATTTAGGTAGTAAAGATAGAAAGTGCATAACTGGTGTATTTTACTTCTATTTTAGACACTATAACTTCGCTTCGTCACATTCAATAGAAGAACTTCTATTGTTATCATATAATTTTGATAGTACTGTGAGTAATGCGCTTGGGAAACTGATTAAGGGTATAGATTTAAGTGACCACTTAATAACAACTTATAATTTGAATATATCTATATTAGATCAATTTGATTCAATTTCTTCTGATAAGTTTTTTCCTTCTGTATTTATAAACAATATAAATATTGCTCCTACAGAACTTGAAGATTTATGCAACTCGCTAAACAAAGAAGCAACAACTGATATCAGAATCATTAAAAATAAGTCAGAAGTAGAAAAGGATTTAATTAAACTAAACGCAAGGTATTATACAAATATTCTACCTAACTGCCTGAAGTTAAAAGACAATGTAAACTTAGACAGTACAACCACATATCGAAATGGACTGTTTGAGATTCAAGATGAGGGTAGCCAACTAATAGCTCTTTCACTTTCACCTAATGAAGGTGAATCTATATTGGACTATTGTGCCGGAGGCGGAGGCAAATCACTCCATATAGCTCATCTATCTCATGACTCAGCAAACATTACAGCTACTGATATTCGTAACAATAGATTAAATGAATCCAAACGAAGAGTTTCTAAACTCGGGCTCAAATCAATCTCAGTAAAGCAAATAAATAAGGTTGATGAAAGCAACCAATTATTTGATAAAATATTGATTGATGCTCCTTGTACTGGTTCTGGTACAGTTAGGAGAGCGCCTGACATAAGAGTAACAATTACTGAAAGTTCGATTGATAATTATCATAAATTACAAATAGATATTCTTTCCCAAGTTGCTGACAAATTAAAAAAAGGTGGAATATTAGTTTATTCCACTTGCAGTCTATTTGATAAAGAAAATGACCAAACAATTGCTCATTTTTTATCACTACACACTGATTTTAAGGCAGTTAGCACAATTAAAATACTTAATAATGAAGGAATTGATACAAGTAATTTTACGTCCACAGAACATGGCATACAAACCTTTACACACAAAACGGACATGGATAGTTTTTATATTTCCACACTTGTGAAGGAATAGCAAAAAGTGTAAGATATACTCCACACTGTTAGTTCAAACTTACAACGCTATTATAAGCAGACAATTACTTTTTATTAATAAAACTAAATTTTATATTTTTGCTCAAACAATTATAATCACTATCAAATTTTGATGACTTTAATAAAAGACGTAAATTTTTTTGTTGTAGATATAGAAACTACAGGTTCGCACAGTAAGCAAGATAGAATAACTGATATTGCCGCAGTTCAAGTGCGTGATGGTGAAATAATTGATATATTTCAGTCGTTAGTGAATCCGCGTAAGCATATACCTGAATTTATACAGAATATGACAGGTATAACAAATGAACTTGTTAGGAATGCTCCAGAAGAAAAGGACGTTCTAACAGAGTACAGAAAGTTTATAGATAAAGAAAACTCTGTATTTGTAGCACATAATGCTAATTTCGACCATTACTTTATTAAGCATTCTGTGGAAAGACTCTTCGGAAGCACAGATTATCACGATGTACTCTGTACTGTAAAACTAGCAAGGAAAATACTACCAAAGACGCAGAAGGTAAACCTTACTTCCCTATCCGAATACTATGGCATCCCTATTTTCATGCGCCATCGTGCTCTTGGTGATGCTTTTGCCACTTCCAAGGCATTAGTTACTATGCTTAGAGTTTTAGAGACTGAGCATGATATTACAACTATATCACAATTACATAATTTTGTGAAGAAATCTAGAAGAAGACTAAAAATAGCTAACCCTCAACGAGATGACTTACTCAAGCGAATAAAAGAAGTACCTATGTGTATAGGTATCTATAAGCTCTATGATTCTGATGGCCAGGTAATCCACCAAGACATTGCTAATAACCTAAATAGAAAATTAGCTTCATTGTTTGACCCTAACTTTCTAACCTCCCCTCTTATGCAGAAGAAGATGGCAAAAGTCGTTGACTTTGAGTTTATTGATACACCAACTGAACTTCACGCACTTTTATTACAAAACAAATCGAATGGTGATTACGAAGTTAAACCCAATCAAATGGATTTGTTCGAAGAAGAAGTTAAAGATGAGACTGTAGATTTAGTTTATATTGACCCAGATAACAAAATGGGTAAAACAGTTAGTATATATTTTATTAGGGATGGAGCACTTATAGACCACCTGGAATTTGGTAAAAGTGCCAACACAAATATCATAGATAGCGCATTAGATTATATCTATTCTAATGGCAATCCAAAATCTGATATTCCTCAATCTGAAAAAGATACCGTAAAAAAATGGCTAAGTCGTGAACCTGATTTAGGCAACAAATTCGTTATTACTAAGGATAAAAAGAAAGTTGCTATGGATATTAAAAATTATATTCGAAGTTGCTATTAGATTATTTTATAATTTTTGTAATTTATAATTACAAATTGGAGTTTAGTTTATAAAAGCCCATTTCAAATGATAAAAAAAACAACACTGATATTTGTTTCTATATTGATGTTACTATTAAATAGTAGCAACAGTATGGGTATGGAAAATTTTTACTTAGATGCTGTTGTTTTCAATAGTTCAGACTCAACTGAAGGTCGAATAGATGTCTACATAGTTGTTCCTAACGAGACACTTAGTTTTGAAAATCTAAGTGACAATTTTATCGCAAACATTAACTTGCAAATTGAATTGACAAGTGATGGAGATAAAATAGATCGCCAAAATATAAAAAAAACAATAACTAGTAGTACATACGAAGAATCACAAGGTGGAAATGGAGAGTTTAATAAATATTTTTTCCGTTTTCTAGTTAACGGTGGTAGTTACAATGTGGAAGCTAAGTTAACTGATGAGCTCAGTGGGAAGAAATTTACCCGCAATAGAGAAGTTACAGTAATAGACTTCGACAAATTTGATTTCTCAGTTAGTGGTATATTATTAGTTTCACAAATTGAAGAGTTAGACGGTAAATATAGAATCACTCCATACATATCTGACAACATTGGGAATTTGGAAGATAACTTCTTTGCTTTTTTCGAAGTTTACAACAAGAATGATGATAGAGAAGTAAAATTGCAGTATAAACTTTTGAAAAACGGTAATGTAGAAGTAAATGGGCAAACAAAAGATATAACAGTTCCTGTTGGAGTTTCGCAACAATTTCTGAACATAAATCTATCAAATCTAAACCTTACTGGTGAGTACACATTGCAAGTAATTGCATACAAAGAAGAAAATGGTGAACTTGAGACTATAGCTATAACTCAGCGTTCAATTAAGCATAAACAGGACCTATACTCCTTTGCCACAGATGATATAGATAAAGCAATCAATATGTTAAGATACGTTGCCAATGATGAAACAATTGACAAATTGGAAAGTATAAAAAGTAAAGATGAAAAAGAAGAAAGATTCAGAATGTTTTGGAAGGAATTAGATCCAACACCAAATACCTCATTCAATGAATCAATGAATGAGTATTATCAAAGAATAAAGTATGCTAATGAACAGTTTAAATCATACTCTGATGGTTGGCTCACAGATATGGGAATGGTTTTTGTAGTTATGGGGCCTCCTCTATCTGTTGAAAAGCAATCATCTTTTGGAAATAATATTCAGTATAGAGTATGGGTATACCCAGGCAATAGAACATTCCTTTTTGCAGATAGAAATGGTTTTGGTAATTTTAGATTAGAAAGGCCATATTTGTTCAACGAAAAATATGAATATAGAAACTAATGAAACACACTTTAATCATACCTTCTGGTGGTATAGGCAACAGAGTTGGAGCTGAAATACCAAAACAATATTTGGAAATAAATGGCAGATCAATATTACATTGGACTCTGAGTAAATTTGAAGGTATAGAAGGGATAGAGCAACTATTAATACCATCTGATAAATCATATGAAAAAGAGATAATTAACTCAATACCAAAATCGTTTGAAGGTAAATATAAATTAACTCCTCATGGTGAGACTCGCTTTGGTTCAATATATAACTCTATAGAACATATAAGTGAAGATACCGATTATATTTTAGTTCATGATGCAGTTAGACCATATATCACTAAGGAATTAATCAATAAGTTAATTGATTCAGCTACTAAATACAAAGCTGTTGTACCTTACAACTGCCCTACAGATACAATAAAAAAAATCAACATCGAAGAGCCTGAAGAATTTGTAGAGGAAACCTTAGATAGAGAAGTGTTAGCAGCTGTGCAAACCCCTCAAGTTTTTGATAAAGATATTTTTATCAGCAGCTATAATTATGCAAAGAAAAATCAATTTAAAGGAACTGATGATTCTTCTATATTAGAATACTCAAATATTTTTCCTAAATTAATATTTGGCGATGTTCAAAACACAAAAATTACCACTCGGTTTGATTTAGAGTTATCAAAAACTCGCCTAAAATAGTAACCATTTGCAAGTTAAATGGTTAGTTCTAATCAATAAAACGAATAAATAAATATTAAAATAATAATGGAGTGATTATGAATAAATTATACTTCTTAAGTAAGTATTTACTAATTGTGGGTATTATGATTTTAGGTCAATCTAGCCTTATCTCTGACCCACCAACACAATTATTGCCTCAGAATGGCGAAGATTGTCAAAATACAGATGCTGTTTTCGAGTGGACATCTGTGGCAAATGCGTCAAACTATATGTACATAATTTCTGAAAGTTCAGATTTTACTGATTCTGTCGCTAAAGATTTAGAATATCAAGATACCACAGTTGCATTTACTTTGCCTGAAAACAGTAAGATGTATTATTGGAAAGTTGGTGTACAAATTATCGGAGAGCCCGATGAGTGGTCTGCTGGTTTTGAACTAACTACTTCTCCTGCACCACCTGTTCATATAGCACCTGCAGATATGCTAACTTGTCAACCATTCGAACAAGAGTTCAAATGGAATACAATAGAAAACGGTGTTAATTACAGAATTCAAATTTCAAAATCTTCAAACTTTTCTAGCGTAGTGATTGATTCAACGATCACAGATACTTCAATTACTCTGACTATGGATACTTACTTCCAAAACTATTATTGGAGATTAAAAGGCGAGCAAGTTGGTTGTATAACTGATTGGTCAGAATCATTCCAATTCCAAACAATAGTAGGTCCCCCAGCATTACAATCACCACAAGATGGTGCAGTTGGATTAGATTTGGAAATTCTATTGGAATGGCCACAGACACCTGGAGCAAATGAATATGAGTTACAAGTATCTGATGATGTTAACTTCACAAACTTACTTGTTGACGAAGCTAACTTACAACAAGAGTCATATACATTCAATGCAACAGAAAGAAACAAAGAGTATTTTTGGAGATTAAGAACAGTAGGACAAAGTTGTACTTCAGTTTGGTCTGAACCTTTTTCTTTCAAGACTGGTTATAGCGCTGTAACTCTTATTTCTCCGGAAGATGATGAAACCTGTGTTCCTATTGAGACAGAATTTGTTTGGTCTGCAATCGATGGAGTTAACAGCTATCATCTACAAGCGTCACCTGCTCCTGGTTTTGATCCCAACAACTTATTGTTTGATGATGATGACATAATGGACACTACAGTAATAGCTGATGTATTAAATGAAAGTTCAATTATTTACTGGAGAGTTAGAGCAAGTGATATAAACAACGTAGGTATTTGGTCCAACGTTGGTAATTATAATACAACTGGTCAAGCTCCTCTACCTGTTTATCCAGAAATTGGAGATACTGAAATCCCAAGAGGATTAACTTTCTCATGGGCTCCGAATGGTGCTGCAGTTTACTTCCAAATTCAAGTATCTACTGACCCAACATTTACTACAGTTGAAATTGATTCATCTAATTTCTCTGATACTAAAATTGATTTTGTACTAGAAAAATATAATACTGAATACTATTACAGAATTAGAACATTTAACAATGGTTGTCTTAGTGATTGGTCAGTAGTCTTTAACTTTACTACAATCCAAGGTTTCCCTGATTTACTTAGCCCGTCAAACTTGGCAGAAAACATCAAAACTGATGCTTTCATAGAGTGGTCAATGGTGCCAACTGCTGAAACTTATGATTTCAGAATATCTGAAAATTCTGATATGTCAGAAAGTAAAGGACAAAATGGTTTGACAAACATTAACTTCTTAGTTCGTGATTTAGAACCTTTCACTACTTACTACTGGTATGTAAGAAGTAATGACCAATGGGGTACTAGCCCTTGGTCTCCGACTTTTTCATTCACTACTGGTGATGGTAATACTGATGTACCTAGTTTAATACTTCCTGAAAATGGTTCAATCATGGAACCTATTGAAGGCATTATGACTTGGAACTTATCTCCTAATGCGTCTTCATATACTTTACAAATCGCTAAAGATATTGACTTCTTAGGTGAAATAACTGAAATAACAGACATACAAGATACAGTTTACAATTACAGCGGTCTAGAAAACTATACTGAATATTGGTTCAGGGTTTCTGCTGTTAATTCAACTATATCTTCTGACTACTCTTCTGCATTCAAGTTTAGAACTATTGCCGAGATCCCTTCTGAAATGGCTATGGCTGTTAGCCCAACTGATGGCGAAACGGGAGTAGATTACTTAAGAACTACATTGGAGTGGACTTTTATTCCAAATACAGATGTAGGATTATCAAGCGATGCAGGATATGAGTTACTAATCAGTACTAGCGAAGATTTCAGTGACACTACTTTCTATTACGAAAAAGTATATGATGAATCTAGATTCTTTGACAGATTACTAGACTTTAGCACTACTTACTTCTGGAAAGTTAGAGGTTGGAACGAGGCTGGATTTGGCCCTTGGTCCGATGCTTTCTCATTCACTACCGATGCTCAAACTTCTGTAGCTGTAGGTATGAGCACTGACTTTGGTGCTATTGTTGTACCAAACCCTATAGAGAGTAGAGCTGAACTTAGATTTGACTTAGATACTCCTGCTAATGCTAATCTGACAATAGTAGATCAGAACGGTAACGTTGTGTTAGAACTTAATAATATAGAAACTAATACAAATTCTAATTCAATCCCACTTAACTTAGAAGGTTTATCTTCTGGTTCTTACTTGTTCAACTTACAGGTTGGCAATAAGTTCCAAGTAGGAAAAATTATAATTAGTAGATAATAAGTTTTTTTGATATGTTAATAGCGATTGTAATTACGATTATGATCGCTTTTTTTTTGACTAAAATATATTAACCGAGATATGAAAAATATAATATTAGCTATAATTATAGCAATGGTTGGGTATAGCAGTTCAAATGCTTGTACTAACCTATTAGTGAGCAAAGGTGCTACAGCAGATGGATCAATACTTATAACTTATGCTGCTGACGCTGGTGGATTTATGGAAAGATTGTTCTATCTACCTGAAGCAGACCACGAAGAAGGTGAAATGCTGGAAGTATATGATTGGGATACTGGTAAGTACTTAGGTGATATTAAACAGGCTAAACATACTTATAGAGTTGTTGGCAATATGAATCAACATCAGCTAACAATTGGAGAAACAACATTCACAGGTCTCACTGACTACAGAGACACAACTGGAATAATAGACTATGGCTCATTAATCAGAATTACTCTCCAAAGAGCTAAAACGGCCAGAGAAGCTATCAAATTAATTGATGAACTAACATCTGAATATGGCTATTACAGCACAGGTGAATCATTCTCTATAGCTGACCCAAATGAAGTATGGATACTAGACTTACATCCAAAAGGAGTTGGTAACAAGGGAATCGTGTGGGTAGCGAGAAGAGTGCCAGATGGATACATAGCTGCACACGCTAACCAATCAAGAATTAGAAAAATTATTAAAAATGACCCAGACAATTGCCTTTACTCTGACGATGTAATTAGCTTTGCTAAAAAAGAAGGGATAGCCAAAGAGTACAATGGTGAGTTCAGCTATGCAGATACTTACAATCCACTAGAACCAGGCGGTGTACTTTATTGTGAGGGAAGAGTTTGGAGATTTTACGATTTGGCAGCACCAAGCCAAGATTTATCAGAAGATTACTGGAGAGCCATAGAAGGTGCTGAACCTTATCCCCTATTTATCAAACCCGATAAAAAAATCTCTGTGAAAGACTTACAGACTTGGATGCGTGACCACTTTGAAGGTACAGATTATGATATGACTAAAGGTCTAGCGGCTGGCCCCTATGGTTGCCCTTACAGATGGAAAAATCTATCATGGAAATTAGACAGTGACACAACTCAAAAATTCGGTTGGGAAAGACCTATATCAACTCAACAGACGGCTTGGTCATTTGTAGCTCAAATGAGAAGCCAGTTGCCAGATGAGATTGGCGGTGTACTTTGGTACGGTGTAGATGATGCTGCAACTAGCTGCTATGTACCGCTTTATAGCTCTATGCGGTCATCTCCTAAGCCATACACAGTAGGAAGTATAAAAGATTTTACATGGGAGTCTATGTTCTGGGTGTTTAACTTAGTAGCAAACAAAGCATACACTATGTATAGCTATATATCCGAGGATATAAAAGAAGTACAACAGAACTACGAAGATAAGTTTTTGTCATACCAGCCAGAATTGGAAAAGGCAGCTCAGGGGCTATATAAAACAGACCCAGAGTTAGCTGCTAATTTCCTATCAGATTATAGTATTTCTAATGCTGAAAGGGTACACAATGAATGGAAATCACTATGGGAATATCTGGTAGTAAAATATAATGATAGATATATCAACGACGTATCTAAGAATGGAGGTCGTTCACCAGAAGGTGTTGGCTATGAACAAAAATTCTTAGAGCAAGTAGTAAAGGAAAGACCTGGTTATTACGATGTAAAATGGAAAGAAAACAGCAATTAGTGATAACAAATACAACTAAACAATCGTAATTGTATTATATTTATTAACTTTGTAACTGAAAACAAAACAAAGATCAATTATGGCAAAGAAAAATCAAACGAAAAGAAATGATGTGAAATGGGAATTCCCATTCGCTAGGAAGAATTTTATCATAGCTGGTGCTGGACTATTAACTATAATAGTTGGCTACTTGCTTATGTCAACTGGTTTAGGTGGTGAGTACGCTGCTGTAGATGGCACTTGGAACAACCCAATGGCTGTTACCGTAGCACCATTATTACTTGTTATTGGCTACTGCGTTGTTATACCATTGGCTATTATAAAGTACTACCCACATGGCGAGTCGAATGAGTAACAAACCTCAGAAGGCTGGTTTTGTAGCTATAGTAGGAATGCCAAACTCTGGCAAATCGACACTGATGAACTCTTTGATGGGTGAAAAACTATCTATAGTTACCCCAAAGCCACAAACAACTAGAAAAAATGTATCTGCGATTCTAACACAAGATGAGTCGCAGATTATTTTTTTAGATACACCTGGTATCCTTCGTCCACGCTACGAAATGCAACGCTCTATGATGAGATTTTTGGACGAGTCATTAGAAGCTGCAGACATAATCTGCGTTATCTGGGACTGGGAAAAAGACCAAGATAATATCAATTTACTTGACAAGAAATTCCCATTCTTAGAAAAGTATGATTGTAAAAAAATATTAATATTAAACAAGGTTGACACTACCAACAATATCAAGAACGTATTACCAGCAATTGAGAAATTCTCCAAATTGGAAGTATTTGATGAGATAGTACCAATATCTGCATTGAAGTCAGCTAACACAAATGCTCTACTAGAAATATTCAGAAAGTTCCTTCCTGAATCAGAGTTCTACTACCCTGATGATATAATAAGCACTCTGAACGAGAGGTTCTTCGTTAGTGAGCTAATCAGAGAGAAGATATTCGAGCAACTGAAAGAAGAGATACCTTACTCAACAGAAGTGACAATAACTCAGTTCAAAGAGAGAGAAAAAGGCAAGTGGTTCATTTCTGCTGACATATTAGTAGAAAGGCAAGGCCAAAAAGGAATAATGATAGGCAAAGGAGGCACTATGCTCAAGCGTATAGGTGCAAATGCCCGAAAAGATATAGAAGCCCACCTACAAGCAAAAGTATTCTTAGAACTATTCGTAAAAGTGCGTGATGACTGGCGTAACAAACCCAATATGCTCAGGTCTCTGGGGTATTAGGACAATCTTTCAGTTTATTTAATTTTCTCAATTATTAGTTGCTTAGGGGCTTCAATTAACTTTTTCTAAAATTACTTATATTTGTATTATTAGTAGGATATACGAATGTTTGTATATCAATGTAGTTTGGCTTAAATAAAAAATAGCAGAGTTATTATATGGAATTACCTAAGTATCACGAAACTTTTATGCCGATTTTGGAAACGTTAAGTTCGATTGAATCAATAAGCAGTCGAGAATTAGCAATAAGAGTTTGTGACAAATATTATTCGGACTTACCAAAAGTACTTTTAGATAAGAAAACAAGTACTGGAGCCAATACCTTGATTGACCGAATACTCTGGGGAAAGTCTTATCTGAAAATGGGCAAGTTTGTATTCTATCCGAAAAGAGGAATGGTACAAATCGGAGAAAAAGGGAAACAAGCTTATGCAAGTGGAAAATTACTTCTGTCGGACTTACAAAATGACCCTGATTTCATTCAACATCGTTTATCAGTTAAAAGCAAAAAAGATGATAAAACAGAATTAGAAACTGTTGACGTTGACAATGCATCACCCCAGGACCTAATCGATACTGGATTTGAAACAATTGAAACAGAAGTTAAAACCGAGCTTCTTGATAAACTTAAAGAACTTGACCCTTACTTCTTTGAAAAGGTTATTTTGATTTTACTCAAAAGAATGGGTTATGGAGATTTTATTGAAACATCAAAATCAGGAGATGGCGGAATTGATGGAATCATAAACGAGGACAAACTTGGACTTGAAAAAATTTATACACAAGCAAAAAGATACAATGAAAATAAAGTGCGTGAAAAGGATATAAGAAATTTCATAGGTGCAATGAGTGGAGATACATCAAAAGGAGTTTTTATAACGACATCTACATTTGACGATTCAGCGATTAGGAAAGCAAGAGAGGCTCATCATTCAATTATACTGATTGATGGACCTAAACTGGTGGACTTAATGCATCAATACAGTGTTGGTGTTCAAGTAAAGATGATTTATGAAGTAAAAGAAATTGACAATGATTTCTTTGAAGGTGAATAAAAGAATAACTAAGCCCAACATTGGCTATAAGTAATTGCTGGTTCTTTACTAATTTGGAAATTTCTGCGGTTGCTGAGCTTTATAGTTGCCCTTTCACAAAGTTTCACTTTGAAAAGCTCACTGATCACAATGAGTATTTAATATATCAATCCTCCCCAGTCTGAATAAATTCAGAAAGCCCCTCCGAAGGGGCACAAATATTACACTTACCTATACTCAGGATTCTCGAAATTCCATTTAGTAACGTCATCCCACTCTTTGCGTGAGTTACCGTAGTTGTCATAGCCATTGTTCAGTTTCAGCATTTTAGCTAAGTGCATTAGATTGTAAGCCATGAATGTGGTGTTTCTGTTAGTGAAGTCATTGTCCTTGGCCCCAGAATCCTCATCTAGGTAGCTTGGTCCTGGACCTACTTCACCTATCCAGCCAGCATCTGCTTGTGGTGGCACTGTGTAGCCCAAATGTTGGAGTGAGTAGAGAATACTCATGGAGCAGTGTTTCACTCCGTCCTCGTTACCAGTTATTATACATCCACCTGCCTTTCCGTAATACAGATATTGCCCTTTGTCATTCAGCTTCCCACTCATAGCATATAGTCTTTCAATCAGCTTAGTAGCCTCTGATGACCTTTCCCCAAGCCAAATAGGAGTACCAATAATTAGTATGTCGGCAGCATAAATCTTATCGAATAGCTCAGGCCACTCATCTGTATCCCATCCATATTCAGTCATATCAGGATAAACATCTGGTGCTACATCGTGATCAACAAACCGAATATTATCGACTGTTACGCCTTCCTTTATCATTATATTTTTGGATAAATCCATAAGCCCTTGGGTGTGGCTTTTACGAGGAGATTTTTTTAGGGTGCAATTTACGTACATTACGGCTAGGTCAGAAAAATCGTGTGGTATAACTTTTACTCCTAGTAATGATAAATTCTATTATACAAACGAGTAAAAAAGCAAAATCAGTGCATAGTGCAATGATTTTTACTTGTCAAACTGTCAGTTACTTACCTTTTCTCTTGCGGTGCGATTTATTCTTATTGCTTCGCTTGGAGTAATTGCCTTGATGGTTCTTCTTGCTTTTGCCCTTGGCTTGGCCTCTGTTACCACCACGTCTTCTTCCACCTCGGCCACCGCCGCCACCACCTTTTTGCTCGGTGTCGTTCAGGTCTTTCGAGCCATCTGTTCTTAGTTTATCTAATTCTATTACTAATAGTTTTTCTATTAACTCTTCCTTGCTAACATCTTCGAAAATTCTATTAGCATCAGATTTCATTTTCTTAGTTACTTTGCCGACAGTGCTTGTGTTATGAACCTTCACACACCAATCTTCTATTCTAACTTTAGAAATATCTTCAGCATTTGGAATAAATATTCTCTCGAACTTAATGCCTAGTTGCTTCTCTAATTTGTGTACTCTATGCTTTTCTCTACCACTAACAAAAGTCAATGATATACCACTTTTCCCAGCTCTACCAGTTCTACCACTTCTGTGAGTGTAGTATGAGTTATCGTCAGGCAATGAGTGGTGAATAACGTGAGTCAAATCGTCAACATCAATCCCCCGCGCTGCAACGTCAGTTGCAATCAATACGTGAAGCTCATGCTTACGGAAACGACGCATAACTCTATCTCTCTGAGCTTGCGACAAATCACCGTGCAAAGCATCTGCTTTGTAATGATCTTCCAATAATCTCTCTGCCAAATCTTGAGTTTCCCTCTTAGTACGGCAGAAAACCACACCACGCATATCGGGAGTAATATCCAATATTCTGGTCAAAGCTTCAGTTTTGTCCGAATGCCTAACCAATGCATAATAGTGATCGATATCAGTGTTTACTTCGTTCTTTGGATTAATCTGCACTTCTGCAGGGTGTTCCATATACTTCTTAACTATCTTTCTTATCTCGTTAGGCATAGTAGCCGAAAAAAGCCAAGTGTTCTTGTAGTCAGGAGTATAGCTAAGAATCTTATCTATGTCTTCCTTGAAGCCCATGTTTAGCATTTCGTCAGCTTCGTCCAATACTAAGTAACGTATGCTTTCTAACTTTATCGCCTTTCTTTTAATCAAGTCAATCAAACGACCTGGAGTTGCAATAATAACGTGTTGAGTTTTCTTCAGAGCTTTCATCTGATTCTGAATAGATGCACCACCATATACGGCAAGCACATTGATTCGCTCTTGATATTTACTATACTTAAATAGCTGATTAGCTATCTGTTGCCCCAACTCTCTTGTAGGTGCCAAAATAAGAGCTTGAGTAGCTTTCTGAGCAGGATCTAATCTTTCGAGAAGTGGCAATCCAAAAGCAGCGGTTTTACCTGTACCAGTCTGTGCTAACCCAATAAAATCTCTGTTTTCGGTTAGTAGTTGTGGGATTGCTTTTTCTTGTATTTCTGTAGGAGTTTCGAATCCGAGTTCGCGTACGGCTTCCAGAAGATTGTCTGAAAGGCCTAATTGATCAAATTTTATCAAAAAAATTCACTTATATAATTTAGAATAATCTCAAAGTTAAGGAATAATTATATCAAAGGTGCTAAATATCGAAAAATACTGTTATTTAAGTATATTTTTTAAAGCGATTTGGGCAGCTTTTGATTATGTTCTGTGTTTATTCATCACCAGGAAAGGCATGTTTTTTTAGCTTATAAGTGGCAAAGCCAAACAAAGAAGTTATTATAATTTTACCTGTTAAATACCCAAAACCAAACTCAGTAAGTCGTTCATAGTCAAACAATACTATACTCATTACATTTAATAATAGGATCAATGTAATAATTGCAGATATAAAAAAAAGGAGTTTCATAGGCATTAAGGTTTATGAGAGAGCAATTAAGCTCTCTCATAAAAAAAAGAAATTTATCTTGTTACTGTTGTTGTTGTTGGAGCATAAAGTCCAAACGTTAAGGCATTTACCAATCCATTAACAAATGTGTGTCTTGTATAGATTGTATAGTTTTTTGCACCAGATGCCATTTCTCTAGTGTCAGATACACCAACAGGTGCAAGACCATATACTACATAGTGATTCCATTGTGTTTCTGAGATTGTTCCCTGAGCTCCCTCTCCTACATGCATTGTATGAGAATAGCAAGAAGTAAGTAAGATTGATGCCACAAACAATGACCCAATCAATTTCATAGATTTAGATAACATAATATACCTTAGATTTATTAAAAATAATAATTAATACATTTGAAATGTAATGTAAATATAAGTAAGTTATCTAGATTCTGCAAATAAATTTAGATTGACTAATTCTCACGGCTAACAATAAAGTCTGCCAAATCACGGAGTGGCTTAGAATCATTTAATTCAGAGATGCTTTCTAGACTTGTGATTGCTTCCGAAATGAAATAATTTGCCTTTGCTTCAGTATATTCTATCCCTTTGTGCTGTTTAGCATAGTCTATTACATACTTGACTTGCTTATTTGACAAATCGCCTTTTCTTATCATTTTTCTTATCTTTTTTGCCTCTTTTGGAGTGCTGTTTTCAAAAGCATGAATAAGTGGAAGTGTAATTTTCTTTTCTTTTATATCATTTCCAACTGGCTTACCAATCAGTGAGCTTGTAGATAGATAGTCAAACAAGTCGTCTTTTAGCTGAAAAGCCATACCTATATTTTCACCAAACTCTTCCATTTTCCTTATGGTTTCTTGGTCATTGGTAACACTAGCAGCACCAATTTTAGTACAAGTAGATAGTAGAGCCGCAGTTTTATCAGATATTATTCTGTAATAAACTTCTTCAGTAATTTTCTTCGTTTTAATGACTTCTATAGCTTGTAGCTCTCCCTCACTCATTCTTTTTACAGCTTTACTGGTGTAATCAAGGAAACTTGTTTCGTTATTTTCAGAGGCAATTATAAGTCCCTTGGATAGTAAATAGTCTCCGACCAATACAGCAATTTTATTATTCCACTTGTAGTTTATTGAGAGCAATCCACGTCTTGTTTCAGCTCTATCAACTACATCATCGTGAACCAAAGTAGCTGTATGTAGTAACTCTACCATAGCTCCACCGATAAAAGTTCTTTGGTTTATCTCTCCCAATGCCTTAGCGGTGTGAAATACAAGATTAGGTCTTATTCGTTTTCCTTTCTTTTTCGTGAGGTAACGTAACACTATATCAAGAAGAGCAACATCCGTTTTCATCAGCCCTTTGAAATAGCTGTCAAACTCGTCTAACTCATCCTTTATTGGCCTGCTTATTTCTTTTAAGCTCATCTAGTCATTCTCTTCATTTTTATAGTATTTTTTTATTGAAACTGCTGATATAATTATACTAATCTCATAAAGTATATATATCGGTGAAGCTACAATTAATTGATTGAACGGATCTGGACTTGGTGTCAATATTGCTGCAATAATTAAGATAATAACTATAGCATGCCTCCTATACTTCTTCAAGAAGCGAGGAGTAAGCAAACCAAATCGAGACAAAACAAATGACACCATAGGCAATTCGAAAAACACACCTGCCGATAATATCATCAGCATCAGAAAGCCCCAGTAATCATTGATATCAATCAAATTCCTTATGTTATCAGTACCAAAATTGGCCGAAAATTCTAGCATAGATGGAATCATAACCAAATATGAAAATGAAATTCCCGCCAAAAAACAGAACGTTGTAAAAAAAGTTATTCGCCTTGCCCAGCCACGTTCGGCAGCATATAGAGCGGGCTCTATAAATTTCCATATCTGATACAAAATAAATGGGAATGCTATAATCACTCCCGAAATCAAAATCACTTTAAAATAAAGCATTGGCTTACCAAATACTCTTAGGTTTTGTAAATCAAGGTTTGCTTCAATTGCTGGCTTCAGTAATATACCATTCATTAATGGCTCTATGAACACGCCCGCAATAGCAGAACCAATTATCACACTTATTATGATGTACATCAGACGCTTTCTGAGTTCATCTAAGTGATCCATCAGCCCCATGTCTCTGTCATTCGAATCAGCTTCAGGTTCAGTTCCTATTTGTTTTTGTTCGCTCAATTATCCTCTGTCACCATTCAAAAAAGCTTCACATTCTTCAACATCATATTTACTACCTAAGTACAGTGGACTGCGTTGGTGAATATCAGTCGGTTGAATATCCAAAATTCTTTCTTTACCATTTGTTGCTTTACCCCCAGCTTGCTCAACAAGCATAGCTAATGGGTTACACTCGTAAACTAATCTTAATTTACCGTTTGGTGAAGTGCTATCTTCTGGATAAGCAAATATACCACCGTACAGTAAGGTTCTATGAATATCCGCTACTCCCGAGCCAATATACCTTGCAGAATATGGACGCATTCCGTCGTCTGATTTTTCTTTCAAATGAGCAATATACTTCTTAAACTCTGGATTCCATTTGTAGGTGTTTCCTTCATTCACAGAGTAATATTTTCCTCTCTCTGGTATTGTTATTCCTTCATAAGAAAGAATAAACTCACCAACCGTTGGGTCATATGTAAAAGCATTTACTCCATTCCCAGTTGTATAAACAAATACTGTACTACTTCCATACAGAGCATAACCAGATGCTACCTGCTTGTATCCTGGTTGCAATACATCTTTTTCATTACATTCATCAGAGTTAACTGTCACTCTTTTGTAAAGTCCAAATATAGTACCAATAGTTACATTTACATCTATGTTAGATGAACCATCGAGTGGGTCAAAAACCATAACATAATTGCCTTTTTCATACTTCTCTGGTATATGAATAAGATCTTCATTCTCTTCGGATGCCATTACTGCTAATTTGCCGGTGTGGTTCAGAGAGTTAATAATTATTTCATTTGCTAGAACATCTAACTTTTTTACTTGCTCACCATGTACATTGGTTGTGTTAGTCATACCAATAATATCATTTATTCCTGCTCTACGTACTTCCCTTGCTATCAGTCTCACTGCAAAAGTTATATCATGCATAAATGAAGTAAATTCACCAGAAGCATCAGGATGCAAATTTTCTTGCTTTGTAATGAAATTATCAAGTGTTATAAACCGAGATACCTTAATCATATCTGTTTTCGTTTTTATGTATAAATAAACTCGAAAGTTAACCTTATTTCATTTCTAAAACAATAGCAAATAATTTAGCTTAAGAGTCCGTGTAGCGCTAGTTTTTTCCTTCTAGTTTGTTTAGATATTTCTTGTCAGTGTAGAATGTTCCAAATGGCAACAAAGAAGCCAGAAATAGAATTAAATTTGTGCGTAAACTTGTTCCAAATTGATTTCTAATGACTAATACACCAAACACATAAGCAACAAAAAGGAAGCCGTGAGCCATTCCAACTATGTAGTTAGGCAATGGCATATCCAACATATATTTCAGAGGCATTGTTACTCCAAAAAGTAGCAAGTAACTAATCCCCTCCAATATTCCAACCGTTCTAAATCGTTTTAGATTTTTGTACTTATGCTCTTTATCCAACAGCCCCATAGTAAGCTCAGATTTATTTATATATTTGTAGATATTACGTTGTATTATATCAACTATTGCTGTTTATAGGAAAGTAAATGACCGAAAAAAGAAAAACAATTTTGATTACTGGTGCTACCGGAAATGTTGGAAGACAAGTAGTCAAATCATTGACAAATATAGTCTCTGAAAGAGATATAAGCATTCATATTATTATTGCCGATAGAAATGTAGAACAAGCACGAAAAGAATTCCAAAACTCACATGATTTGGGATATATATTGTTTGATTTTAGTGATCCTGGCACTTTCGAAAAATCTATGATCAATGTAGATATTATGTTTTTGCTAAGACCACCTCAAATATCAGAAGTTGACAAATATTTCCGACAATTTTTTGATGAAGCCAAAAGCAAGGGAATAAGAAAAATTGTATTCTTATCGGTACAAGGGGCTGACAAGAGTAAGGTAATACCTCACAACAAGATAGAGTTGCTGATAAAAGAATATGAGTTTGAATACATATTTGTAAGGCCCAGTTATTTTATGCAAAACCTAACTACCACATTGCTTAATGAAATAAAGACCAGAAGTACAATTACATTACCCTCTGGCAGTGCTAAATTCAATTGGATTGATGCCAGGGATATTGGCAAGTGCATAGCAGAGCTAATTACATCATTTGACAATTATTCTAACAAGGAGATAACTATAACAGGCGAAGAGAACTTAGACTATTCTGCAGTTGCTTTATATTTGAGCAAAGAGTTAGGAAGAGAGATAACTTTCAGAAGCATTAATCCAATAAGTTTCTATTTTTTGAAGAGAAAACAAGGTCTGAGTAGCGGGTTCGCAATTGTTATGACCATACTGCACTTTTTACCTCGTTTGCAAAGCGAACCTGAAATAACGTCAAACATCAAGAAAATCACTGGGAAAGAGCCAACTAAGTTAAAAGAATTTATCGAAAGAGAGAAAGCACAATTTATGTAGATGCACAAAATAATGTAAAATTGTTTGTGTCCTTAAGCGTCCCAAGAAAGTTATTAAAATACAAGAAAATAAATTGGAGGGAGTTTGACTACTCCTACAAAAGTAAAAAACAAAGCAAAATTCACAACAGGAAATGTTGGCAAGCAACTCCTCTACGGTGCTATACCCATGACTGCAGGTATTGGTGCTGCCATTACATTTAACTTCGTAGATACAGTATTTATAGCAAAACTGGGCGTTAAGCAATTAGCGGCTATTACGTATACTTTCCCTATGGTCTTTGTGATTATTGGTATAGCTATGGGGCTAGGACTTGGTGCTACTGCAGTGATTTCCAAAGCAATTGGCGAGGGCGATGAGCACAGAGTAAAGAGATTAGCGACTGATTCAATTGTCTTGGCTCTGATAGTAACAGCAATAACAATTGTAATAGGTTTAGTTTTCTTAGAGCCCTTGTTCACAGCTATGGGCGCCGACGAAACCACCTTACCATACATAAAAGAATATATGTATATATGGCTGCCAGGGACTATATTCCTGATAGTGCCAATGGTAGGGAACTATGCTATTAGGGCTACGGGAGACATAAAGACTCCAAGCTATATAATGCTCATTGCTGTATCAATAAACATAGTTTTAGACCCCATATTCATATTTGGATTTGGACCTATTCCTGCTTTTGGGATTCAGGGGGCTGCCATGGCAACTCTAATTGGTAGGTTGGCTACCTTAATTATTGCATTCAGGATACTGTATTACAAATATGATATGATAACTTTCACTAGGCCTCCTCTGGCGGATGTATTCAAGTCTTGGAAGGAAATTCTATATGTAGGGTTACCAACAGCAGGTAGTAATATAATATTACCAGCTGGCTTTGGTATCATTATTGATTTTACTTCTGAGTATGGTGATGCCGCTGTTGCAGCTCTTGGAGCAGCATCACGTATAGAGTCATTAGTAATGACCGTATTTATGGCTACTGCTACTGTTCTTAGCCCATTCATTGGACAGAACTGGGGTGCATTGAAATTTGACAGAATTGACAAGGCATTCAAATTAGTGTTGACTTTTTGCTTCGTTTGGGGAGCAGCTATGATAGGATTCTTTGAGCTATTCAAAGAGCCAATATCTATGTTCGTTAAGTCAGATCTGGAAGTAGTTAGGGTAATGGTACTTTATTTAAGCATAACCCCATTCTCACTTGCATTCCGTGGAGTTCTTATGATTTCCACTAGCGCTTTGAATGTGTTGAACAGGCCACTAGAATCAGCAGCTTTAACTACAAGCTATATGTTTGTGTTCTTTGTCCCACTGGCTTACTTTGGCTCTCAGTATTACGGGCTACCAGGTATTTTTTGGTCACTCGTTATAGGTGCGGTCTCTACTTCTATATTTGCCTACTTAACCTTAAAATATAGATACAAGCAAACAAAAGAAAAAGGTGCAATTCTAATTGCAGAGCGTGTTGCTAAGGAATCTATGGCTTAAAAAAATCCTCACTTCCATTTGAAAGTGAGGGTGCATAAACTCTTTTGATTATAAAATCAAACTATATTACTTCTTCAATAAATCTCTTATTTCAGTAAGTAATACTTCTTCCTTGCTCGGCTCAGGTGGAGCAGCAGGAGCTTCCTCTTCTTTCTTTTTCATATTCATAAACATTCTTATCATCATAAATATAGCAAACGCTATAATCACAAAATCGACCATTGTTTGTATGAAGCTACCATAGTAAATAGCAACTTCTGGCACTGCAGCCACGGCTTCGCCAGCAGCGTTAGTTGTCTCAGCCATTCCGTCTTTTAGTATTATTTTCAAGTCGCTAAACTTGACCCCACCCATAAACATACCTATTGGTGGCATAATAATATCTTTGACAAAAGAACTAACTATCTTACCAAAGGCACCACCAATTATGATACCTACGGCCATATCTACTACGTTTCCACGCTGAATAAACGCTTTAAAATCATTCATCATAAGCACAATTCTCCTTGAAATGAAACATTAATAATATTTCAACATAACTGTTTTTGTGATATGACCTAAAAAAATATTAATCAAATAATTCAATATTTAGATTTTTAAAGTTTATATTTGTCATTCTTTCCTCTAGAGCATATATTAGTTTAGATTTATGGATTTCTAGTAAAAAGTATTTAGCTTTCAATTATGGCAAAAAGAAATATAAAGATAAACGTGGGTGGCAAAGTTCAAGGTGTGTTTTATAGAAAATCCACCAAAGATAAAGCTGATAAACTAAATATAGTTGGTTCTGTTCGCAACAATCCTGATGGCAGTGTTACTATTATTGCTCAGGGGAACATCGAAGATATAAATGAACTAATCAATTGGTGCAAAATCGGGCCAGATGAAGCAGAAGTTACCTGTTTAACCACAGAAGAATTAGAAATAGTAAACAGCAGCCAATTCACTATTGAAAATTAAAATCCTCTTAATTCCAACAAATTGGCCTTTATTCTCTTTACCTATTAAATGAAATTTTTGCTACCACTTGCTCATACATTGTTCCATAATGTAGAAGTTGATATGGAAATACCTGAGAATCTATATAAAGCAGTTGCTCAGTTACTTGCTTATGTATTCTCTTTGAAAGGCAAGAACGTAAGCTAACAACCCAAACCTTCTGGTAATTCGAGACTTTTTAAAATACGCCACAACCTGAATCGTTATTAAGAGTAAAAGGACACGGAAATATAGTGCAAACGATTGTTTAATATAATTGATAGGAGATATATCATGGATAAGTTAAAAATTAAAGGAATTTGGAACGAGCTAAAAGGCAAATTGAAACAAGAATACGCTGAATTAACTGACAATGATTTACAATATGCAGAAGGAAAAGAAGATGAGTTGTTAGGTAAAATCCAGCAAAAAGTTGGCGAAACTAAAGAGCAAATCAATAATAAAATTAACAGCTTTCAATCAAACTAAGATTTGAAAGTAGTAAGAAAAAAAAAGGCATCTTAATTTAAGATGCCTTTTTTTATATCTAATTCTTAATAATAGTTGTTACACTATGCCACGACTAAAACCAAGTCCTAATACCATCAGTGCTATAGCTAGCAGTAGCATTAGCCAAATAAATGGTGATACAGAACATGGATTATCGTCGGCAGCTGCCTTAAGTTTCTTCTTGAATATAACGAATACTACCATACTAACTATTATTAGTACCAGTTTCCACAAGAAAAGTACCGCACCATGATTACTAAAGTCAAAAAGCCCTTTCATACCACCAACATATATCATAGCTAATCTGAAGCCAGTTAAAAACTGAATTGTTATAGCTATCATTCCTAATATATGAAATGAACTTTCGAAGCTTCTGGTTCTAGCTATACTACCTTCTTTTCTTGCTTTTGGAACTACACCAATTGCAAAAATCATCAGACCACCTAACCAAACCGAAGCACCTAGTATATGCAAAATTAGTAACGTTATTTGTTCAGCACCCATGTTATTCTCCTAATCTATAAATTATTTTCATTCAGTTTATACGTGACTAATGGTAAACTATTTGTCCATTTTGTCCGTATATATAAGTACAATGATACCAAAATTACGACATATAGGCATTTATTTATTAGTAGCTAGCACACTTAGTGGGCTTTTAGCTATAGCTCTCCACGTGGATATTTCATTTCTAATTCCACTATTCATTATTGCTGTGTTACTTATCTTTATTGATGATAAACACATAGATGATATGATAAAAAAAGTAAAGCCAATCAAAATCAGGAAAGATGATTAGTAATTTTTTCTATCATATTTACAATAGAGAATCAAAAACTTTAGTTGATTCTTTTTTGATTCTATTGTCGCCACTCCTATTAGGCAAACGCCACAAAGCGCACCCCAAAAATAATCTCCAAACTCTCCACCATTAAAAAATATATAAACTGATGACAGTATTGCCAAATCGCCCAATATTATCAATGTCCAGTAAAGACCTTTGCTCATTAGTCCCCTCAACTATAATTATTTTATTACAAACAAATTAATTAAGTTATAAATATAACAAATCGGTAGTGACTTATAAAACAAAATAATTTCAGCTATGCAATAAGAGAGGTATCACTTGTAGTGGTGCTTTATCTAATATTTGTCAATATTTCCCTTCTGCTATCATTTGATTCTATTTCGATTGAAATAGCAATTGCGATAGTATTAACTTTTATTGCCAGATTTGCTTTGTATATGTACGAGAAAGAGGAATAAAAAAAGCTCAGCCATATTGGTTGAGCTTTTTTTATTTTTTAAATATTTACTAATGTTTATTTTTTGATAAACTCAGCATATTGAACACCAGTATCACTTTCTATCATTACAAAGTAAGTACCAGTAGTCAAATCAGAAACATTTATTCTGCTATCATTTTGATTTATTAACCTAATGCTATTACCAGCTAAATCTAACAACCTTAATTTCTTATTCGGTATGTCTTCTATACCTTCTATTGTTATATAATCAACTGTTGGGTTAGGGTAAACATTAATCTTTTCATAACCAGATAGCTCAAAAATACCAGTTGCGTTTTGGAATGTTAACCAGTCCATAATGCTTTTGAATATATCAGCTCTTTGCGTTTGATCAGTAATATTGAACATATTTATACCCATTACAAAAGAACGGCTATTACCATTATCATGACGGACAGCTATTGAGCTATCTTCCGAATTTGACTGGTAAAATACAGCATGCGCATCTTCACCTGTCGGTAATATGTTTGCTGCTGGAAATGCATTTTGTCCTGAGTTGTATATAGTAAGTACACCACTGACAGTTGGGAAATTACCAGATACAGGATCGGCACTAGCACCATTAAAGGTATATGAGCCACCAGTAGCAAAACCAGCATAAAGAGGTCCTGCATAGTTAGCTCCGTATGCCTCTAAGTTGAATGGACTTTCAATTCCTGCTCTAGGAATTGGACCATCGCCAAGTAAAAATATATTTGTTCCATTTTCTCTTAGTATATCGAACTTTGTATATTCATGCGCATTCAGTGTACCAAAAGCACCAGAGTTCCATATTAGTGTTTCTATTCCAGTTGCTCTTATTGCAAATTTTCTAAAATCTTCACCTTCAATATCAATATGATTTTCATAGTTTGTTGTGTTTAATAGAGGTGTCAATTCTGCTAAACTAGCATTCTGAGGAGCTCCATCATAAACATTAACTAATGGTATAGTATTCGTACCACCCAGGAAGTTGCTATTAACAGTCATTTCATCTTCGCCAGTCAGACTAGCCATTACTTCCACATTATAAATACCATTACCAGAAACGCTTGAAATACTAACTGGAATCTCTATCATTCCGCCAGGTTGAATTTCTACAGGAACAATTGTTTCAGGTGTGGTTGCTGAACCAGAAAGACCTTCCGATTCACTTGCATATAAGCTAGAAAATTGAGCTGTAACATTGTTCACTGTCATTACCGTTTCGGTACTGTTTGTAATAGTAAACATTGCTGTTCCTTCATTCATCTGGTCTAAGTTTAAAAAAGGAGTATCGATAGAATAGTTCATTCCAGTACCACCCTCTAACTTCACAACTTCATTCGACAGATTATCTACGTAGTAAATGTCTCCATTTGGATCGAACTTAACTCCCATTATACTATTTGCTCCTGTCTGGACTCTTGTAATTTCTTCAAATGTTTTCGAATCAAATACTATAATTTCTCCAGTAGCGTTATCACTTACAATCATATAATTTTTATTAATGTCGATACCCGATGGGTTTACTAACCCTTCATCTACAACCATTTCCCAGTCACCATCATTCATTTCATTAAATATAGCAAGTGGCTCATTGCCGTTAGCAGTGTTTGATAAACTTCTACCAATACTACCTGTTAGAATATCTAATCTGTTTACAGAGTTAGTTCCTGGGTTTATGTAGTAAAGATAATTATCCAACATTTCCATGTGTGCAGGAACCCCTGGGTTCATTTCATATGGAACATCAACATATCTAAATACTTGAGCATCACCATGATTAGAACCACCTGGAGGGTGAGCTTCTTCGAATTTGTACCTTGCTATAGATTTGGTAGCACCTTCGTTCACCCAAAATGTGTTTTCTGACTCGTAAGCAATACCACTACTATAAGGACTTTGGTGAACCATGTCATAGTGGCTACCATTTACTCCACCCGAAGGAGGTGTTCCCACTCTAGCATAGATATCAAGGTCTGATGGCCACATAGATGGACCACACCAAGCTCCGAAAGTAGCTCTGTTTGCATTGAAATAATTGTGAGTAGTTGCCCATACAGTATCACCAAATGCTAATGCATCAGCAAAAACCATAAAGTGCCAAGCATTACCATCTTTTCTGTAGTCATATGCTACGTCATCGGTGCCTGCATCTGTAATCATTACAGTCGTACCACCGTTTTCGCCACCATGATTTAGAATCCAAAGTTGGTTCATGTCCTGAGGATTGAAGTCCAAATCGGTTGGTCTATCAATCTGATTTGAGCTGTTCGCAATTATTTTTTTATTGATTTTACCGTCAATTATGTCTTCAGTTGATGCCGTTAGGCAAATTGCAGACATCAAGAATATACTTAGTAGAAATTTAAACTTCATATAGCGTTTCTAATGTTTTGTGATTAATTGATATCATGATAATGAATGATAAACACATATAATATTGTTGAGTTACTAATTTTTATAAAAAAACTAGGTGTTCAGCACATATATGACAATTACAGAATAAACTATATAGAAACAAAACTTTGTAAATATTGGCAAATCGGAGTATATTGACAAAAAAGTAAATACTAAAAACATCAATTAAACTCGGAAAATATCTTGAAGTTAGTCCTATCCTTGATTATTATACTCTTTTCAATTCAAAGCTTATCCGCTGATTACAACCAAGCAGTAAAGGAATTAAAAAATAACAACATAGATGCCGCAATTCTAAATTTTGAAGAAGCAGTTTCGGACGGTGATAATGTAAAAAAATCAATTTTGTATTTGGCAATATTGCGAGAATACCAACAAGCAAAACCAGAAGAAACATACACCTTGATTAAAGAGAATTTTGTAGACCACGAGTTGATAATAACTTCTTTGTGGGAGATATTCTTTTCAAAAATAGGCAATCACCAATATGAGGACTTCTTCGAACAACTAGAAGATGAGCTTGAAACTGTAAAGTACAACCAACTAAAAGACTATATATATGAAGCGAATGGACAGTTCTACAAGAACATTGCTGAATATGACGAAAGTGTAGAGTTTTTATCAAAAATCAAACACTACTATAACTGGCAAGTAGCAGGAGCGTTCGAAAATACTTCCGGATCTGGTTTCGATAAAAATTATGGCCCAATAGAAAATCCTAAATCCAATAGTGTCTTTTACGACCAATATAATGCAAAAGTAAACTGGTTTGAATCAAGTGTATTTGACCAAGGAGAATGGCAAAGATTTGAGTATTTCTTTGATATCACAGACGCTATAATGTATGCTCAGACATTTATTAAAGCTGAAAAAGATGAAGTAGTAGAAGGTAGCATAGGTGTATCTGGATCTGTAAAGGTTTGGGCAAATGACCAAATTGTTTTCAAAGAAAAGAAAGAGGTTAACAATGGTCAAGATTCTTATATCTTCGAAGTTGGACTAAAGAAAGGATGGAATAAAATTTTAGTACAAATTGGTTCTAGTGAAAACCCAAATGCTAATTTTTTCTTCAAACTAAGAAACAAAAATGGTGAGACATACAATCACCAAGAAGTAAGCTCTAGCTATAAGGAATATCCTAAACTATCGGGCGAAAAGATAAAAGTAATAGAACAAGAACATGTGAGATTAATAAAGAGTATGATTGCCAAAGAACCTGATGAATTGGTTTACAAGCTACTTCTCTTCCAACAGTACAAATTCAACAATAACTTTACCGAAGCTAATAAAGTAAGAAAAGAGATACACGAATTAATGCCAAATACTTTGTTGAGCAACTTGCTTGATATGGAATATCATCTAATATCAAGGAATTCCACATTGTTCAACAAAGCTCTAGAAGCTGTAAAAGCATACGAAGAAAAATATCCAATGACATTGAGTAATCTATGGCAGCAAGAAATGGATAATAATAACATCCCTGCATTAGAATCTCTATTGGAAAAAATGAAGCAACATCCGAAATACTTCGGAGAAGGCACGATATTAGAAAAAGAAATTAACTTAGACGCCAAAAAAGGAAATTACCAAAGTATGATGAAGAAGTGTATTAGAGGTAACAGAGAGTTCCCTAACAACTTCTTCTTTGCTAATATACTTATCCTTTATTACTATAGTGGTACAAAAGAATATTCGAAAGCAATAGATATAATAGAAGATTATCTGGAAAATAACCACAGCTATCAGATGACTTTAATGCTGTCCGAGATTTACCTGCAGACTGGAAGAAAGGATAAGGGAATTGGCTTAATTGAAGATTATTTGGAGAACTTCCCTCATGCTATACAGGCATACAAAGAGTTAGCTAATATCTATTTTAGCGCCGAAGACAATGAAACTGCATTGGAATACATAAAAAAAGGATTAGAAATTGCTCCATTCTATTCAAACTTTCATTCATTCAAAGCTAGAATACACCAACAAAATGGTGAAATAGCAGAAGCCGCTGAGAGCTATAAGAAAGCAATAGAATATAATCCTTTGGATTATGATAGCCGAAATAGTCTTGCTAATTTGGACGGTGAAATCAATATATACAACAAGTTTGAAGCTCCTGACTTAGATTCAGTTTATAGCAGCAACCCAGGTACTGATTCCGAGCATGATTTAACTATACTTCACAATGAAATACAAGCAGTAGCTTATAAAAATGGTGGGTATGAAAAAAAATACTATATGCTAATAAAAGCAAATAACTCAAAAGGTATAGATTTAATAAAAGAATATCAGATACCAGTGTATAATAACGAAACCTATAAAATAGATGAAGCATACTTACTCAAAGAAAATAACTCGCGTTTGAAAGCAGAAGAAAGTGGCCAAATGCTAGTTTTTCCAAATATTGAAGTTGGCGATGCTATTAAAATAATTTACAGAGTACAGACTTACACTGGTTACTCTCTGACCAATCACTTCTGGGATGATTTCCAAATGGATTTATTCTATCCAGTTAAGACATCTAAGTATTTGTTAGCAGTAGAATCAGGCAAGAAGTTTGAATATAAGGTAACAAACAATGACCAGCTGAAACCAGAGAAATCTAAAATAGGAAATTTCGATGTTTATAGTTGGGAGATGAATGACTTGGAGGAACTAACTTATGAAGTTAATATGCCCAATACTCCTGATATAGCAACTACAGTTTATGTTTCTAGTATTCCTAGCTGGGACTATGTCGTAGATTGGTACAAAGATATGACTATGAACAGATTAGAATCTCATGATTACTATAAGTCAATATTGGATGAAGTGATAGATGATAATGAATCAGACTATAATAAAGCCTATAAAATATATCAATACATAGTAAAGGAAATCCGATATTCTTATGTGCCATTCAGACAATCGGGGTATATACCTCAAAAATCAAATGTCTTACTTGATGACAAATTGGGTGATTGCAAGGATATATCAACTCTGTTTGTTAACCTATGTAGAGAAGCTGGAATGGATGCCAACTTAGTATTAGTCAATACCAGAGATAATGGATTGGAAAGCATGCCACTACCTTCGGTAAATTTTGATCACTGTATTGCTCAAATCAATTTAAACAATGAGCCATACTTTGTTGAGACAACCAGCGAATTTATACCATTTGCTGCAGTTCCCTTCTCTATGGAAGACCAACTGATACTTCCGATAAGAGACGAAACTAAGCAGCTTGAAAACTTAGCGCCAAGTAAAAACTCTAGAAACATAGTTAAAAGATTCACAACTATTTCATTCGAAGATGATGAGTTAATAACAGATAAGAAATCGATAAAATATGGTGGTAGCGCAGCGAAAATGAGAAATTCATATCTCTACTTGACAGAAAAAGAGAAAAGAGAAAGAATGGAAAAAGCTATTATTGATGAAGACCCAAGCTTGGAGCTTTTGAAACTTGACTTTATCTCGGGTTTAGAAGATGTTTCCGATAGTGTTGTGTACAATTATAAATATTTACAGCCACAAAAATTCATCGAAGTTGGAGATATGAAGATATTCGAGATAGAATGGACAGACAAGTTCTATAGTACTGACTTCGTAGCAAATTCGAATAGAATTTACCCAATTGAGTTGTACAACTATTTTGATAACAAAGAAGAGTTTGAAATATTGACTATATCTGCCCCAGCAGGGACAAAGATTAAAGAAAAGCCAGATAATGTAAAGATTTCAAATGAATTTTTTGACTATAACTTGAAGTTCGAAGAAAAGGGTAACAAAATAGAATGTGTAAGGTATTTTAAAATCAACAAAGATATAATTGATAAAGATGAATATCAGTTATTCAAAGATGATATTAAAAAGATAGTTAAGTCTGATAAGACTAGTATAGTTTATGGAAAGGGATAAATATTTATTTTAATATAATATGACAATAAAATCACTAAAAGAAATAGGGTATGATGTAATTCTGGAAGCATTCAACCTTTCTTTTAGTGATTATTTTATTCCAGTTTCTGTAAACTACAGCCAGTTTACAACCAAGCTAAAATCTCATGACATTGATTTATCTCTTTCTGTTGGTGCGTTTGACAAGGGCAAGTTAGTTGGCTTTATATTACATTGTACTCTACCTTACTTAAGCAATAGCGTTGCTTATAATCTTGGAACTGGAGTAATACCCAATGCAAGGGGACAAAATCTAACTGTAAGAATGTATGAGCACATAATTCCTATAATTTCTAATACAGATTGTGACAAAATACAGCTAGAAGTAATAACTAAAAACTCTCCTGCAATAGATTCATATAAAAAATCTGGGTTTAAAATCAACATGCATTTGCTCTGTTTCCGAGGTGTGCCCAGAACTAAAAAAGCGAATAGTGATTGTAGCTATGAAGAACTAAAGAAATTTGATTGGGAACACTTGCAATCTTTTTGGACTTCTAATCCAACTATACAAAACTCACCTGCACTGATTGAAAATAGATTCCAGGAGTTAACTTCTATTGGTGCTTACAAAGATGAAGAGCTAATAGGTTATATAGTATTCAACCAGAATGAACGTATATTCTGCAATTGGCAGTTGACCCCAAGTTTAGATTGCAAGGTGTGGGCAGCTTACTAATGGCAAGAGCAAAACAACTCAATGACTTAACCATATTGAACATTGATAAGATTGACACAGGCACCACTAGCTTCCTGAAAAAATTAGGCTTTGATGTCTTTGTTGAACAGTATGAGATGGTTTTGGAGTTTTAGTAAGAGTTAGTATGTCTCAACAGTCCTTGCCATCACTGAATAGCCTAACGAAAAATTTAGTGAGTAACCACTGTAAACAACATTATTCACTCTCAATACATTCAATCCAAATCTAATATATTGTTGGTTTGAAAATTTCGCTCCACCAAATCCAATATTTGGAATTAACTCTATATCACTAAATAAATTATAATCATACCAAAAGCCAGCATGTAGTCCTGAACTGTTCACAGTTAGTCCATCTTCAACACCTTCAGTGTCGGGGTAACTTACTTCATTTAACCCATAACCTAAATATGGTATTAATTTGTGTGTTCTATTATCAATAATTGGATACCCTATAGATATATTTGCATTTGCCATACCTAACGTTAAATCTTTTTCCCAACTTTCTTCATATATAAAATCTTCCTTTACAGTACCCCAAGCTAAAAACGCATTTAAAAATAAATAGTAGTCTTTGTAAATAACATCTAAACTAAAACCGAAACCGGCATAAGCTGGGTTAAGTTTATCACTCATGTCCCCACTGCTAAAATTATTAGTGTAGTAAAGACTTCCACCAAACCCCCAATGCTTATCACGTACGCTCGGAATTTCAAATTCATCGAACATGCTCAATCTTTGATATAACATAAGAGACCATTTCTGAACTATGTCCTCATTCACACCATAATCACTTTTTATTTGAAAGCGCTGAATTTCCAATGTTCCTTTATCATAATACGATTGCATCAATCTATTATATTCTTGGCGCTCAGTTAAAGTATTAATCTCATTTTGAAATTGTCGTCTGTAAAATTCTCTAATATCAAAAAGAACTTGAAAATACTCTAAAGTTTGAAATTTACTCTCGTCTTTTAATATCCAAGATGCACTTTTGTCTAAATAATTTTTAGTATTAGCAAACACAAAGGTCGTATCATTTCTCTCTATCTCATCAGTATAGTATTCAAGTTTTATCAGTGTTTGTCCCAATAAATCGCTTCCACGCTCTGGTTCGCCTAAAAAGTCATCCACTTTCAGTGGACCTTCCTCATAACGCTTGATACCCTGGGCATCTGCTTTAATTATGGCAAACGGAATAATTAATAGAATTAGAATCTTGATTGTATTCATACTAAATAAGAAATTGTGGGTTGGGATAATTATTTTTTCAAATATAGTAATATAAGAATTCATAAATCGACTATTTTATGGTAATATTTCCCCACCTAAACCCCTTATTTGTTAAAAATTTCCGAGTTTTGTAGATATTGAATTACCAAATAGAAAAATTGGAAAAAAAATGAATTTTCAGAAAAGGACAGTTACTTGTGGTGAGCTGAACGAAAACCAAATAGGTAACGAAGTTGTACTTAACGGTTGGGTGAATGTAAGACGTGATTTGGGGAGCTTAATCTTCTTCGATTTGCGTGACAGATACGGAATAACCCAAGTAGTTATATTGCCAGAAGTGAACCCAGAGCTGGAAGCAAAAGCCAGAGAAGTACGCTCGGAAGACGTGCTATGGGTAAAGGGCGAAGTTAGAGAAAGAGAGAACAAAAATAAGAATATTCCCACTGGTGGAATTGAAGTATTAGTCAAAGACTTCGGTGTTATTAGTAAGTCGAAATTACCACCATTCGAAGTGTCAGGCAAGACTGACGCAAGCGAAGAGCTAAGACTAAAATACAGATATTTAGACTTGCGTAGAGCTGGATTGCAAGACAAATTTATAGTGAGAAACAAGGTTTACCAGACTACTCATCGCTATTTTGATGAGAACAATTTCGTAGAAATAGAAACACCTGTGCTAATGAAATCTACTCCGGAAGGAGCTCGTGATTTCCTAGTACCAAGCAGAATGAACAAGGGTAAATTCTATGCCTTACCGCAATCACCACAGATTTTCAAGCAAATCAGTATGGTAGCAGGTTTCGATCGTTATATGCAAATAGTGAAGTGTTTCCGTGATGAGGATTTCCGTGCCGACAGACAACCCGAATTTACTCAAGTTGATGTAGAGATGTCATTCGTAGATATGGAAGATGTAATCAGCATTGGCGAGGGCTATATCCGTAACTTGTGGAAAGACGTTCTTGGCTACGAAGTTGGCGATTTCACTCGTTTGACTTACAAAGAAGCAATGGAAAATTACGGTAGTGATAAGCCAGATTTACGCTACGATTTGAAGTTGAAAAGTATATCGAATATAGTTGCAAACAGTGATTTCAAAGTATTTACTGATATAGTTGCCAATGGCGGCGAAGTTGCCGCTCTGAATGCTAAGGGTTGCTCTGGTTACTCACGAAAGAACTTAGATGAGTTGACTGATTTTGCTAAGAATTATGGTGCAAAAGGTCTTGCTTGGATGAAGTTTGATAATAATGAAGTCAAATCTCCAATTGCAAAATTCCTTTCGGAAGAAGTGATTGAGAATATAAAAACTGCAACTGGTGCTGAAGATGGCGATTTGATTTTGATTTCGTCAGATACTTGGACTAAGTGCTACACTATATTGGGTGCACTTAGACAAGAGATGGCTAAACGCACAGGAATATATGAAGAAATAAAATCTGACTTTCATTTCGGTTGGGTAACTGACTTCCCACTATTCGAGAAAGACGACGAAACTGGTGATGTATATGCTATGCACCACCCATTCACTTCACCAAACTATGATGATATTGATATGCTCGACGAAGCACCTGAAAAGGTTCGCTCAATTGCATATGATATGGTAATCAATGGTGCCGAAGTTGGTGGTGGAAGTATAAGAATACACGACAAAGAAATGCAATCACGTATGTTTGATGCACTAGGGCTAACTGAAGAGGAAGCAAATGACAAGTTTGGTTTCCTAATCGAGGCATTGCAATACGGTGCACCTCCACACGGTGGTGTCGCATTCGGATTGGACAGATTGGTTATGATACTAACTGGAACTGATAATATCCGTGACGTTATCGCATTCCCTAAGACTACAAGCGGTCTATCACTTATGGATGGCTCTCCATCTTTCGTTGACCCAACTCAGTTGACTGACTTAGGGCTCAACTTAGTGAAGAAAGAAAAGAAAGATTAGAAGAAATAATTTACTATCAGCTCGGCACCAAAACCGGGCTGAGGGTAAACTGATTTTATTCTAGATAAGTGATTTCTGTAAGTCTCATTGGTGATATTATTCGCTCTGAATATCACACTCATTAACTGTTCACCAATTGTGATATTCCTTTTTACTGACGCATTCAGTATTGCATAGCCATCTGTTTCTTCTTCAAATTGACCCAAGTTATTCTGTGCAAGTGCTGATTGCATATTCACAGAAAAATGCCAATTATATAAATTGTAATCTAGAATAATGTCTGCTTTGAATGGAGGAATAAAAGGCAAATATCCTTCATTGTTTTTCCTTTCACCAATGGTATAACTTACATTTGCGCTAGCCTTGAAGTTCTCAGTAATTGACTTATTCGCACTAAAACTAAACCCATATAGCTGAACAGGAATGTTTATCTGTCTGAACAGAGGTAGCAAAGTAGAAAAGTTAGTATCACCAGTAGCAACAGGTGTTATATAATTGCTATAGTCATATAAAAATATTACCGCTCTTGTTTCCCAACTATCCCCTAAATGAGTAAAGTCAACAGAATAAGATATTGATTTTTCTAAATCAAGCTCAGGGTTACCCACCTCATAAGAATAGGCAGCGAGGTGAGGCCCATCTGAGAGTAATTCTTCTGGTTCTGGAGCCCTGTTCGAATTTGCTAACTCAAACCTAATGCTATTAGTCAAATCGAATTGATAGTTGATTGCTATAGCAGATGAAAGAGCAGAGTATGAAAAATCTCTATAAATAATATCATAGAACTCATAATCTCTTTCCAGATTCACTTTTGTAAGCTCAAACCTTGAACCAAATTTAATATCTAACTCATCCGTAATAGCTAATTTCTCATTCAAATATGCTGAAAACACATCGTAGTTATTATCTGGAATAAAAACGAACCCACCAAGCTGATTGTCCTTTCTCGTATATTCCAATCCAATATATCCACTTTCGAACAAGTCCATTTGGTGTTGTTCTACTTCTAATTTAACCGTATTGGATACAAATCGGAATTGAGCACCAAGCAAACCGCTAGCTTCAAATTCTTTGTGATCATAGAAATTCCTCTCCCAGTTCAGTTTTACTTTTTCAAGTAACCTACCATGAATATGAAACTCTGAGTTTACCCCGTAAGCATTCCGTTTCATTTCTATATCCACACCATTTGGGTGAGCCCCTACAAACCCTCCTGGCAAACCATATTCTTTCTGAAATATATCAGCATAAGGATTGATGGTAAATTCACCAATATAATAGTATGTTCCCAGGTTTATATTTTGCTCTATATATTGGGTGTTGTCAAGAGTTCCCTGGGGAGTAATCAGATTACCCGCATTAACATACTGTCCATTTAATGCTAAACCACCTAAGGGATAGCTAAATTCATTCTCAGTAGCAATATTATATTTTTCATTAACAGTTGAATAACCAACGGACAATAGTGAGTTATTTTCTTCAATTGGGTTATTGATATTTGTATTACTTTTTCTTACAACTGATTTACCAACTAACGACGAACCGTATCGAACCAAATCGGGCCCAGATACAAGTGATACACTACTCAAGCTCACATTATTATAAGCCTGGGAGTGGTCAGATGAATTGCTTGATAAATCTTTTGTCTTAAAGTTATTATTAATTATCTGTAATCGATTCCCTGAAAGACCATTAATTACTGGTCTAGTTACTGCTTCACCCATTTGGGATTCTGATACTCCAAGCATTTTAGATAATATTTTTGAGAGTGAGTTCCCAAGATTATTGACAAGTTTTGATTTGCTTATTTTTGCCCAGCCTTTGTTCCTACTACTATCACCATAAACTGTAACATCATCAAAATCATATTCAAGTGGGATTAGCTTTATACTTACAGTATCAATGATTATATCTAAATCAATGTGCTTTTCCTGATATCCATTCTTAATGAAATCGACGTGCACATTGCTTTCTTTTTCTTTTATACTAATGGTTGCGATACCATTACTATCACTCACTAAATTACTACTTTCAACTAATACGGTTACACCACTAACTGGCTCTTTAGTAAAGCTATCATTGATAAGGAAAGTAAGGTTTTTAGCAATTAATATAGACGGAAAAACAAGTATTAAAACTATTAATCTCAATTCTTCAGCTTTGGGTTGTTCTTGTGTCTGTCTTTATCTCGGGTTGTCTTTTTCTCTAAGTTTTTCTTCAGAGCATCAGTCAAATCAACACCAGTTTGGTTTGCTAAGCACAGCAGCACCCAGAGAATATCGGCCATTTCGTCAGCTTCGTTGTAATCTTCGTCAGACTTTTTGTTTGACTGCTCGCCATACTTACGAGCAAAAACCCTTGCTAACTCACCGACTTCCTCGGTGAGTATAGCAAAGTTAGTCATTTCGTCAAAATAGCGAACACCGTTTTCTCTTATCCACTCATCGACTAATTTTTGTGCTTCAGCGATTGTCATTTTACTTCCAATGGAACAAAAGGTGAGGTAAAGTCAACATGTCCATCATGTAGTATCTGTATTCTCATTTGAGTAGCACCAACTGTAACTGGAGTGATTTCAACTTCCCACTCGTGAGCTTCTACTGTAGCTATCTCTTCATCTTGCACTTCTACAGAGAATGACGTTTCTTCATCTCCATGCTCCTCATGCTCTTCATCATCTTCTTCGTGATCATGTTCACCTTCTGGTGTACCAATATCTTTCCCATCTTCATCTAAGAAATGAACATGGTATTCACCTACACCATCAGCTAAATTAACAGATACTGATTCAGAAATAGAGTTATCTACCTGACCTTCGAATAGTCGGAAGACTACGTCATCATTTTCGTCGAGTAATATATAGCCAACTGCTTCGAAGTGTTCTTCCGATGTAAATACTGAGTCATCATCATCACAGCTAGTTAAAAAAAGTGTTAGTGATAGTATAGCTAATAAGCTATTTTTTTTGATAAGCATAATTCTGCCCTTTATATATTTATAAATAATTAATAATTGTATTTTGTTTTAGTAAGACTTAAAAGTGCTTACTTAATAGGTGGCGACCGCCCACTATTCAGGCACTTATGCCCATTAAACAATCTACAATAATCAAGCAGAATTAGTTGTTGTTGCGTATTATGAGAATTAACTTCTTTTTGGAAGTCAACTGATGTGAATTTGTTTGTCTTGTGGAATTCACAAAGAAAACAATGTGAATCGAGTGAGTTTTGCTCTAACTGATATTCAATACCATAACTATCTGAGTAATCGCTATGGTTATGAGCCACTAGATCATGACTAATAATTGAAAGCAATCCAAGCAATATGGATACTGAAATAAAACGATATATAGTGTTTGTAATTTTCACTTTAATAACAGAAGTAAATAACTTCTTTTTAGTATATCTCTATAAATAAACTATCCGCTTTGAATATGATACTTCCATCTTCATCATCAGTTACTTGAAGTAAATAATCTGTTACACCCTCATCGTGCGGAGTGAAGCTAATAACAAAATTAAAAGCAGTACCATGAACTATTGGATCTTCAATTGTGCTTCTGTTTGTAACCTCTGCGTAAGTTACATAATTAAGTGGGTCTACATCTTCGTAGAAGTTTCCATCTTTATCCATAAAGCTTATATCAAAAGTCTTTTCACCTTCAAACCAATCCATTCTAATAGTATCTGCATCAGACATATACTCACCATTCTGATACTCGGTATATACGCTGTCATTATAAGTCAGAGTAAACCCTGTCGGTTCAAAATTTACTTCTGGCTCGACCTTGGTTCCACCGCCATCATCGCTACAGCTGACCAATATCAGACAACTTAATAAAACGACTAATAAACTTTTCATAACTATCTCTTGACTATTTACAATTCATGTAATTCTCTAAAATAACATTATTTTTATAAAAAAGTAACACCGGTATGCATGAATAAGTATTTAGACAAAATGAATGGGTTGGTAAATTTGAATATTATAGGGCTCTGAAAAATGGCAATATGACGATAAATTAATCTACAAACCCATTAATCTTATTTCAAATTACGTGAGTTCAACTCATCATTCAATTCTTTATATTTCTTTGGCTTCTTCAAGAATATAAAACCAACAACGACAATGGTCGAGGTGTCTAAGCTAATCAGCCCCAACTATCTGGTAGAAATAGAAGCTACGGCAGTGATAGGGTGATGAAGACTCTAAATAGAATTAGCCAACTCGTATTTGATTCATACATTGGCATAAAATATTTTCATCTTTCAATTGCAATCATGATTATTTTCATTTCGGGTTTCTTTTTTGGAGAATTTGCCTTCAAAATAATAATGGTAGTTTTTTGGACTATTTCTTTAACTTTAGTGCTTTCTACATTGCAAGTAGTTTTTAAGAATGAATATAGAAATACAAAAATTATTCAGACAATTAAGTATTTATTGGCATTCACAATTCTCTTGATTCTATTTGCTCCAATATTTAAAACTGACTATATTATGCAACTAGGCATGTGGTTAATTATCCCAAGTATATTCATTATTTCACCGTTAGTTTTATCAATAGCAATTAACAGACTATTATACGGAAATACGATACCAACCAAATACTATATTAAACACTTTTTTATATTTCTGTTTTTTAATATCTCCGGTATATGGTTTCTAATTCATAAAATTAAACGCAAAAATCCATGGAAATCAAAAGAAAATATATACTAATGATACTCGCAGTGGTTAGCTCTGTGTGGATATACTATGGTATATTGGTGCAGAAGAAGACCAAGTACGAAGATTTCATCAATTTCTCTTGGATGAGTGGCGATTGGTATATGCGAACCGACGAGGTAACTATACACGAGCATTGGGACGGAATCAGCGAACACGTTATGGAGGGATATTCGACAACTTTGAACAAAGATGGCGATACACTAGCTACAGAATCACTTAGGATAATAAAGATTGACGGGCAACATTATTATATAGCCAAGGCAGGCAGTAAGAAACAACCAACCACTTTCGAGATGGTAGTTGATTCCATTCGCAAAGTCAGTTTTTACAATCCTAAGAATGAGTTTCCTCAATGGATAACATATCAACGACTTGACGACTCTATGTATGCGACTATTAAAAACACGCAAAAGTCAATAGTTTTTAGCTTTGAGCTGGAATAGCTTCAGCTACTCCTTCCTCCAGCAGATCCAGTATAACATCCAAGTGCCATTTTCTTGTTCTGAAAGAAAGCACAGCTATTCGCATCCAGAACTGACCGTCTAGTGTTGTTGAAGAAATAAATACTCTGCCATCATTATGTATTTTTTGAAGCAGCTTTTTATTTATTTCATTATTATCCAAATCTGGATGATTGAACCTAAATGCAGCTACAGAAAGCTCTGGCTCTGGACCAACTTCGAATCCAAGTTTCTGCACTTTTTCATAGAAGTATCTGGTAAGCCATATTTTCTCATCTAAGCAATCTCTGAATGGCTCTATGCCGTGTAGTTTTAGTGGTAACCACATACGCAAGCCACGGAAGTGACGACTAAGCTCAGGCGACAAATCCGCCGGCGAATACTCCTGCCTATGGTCACGTGTATCTTGCATATAATTTGCATCATAGCTGTTGGCTTCTAGTAAATAATCTATATTCTTTACTATCACCACACCTACTCCATAAGGTAAAAACAAGCCCTTATGTGGGTCTAAAATTACAGAGTCAGCTCTTTCTATACCTTTGAACTTATCTTTAACCTCATCGCTAAGAATGAAAAAACCACCATAAGCACCATCCACATGAAACCACAAATCGTGCTTTTCCGATACTTCTGCAATCTCCGCTATTGGGTCGATCGCACCCACATCGGTAGAGCCAGCTGAACCAACAACTAAGAATGGATTAAGCCCATCTTCTTTATCCTTCTTCACTAATTCATCTAACTTCGTTGTGTTCATTTTGTAGTTACTATCCATTGGGACCTTACGGATAATAATTTCATCCAATCCCAATATCCTTAGAGCTTTCGTAACGCAATGGTGAACTTGCTGAGTTATATATACAACAGAAGTATCTATGTCTCTCGATTTTATCTTTTTTGCTTTTCGTGCAGCCGTAATAGCAATCAGATTCGCCATACTACCACCCGAAGCCAAGTTCCCACCGTAACCATCGGAGTAACCTATTAGCTCTGCTACCCAATCTATAATTTGATTCTCTATCCTCACTGCACCAGGCGATGCATAGAACACACCTGAATATCTGTTCATAGCGGCAGCCAAGTAATCACCCATAGCAGCACTGTATATTCCACCTCCGGGTATATAGCCAATGTGACCACCCGAGGCAGGGTTGATACCAGCTCTATCTACATTTTCACCAAGGAATTCTATTATCTCTTCTGGGGATGTACCTTTTTCTTTGAATGGGTAATTATCAAAATTCTCTTTTCCTTCATAATCTGCTACAAAGGCAGGTAGGTCATTTACTTTATTTAGAAACCCATTCGAATAGTTTTGGAATGAGTTAAAATCTTCTTTTCGTTTAGCTTCATCAGGTTCCAATCTTATTGAGGATTGCTGAAGCGATTCTATCTTTTTTTCAATTTGGTCTATATTCATTAGCTAGTACTTGGTAATGATTTTATCATTTTAAAATTTTTAAGTTTAACGCAATTGCGTTCCACATATTGTTCTTTTATAACTTCAAATCCATTCTCCTCGAAAAATGGAACAGCTGTTATACTAACATCCGCTTCTATTTCATTACACTTTCTAATCTTTGCAGCAACTAAAATTTGCTCCATTAGCAGCTGACCAATTCCCTCGCGCTGGTGGTCAGTGCTTACATACAACAGGTCATAGTAACCACTTTCTGTGATAGAAGAAAAGCCTACTATATCTTCTTTTTCATCTATACATACATAGAATAGTTGAGTCTCTATCTTATCCAAAAATCTGTCATCTCTTGATGGGTCATCTAGCCAAGCTTCAATTTCAGTAGGTGTGTAGTGCTTAGAATTTATCACACTAACAGTCCGTTCGAACAAGTTTACTATCCTGTCCAAATCAGATTCATTTGCTCTACGAATTGAGATTTTCATTGATAAAGACTATTATTTATTATATTAACGGAATGACTTTAATAAAAAATAAAAAATAATATGAAAAAAACTATACTTTTTCTTCTTCTGACCCAATTAGTCTTTACATTTTCACTGTTTTCCCAAAAAGGTAAGCAGCAAACCATATATATAAGTGTTGAATACGGAGAATCTGGAGGGGCTACACTTACCTGGCCCGATGACCCCAACTTTACTGGTACTTATAACATATTTGAAAATAAGTCTGAAACTGCTCAAAACTTCGAGTATGTGGACTTTGTTTCAGGAAATAGTTGGACTGACAACAGCTATCAGATTGGCACTACGAAAGAGCTAATGGTAACTAAGAAAGATGGAAACAGAATATCTGCTTTCAATGTTATATCTATTGGTAAGGAGGTAGAAATGCCTTTCAACCAAGCTGGGATTATATTCTTAGTTGACGAAACACACTCTTTTGCCTTAGAAGGTGATATTTTCCAAGTACAAATGGAAATGCAAAAAGAAGGATGGGATGTTGTTAAATTAAACATACCAAGAACTGACACTCCTACCGAAGTAAAAGATTTAATCATGCAAGTAAAAGATGATATGGATCAGGAATTAAAAGCTATTTATATCATAGGTCATGTACCTGTTCCCTATAGTGGCTTTTTCAGCTTAACTGGCACGGCGCTGCCACCAGATGGTCACGTAGAAGGAAGTGGAAACCACACGGGAGCCTGGCCAGCAGATATGTATTATGGCGATTTGGACGGCAATTGGACTGACCAATATGTAAACTACACAGATAGCAGGAGTGATAGAAATAATAATATTCCAGGTGATGGTAAATTTGACCAGAGTGCTCCACCAAGTGATATAGATGTAATAGTCAGTAGAGTTGATTTTCACGATATGGCTGCATTCCCAGAAGAGGAAGTGGAAATGCTTAGAGATTATTTAGTTAGAACTAGCAATTGGAGACAAGGTAAAATACCCCATATATATCGAGGATTAATTGATGATAATTTCAAAGGTTTGAATATATCAGCTAGTGGTTACCGTGCCATCAGCAACTTGGTCGGTACAGATTCTCTTTTTGATGACAGAGACTACTTGACTGAAATAACATACAATGAAGATGAAAACACTAATTATTATTTTAGCTTTGGTATGGGTGCTGGCTCTTACACTAGTTGCAATGGAATTGGCAAAACAAGTGATTTTGTAGAAAACAGAATCAATACCATATTCACTGGTGTTTCGGGAAGTTATTTCGGTGACTGGGATAGTAAGAACAATTTACTCAGAGCTACTCTGGCATCAGGTGCTCTCGGCAGCTTTTGGAGTGGTATACCGCACTGGTATTTGAATAAACTTGGTGTTGGTGGCACAATTGGAGAATGCTTACTTTATACTCAGAATGCTGACTATGTAGGTAGTAACATAACAGTATCACTGAACGGAAGTCAAAGGAAAGTTCATACCACACTTCTCGGTGACCCTACACTAAAGTTTAAACCAGTAAATGAGCCTGGACCTGTTGCAGTTACAAAAGAAGCAGGTGCAATTAGAGTCAGCTGGGATGAAAATACACCAAATTCTGATGGACACAATCTGTATAGAAGAAATAATGATAATGGTAATGTTATAAAAGTAAATAATGAAGTAATTACTGATAAAGAGTATATAGACGTTACAGCGCCTTCGGGTAGCTTTACGTATGTACTAAGAGCAGTAGAATTAGTAGAATTACCAACAAGTAGCTTCTATTCTACAAGTATGGGTTCTTTCTCAGACCCAATTAGCTTTGTAACATCAGTTGGATATGAAAAAGATGAGAGCTTTGTCGTAGCTCCGAACCCTACTTCTGGTAGTTTCCGTGTACAGTTACCAACTGATATTAGTGGAATTGAGTCACTAGAAATTCGAGATATGACTGGGAGTATAGTCTATACTCACACTGGAGATGTAGGTGTAGAACAAGTAATTAGCACTAACTTAGCAACTGGTTCTTATGTGCTAATAGCAAAAACAAGAACTAGAACGCTTATCAAGAAATTACAGGTTGTTAAATAGTAAAGGGATTTCGTTATTTAAAAAATTATGCCCCTCTGGAGGGGCTGTCTGAATTTATTCAGACTGGGGAGGAAAAGAATGTCACAGCGAGGACTGAAAGGACACGGCTGTCTCAAAAGAGATTCCCACGGTCGTCCATTGGACTCCCTCGGAATGACCTCAAAAATGCACCTGCACTAGGTAAAATTGTCACTCTTAACATAGCGAAGAGTCTATCTATGGCTAAACCGAATTGTTGTGATAATGCATAGAATCTTTGTTAAATAAAACATGAATTCTTCACTTCGTTCAGAATGACATCAGATTATAACTTCAGGGATTGAAACGGCCATAAAAATGCCTACCTCCACCAGCAAAGGACAAGTAATCTAACCTCTATTCCTTTTTCATCTTACTGTTTTATAAATTTCCGTGTAACTACTTCACCATCTAAATCTAATCGAATGAAGTATACCCCAACTGGTAATTGTGAAATGTTATAATCTTGTGAGAATTGTTCAGAATCCAAAACACCATTTTTAATAGTCTCTATTTCAGTTCCAATCAAATCTACTATACTTAACTCATAAGCACTACCGGCGATAGCATCAAATGTTATAGTCATATCATTATTCGCTGGGTTGGGTGAAAGGTTGAAGTTATTGAATTTATTACTTTCTATATTAGTTTGGGTTAAAAATTGGAACGATTTAATCCCTTTTGCTGATTGTACTATATAAGTTTTGTTTTTTTTATTGTATTTAGACAATAAACCTATTTTGTCTTTGAATTCAAGATTTTGAGAATATTCAAGACTTCTTGTTTGCATATTAAAAAAAAGTAATGGGCTACCGAAATTTAGAAATAGAATTTTTTCATCATCAGTAAATATTGTTCTTCCAGAGTGTTTATTATCTGGTAGAATTTCAAATCTACTTTCTTCATAAATGTTGTTTATTAGAATAGAGTCAATTAACTCTCCTGTAAGGGCCTCTCGGATTTCAACTGTACCAATATCTCCATCCGCTCCCATCATTATAAATTGATTCTCTCCTTTTAAAAACTCTATATCTAAATGATAAGTATGACCATAAGGGTTTATATCCCATTCTTTCTCCCACACAGTAACAATCTCACCTGCCTCAATATGGAGTGCAGTAAGTATGAAAGCAGTTAGGAATAGTAATAGGTTTTTCATTTATTCTTTTCAATTATAATTTGTGGTTTCTATTTAGTTTTTTCCATCAGCTGTGCTCTTCTCGAGGAGCTGTCAGAGTTTGTTCTGAACGAGAAGGAATAATTTAATATTTGTAGAGACGTACTGTGTACGTCTCCAATATTGTATCAAATAAGACGCATTCAATGCGTCTCTACGGTTTTTTATAATGACAGCGCTTACCACCCTCCGACAGCGGAGGATAGTCAATTCCTTACACCCTAATCCAAATCGTATTGCTTCAGCTTACGGTATAGTGTACGTTCGCTTATGCCTAATTCTTGGGCAGCTAATCTACGATTGCCGTCGAACCTATCTAACGAATAGACGATTAGTCGCTTTTCTATATCAGCTAAGTTGAGGGTGTCGAAGTTGCCTAGTAGCTCATCGCTCTCTACTACCTCATCAGCATGCTGTATCATGAACTCATTCTGATTGGTAATCACTTCGTCTATCTTGTTTGTGTTGTGTCTTGCTATGTGCTTCAGCTCTTCTATGTCATTTTTTATTTCCAAAAGAGTTCTGAATATAATTCCCAACTCTAAGTTTGAAGCAGATTCACCAGCTATATTTGTTGGTACCATAGCACTTGTGGTGTTGCCTTGTTCATTTCGATTGGTATATCCAGTTTGCGGAGGTAGGGATTGTCTAATATATTTTGCCACATTTTCTGCTTCTATGAACTCCTGAGCTTCCAAGGTTAGCATAGTCTCAGTAAGGTTCTTTAGCTCTCTTACGTTACCGTCCCAACGCTGATTGATAAGTACTTCCATTGCCTCACTGCTTATACCTTTATAATCTAGACCAATTTTCTCGGCCGTTTGGTTTGCAAAGTAGTTGAAGAGTGGCTCTATGTCTGCCTTATGCTCACGTAGAGCTGGCAGTAATATATGAACTGAACGCAAACGGAAATACAAGTCCTGACGGAACTGTCCTCGCTCCACTCTTTCTTCTAACTCTCTGTTTGTAGCTGCGACTACCCTAACATCTACCTTACGATTATCAGACGAACCAAGACGGCTAAATTCACCAGATTCAAGCACTCTGAGTAATTTGACTTGAGTTTCTACTGGCATCTCGCCAATTTCATCAAGGAATATTGTGCCTTTGTCTGCAGTTTCAAAAAATCCTTTGCGCTGTTCGTTCGCACTGGTGAAAGCACCTTTTTCATGCCCAAATAATTCAGACTCTAATAAGGTTTCGGGAATAGCACCACAATTTACGCTAACAAAATTGTTCCCCTTGCGCTTACTTAGCCCATGCAGGGCTTTTGCAAATACTTCCTTGCCAGTTCCAGTTTCACCTGTTATCAGAACTGATAGCTCCGTAGGAGCGGCTTTCAGTAATAGCTTTTTGGCTTTGCGCATTGGTTCGGCATAGCCAATAATACCAAACTTTTTCTCTAAAAATTTATCGCTATGTTGTGAGCTCGATTGCATCTATTTAGTTACCCACTCTTCCCATCCACCAGTGTAGATAAAGATGTTAGTAAAACCAGAATTTTTCATATCTTCAGCTAATTTATGGCTCAAATCGCAGTTACCACCAGTACAATAAATTAGGTATTTCTTGCCTTGTTGTAAAGTAAAAATCTTCTCAAAATACTTTGACTCATCTTCGTATGGGAATATATTTTTCGCTTCACCAATCATTCCTTCAGCATACTCCTCGGGGCTACGCGCATCTATTATAACGAAATTTGGGTCGTCCAACCTAGCTTTCATCTGTTCATAGGTTATAGTAGCGCCATCGAGTGACTCAGCTGCTTCGTCATTTGATTTTTCAGGTGAATTAGTTATTCCTGCATTGAGAAGCGAGTCGGAAGCAACAGGTCCCTTATCTGTCAGATAAGAAAGACCTTTTTCACTCATATCACTATAGTTATAACCTATACCCAAAGCAGCAGAAACTGCTATGATGATAAGAATAACTTTGAAATCTATTTTTTTCATTTTCATACTTTGTTAATCTATAAATTTATTCCCACTACAAAATATCCCAACAACGGCCCAACAATCACTTTTTCTGGATCTTTCAGAAAGTAAAAACTTTGTCCCAGTGCAAACCGAGCTGGCCCAATTGGAGTATCGAACGACAACTCAGTGCCCAATCCTTGACGTAAATTTGCAAACCTTATTTGTTCTGGTTCTTCCCAAACTCCACCTACATCATACCTAAAGGAAGCATAAGTGTCAAAGAATATCTCGAATGGTAGCTTATATCTTAGTTCCAATGATGAAACAAATATTTGCCTACCGGTACGCTCAAACTCTCGCATCCCATAGAATTGGTCTTGTCCACCAAGCCCCCAAAATTCAGATAGAGGGGTAGTTCTATCTCCAACACCAAACATTATGTATGGGTTAATAGTAAAGCTACTCACTGGTGAAAAATACGAATCTAACTCAACTTCTAATTTAGAAAAATTGACTGAATTTTCTAAAGATATTAAATTTGATTCAAACTTTATATCTACCAACGAACCAGAAGTAGTAAAGTTAGATTTGTTCTTGTTATCAATCAATGCTTTAATAAAGAAAGAACTAACTGAATTAAAATCAACAGGGTCACTTTCAATATTATATGCTCTTTGTTGCTCTAGCTGAAAGCCGAAATTTACCTTACCAGATTTACTAAAATTACTACCAGTAGAAATGTTGCAACCATAATCCTCCACATTGTAATCGCCAATCTGCTCTCTTTTATAATTGTTGTTCTCCCCTATGCTCTCACCACCATAAGTTCTATATAATATATTATTATAGTAAGCAGAAAGATTAAAACTGAATGGATAATTAAATACCTTAGGATTACTGATTGACATAAGCACACTCTGGTTCCTATTACCACCTGCTAAACCCACCAGTGCGCGGGTACCACTATTTAGGAAGTTTTCGCGAAGTAAATCAATTTCGAGTTGAGTATTTCTCTCATTATCAACTCTACCACCAAAAAGTACAACCTGATTTCCCTTTTCTTTAACTACTATTTTCAAATCTAACTTGTCTTCACCAACAAGAACAGGTATAATTCTTACCTGAGAAAACAACTCTGTTGAATATAAACTCTCCCAATAATTGAATATATCCGCTGTTGTAATAGGATCACCAACACTAACAGGTGACTCGGCAAGCAAGAACATTTCATCAGTATTATTATTACCTTCTACTATAATGCTGTTTAAAATTAAGGTGTCATTATCTACTGTGTAATTATTTTTGATTTTTCTTTTTGGCAATTCGCTGAAATCATAATTATCAATACACTCTTGCCCACGGACAATTATTGAATCCGTCTCATAAAAATCTACATTGCTATATAGGTCTAACTCTGGTTCAATATAGTAATCACTTAGTTCTTTTGCCTCTTTTTTGTTCGATTCCATAAGGACCGAAACTATCTGATCTGCTATATTTACGGGGTTGTTTAGTTCATCGTAAGTAAATATCTCAGAGGTAGCATTGACTGTTATTAGATATTTGGGGTTGAATTCTTCAATTGCTTGCTTGACAGGAATATTGGCTACAGGGCCGCCGTCAATTAAAATCATAGAGTCAAGTGAGACAGGTGTAAACCTAAGTGGTACAGTGGTACTAGCTCTTAGCGCTGTTAAAAGGTCACCGCTTTCAAAAACGAAAGGTTTTCCAGAGACAATATCCATAGCGACTGCTCGAAATGGGACTTTCAGACTATCATAATCGCTAACGTATGCAAAGTCTGATTCCAATATTTTGCTTTGCAGAAACTCAGAAAAATTATAACCATTACTAATTGCCTGGGGCATTTGAAACTTGTAATCATCGAAGCGAAGTGTAATTAGCCTTCTATCATAGTATTTTTTCTGATCAATAAACATCTTATTTCTATTGAAGAAATTAGAGATACTCAGCAACTCATCCCAGTCTGCCGAAACCATCATTTGCTCGATCTCATCAACTGAATAGCCCGCAGCGTAAAGTCCTCCAACAACAGCACCTATGCTCGTACCAACAATATAATCAATCTGTATGTTTTGTTCTTCTAGCACACGAAGCACACCAATTTGCGATAGCCCCCTTGCTCCACCACCGCTAAGAATCAATGCTGTTCCTACTTTCTCATTAGCGACAGTTGTAAGACTACAAATTATTAGAAAGAATAATATGGCTATTTTACGAATCAACAGTTATAAACTATCTCCTTAGCTATCTCTCTAGACTCCTCTTCACCTGACAACTTTTCTATTATTTTAAGAGTGAATTCGATGGCTGTACCAGCTCCACGCGATGTAATTATATTTCCATCGACTACCACATTCTCCTCGGAGTAATTCTCATGATTTATCTCGTTATAAACATCAGGAAAACAAGTTAATCTAGTATCATTATTTACTATACTATGTTTGACTAATATCTTGGGAGCAGCACAAATAGCACAAATCAAATTACCTTCTGATTTATTATGTTTTAATAGACTAATTAGGTTGTCATCTTCCATCAGACCATCTACCCCCCTGCTTCCACCTGGTAAAACTATGGCACCAAAGTTTTCATCATCTGCTATATCACTCAATGGCCTATCGGGAACTATCTTAATTCCTCTGGAGCAAGTTACTATATCATTATCGCCAGCAACGACTACATTAATATCCGCGCGCCTAAGCAAATCAACTATTATAACTGCCTCCATTTCTTCGCTTCCATAAGCTAAAGGCACTAATGCACTCTTTTCCATTGTAATTATCCCAGAAATTAAATATCTTTATTAATTATGTCGATTGTTATAACTAAGAAATTAACTATTTTTTGCTGCTTTTAAAATCTAATATCAGAAAATGACTGTTAAAAACGAAAAAATTGAAGCTGAAGAATGGGCAGAAAAAGGTGAAAACTTTTTACGTTCTGAGAATTATGCTAATGCATTGGAAGACTAAACACTAGCCTTAGAAATAGAACCACGTTCACCACATGATTTTCTGAATAGAGGACTTATTTAAAATTCACAAAGTAAATACAAAAATGCAAAAATTGATTTCGAGAAATTTCACCACGAGGTAAGATGTCAAAAATGTAGTAGACAATGGTTAGCAGCAAAACAAAACAGGTAAAATTGATTAGTTTATAGCTATCTACTATTGCATCTCTGCTATAAGTTCTTGCCCCATTGTTAGAGCACCAATTAGAGCAGTAGATTTTGCTTCTATAAGATTTAGCTCCTTTTGCTTACTTACTTTTTCTCTTAGTTTATCAGCTAATAAGGTATCGTTTTCTACTATACCACCCATAAGTGCAACATCTATTTTTTTCTTTTTGAATTGCGACACCAGGGCCATAGGTAATTCAAGTAAATGATCAGCTGAGCGATTAATTATATCTAAGCAAACTTTATCTCCATCTACGGCACATTCCATAACAAATGGGGAAAGTGAGTGATATTGAATGGCACCCTCGGTGTAAGCTTTTACTATTGTTCTAGGTTGATCTATATTGATACTATGATATGCATCTGCAATAATATCAGTAAGTGCAGTGTATTCACCCCTTCCATCTATAGCTCTTACCACTGCGGTAAGTCCTTCTCTGCCTATCCATGCGCCACTTCCTTCGTCATCTAATTCAATTCCCCAACCACCGCAACGAACTAATTCGCCACCGTTTGGGTTACCTAGAGCAATGGAACCAGTCCCAATAATTGTTATAATTCCTTCTTTTCCTTCAAATGCACCACGTAGTGCAATTTCAGCATCTGAAGTAACAATCAAATCAGAAAAATGAAAATCATGCCCTCTACCTAGAGTCTTCAGTAATCTAGCAGAACGTTGTTTTTCTTCTTCTAGCCATACTCCAGCAAGGCCCACGACTACTGCATCTACTTCACTTGATTCAATTTCAGCTTGTTGACACAGATCTAATATAACATTTAGTGTTCTTTCGCAAGATTCACCAACACCGACAGCACCCACACGAGTAGTACCAGATTTTGATTCAGCAACTATTTTGCCCTCTCTTAGTAAAATACCCCTTGTTCTGGTGCCGCCTCCATCTATGCCAATTATAGTAAAGTCTTTGTTGAATTTCATTTATTTTCTCGACTGATTTTCATTTTTAGTTTTATTCTTTTAATTATGTTAGTACTTGTCAAATACTATGCCATAGAATAAAAAAAGAAAAACAATCTTATAGTTCTTGTATTAGTCGCCTTTTGGGGGTGTCCAACCTTCACGAGTCCACTCTATCAGTTCTATATGAACCTTACCTACATATATATTCATTTTTGCAACAACAGGTATACTAGCGTCATCATCAGAGAACCAGCCTTCGAATCTACCACTAAGCCCATATAGTCCTTCCCAGTCGGCCTGACCGTCGAAATACTTAGTTCTTATTGGGTATTCTACTGCATCAATTTCAACCGACTCTATTTCATTTCTGAAATTAAGCTTTGTATCGAATATTTGACCGTTAATTATAGTAGGCACCATAATCGATCTTTTCAGTCCAGTGTATTGACGAGCTAGGTAAAATAATGAAGAACCATCATTTATTTTTTTCTCTATATCAATTGTATCTTCTTTTTGTAGCTCTTTATTCTCCCAGACTTTTTGGTGTATTTCCATTTCGTCATAGTCCATAAGCAACTGCATATACTCCCATTTTTCATCACCTTTTTTCATATTTGATGTGAACTTATGCGAATGGTTAATTGACTCATCTAACCATGATTTAAAAGTAGCTTTTAAATCTACAAATGGTATTCCGTCATACGTTGCTATGTCTGCTTTTACATTGTACACTTTTTTATCATTGTACTCTGATTCATCTTCTATAGACATTTCAATAGTTCCTAAGCTAACTCCGAGGAAAGACACTTCATACTTTAAGTACTCACCCTTCTTCATTATTTCTTTGGGTCCTGCATAGCTACTACTTATTGCAAAAAGAGCTATTAATAGTGTTGTTATAATTTTCTTCATTTTCTATTTATTTCCCTAATATAAAAAAACGGCTTCTCGTAAATCGAGAAGCCGCAAATTATGATATTTTTAAATTTATTTTACTTTAAACTTGATATTTTCATTGCTTCATCGAATAGGTTTTTAGCTTTATTCAGCTGTCTATCTAATACGCTTAGAACTTGCAATTGTTCGTTTCTGTCCCAAACAATCTTTGCTATAGTCGATTTCATATAAACTTTTAACAATTCTCTATCTTTTTCGATATCTTCTTCTACAATTTCAATTTCTTTAGCCTCTGATATATCTATTAGCTTTTCTATCATATCATCATTTATTTCATAATCATTAAAGAAAGCGTTGAAGTTATTCTCATATTTCTTTTTGAATTCTACTCCCTCGTCACTTCTTAAAAAGTCATAAGTATAATCATAGAATATACGCTTCATTCTCATAGACACAACTGTTTCAGTCAGCTTACTTGTATCCCTCTTGATAACATAATCTGGAGTAATACCGCCACCACCTAATACAGGCCTTCCACTTCTAGTATGGAAAATAGGAATTGTATCCATTTCAGTTTTGTCTGTTATTTCTTCTTTATCTTTTATTTCTTCAGAAGGATTAACTATATAAGTCTCACCATCCATTTCCACATATTTGGATTTCATATTTTCTAAGCTGTGCTGCATATTAGCACCTTCATTCAAGTCCATTCTACCAACTAAGTTTCTGTAATCATCTTTATCTTCGAAAGGTCTTTGTATTGAGCGACCCGAAGGAGTATAATAATAAGAGATAGTCAACCTGAATGCGCTTCCATCGCCTATTGGGTATTGTCTTTGTACTAAACCTTTACCGTAAGAAGTTTCACCTACAACTAAAGCTCTGTCCAGATCTTGCATTGAACCAGAAACAATTTCACTTGCAGAAGCACTACCAGCATTAATCATCACAATTAGTGGAATGTCTTCTAAGCTACCATTAGCAGATGATTGGTAAACTTCGTTAAATTGTGGTTTTCTACCTTGTGTGTAAACAATAGTATCGCCAGCTTTCAGGAATTCGTCAGCCATATAGAATGCTTGTGTTAAGTAACCACCTGGGTTTCCACGCAAATCCAATATTAGCTTTTTCATACCATCTTTCTTCAAGTTTTGAACCGCTTGCATCATTTCAGCATGAGTTTTAGCAGCGAACCTGTTTATGCTCATATAACCAATTTCTTCATCAACCATATAGCTTGCATCGACTGTTTCAATAGGGATTTTATCTCTAATGATATCAAAGTGGAGCAATTCTTTTTCTCCATAACGAACAATATCAACAGCTACTTTTGTTCCTTTTGGACCTTTTAGTAACTTAGGTACTTCCGATCTGTCTATTCCAACAGCATCACCATCATCTATTTTAACAATCTTATCGCCAGCCATAATACCTAATTCTTCACTTGGTCCACCAGCAATTGGTGATACTACAGTGATTGTATCTTCCAGCATATCGAATTCTATACCAATACCTTCGAATTCACCTGAGAAGTTTTCCGTTACTTTTTCCATTTCTTCTTTACTAATGTAAACAGAGTGGACATCTAGTCCTTCTAGTAACCCCTTAATCGCAGCTTCACTTAGCTCTTCGGGAGTCTTTTCTGAAACATAATTACTATATGCCATATTGAAAACATACTGGAACTTTTTAAGTTCTTCGTATATGTTATCACCTGATATGGCTGTGTTCAGTAGGATACCAAAAAATGCACCCATTGACACTAAACTTAAAACTAGTACAATTTTTTTCATTATCGTGTATTTTCCTTTCATAATTTATTTATGATAATATAAGACTAAAACGGAGTTTATAGTTGATAATTACGTTCAGTTGCTAATTTAAGCAACTTTCATCACTTATTAATGAGCAACTTCTGAGTAATACGATTTTCTTCAGAAATAATTTCAATTATATAATTTCCTGTTGGCATTTCTGATAAATCAAGGTTGATATTGTAGTCTCCCTTTTGCAATACTTCATTCAAATATCTAAATCTTTCGCCATTATTACTAATCAAATCTATTGTAGTGTTCCTGGTTTTATCAACGCTTACTACCATATTGACTTGCTCGCCAGTTGGGTTTGGATATGCAGCTTCAACACTAAAAATGAATGGGACATTGTCAAACCTTATCCTGTATTCATAATCACATTTTGAGTCAGAGAAAGTTACTACTTCTTCAGTCTTGCCTTGCACTACTATGTCTTTCTCCAAACAATTGAATGTCATTTGAATTAAGTCTGCAATGTTATTTTCTGTTGGTTCATCGTCATAAAAACAGATAATCAAAGGAAGTGACGTATCTGGTGGTATAACCAATGGCAGTTGTGACTGAGGTATGAAGAAATTAAATTTATCTCTAAGAGAAATCTGTTCCAATGTTATCGGCAATAGGCCTTTGTTTTCAACCATAACAGATTGGCATGTAGAATTACCTATTGACGTTGCTGGCAATATAACTGCATCTCCATTTGTGTTATTAACAAAATCTGCTGTGAACCCTTGTAATACACCACTATAAAGAGTGTCATTGCCTACCAAATCTTCAAATAGTATAGTGTATGTGCCATCCTTCATGGGGTCAATAAGTTCAAGACCTAGTTCAATATTATCCAAGTCGTTTCTTATTTCAGAGATCGCAATGTTATCAGATTCGATTTGTTCATATTTTCCAAAGCCATATTGTGTTCCTAATGATTCACTAGCTAATAATGTTCTATCTCCACATTCTAAGTTAGTTTGAGTTAATTCAGGTGGGCTTTTATCTTCAGGTAAAAAGAAACTAACTATACCTAAATCTTCCTCGAAACAGTCATTTCCTAATCTAAGTGTATCTGTAAAAACTCCAAATTCTAACTCCGATTCATAGCAAACTTGAAATGTATAAGAAGCTCCAGCTGCCAATGTATTTGGCACTTGAGTCATTGTAAATTTATCATTGGATACAAGTTTCAAATCTTCTATTGATTTGTCGGTAATACCATAATTTGTGATTGTTATATTTTGGCAATATGTTCTAAATGGCTTAACGGTATCTGTTTCTAATTCTGCAAACTCATAGCTACCTGTATTAGATATAGTTAGCGTGAAACCCTCAATTATTATGGTCTCTGACGTTTTAGAGCCATCTACATCCTTAGCATAGAATTCGACAATTCCGTCATTATATTTATTAATCAAAGTTAGACTTGCAGAGTAATTTTCAGAATCGTCATTTAGCACTTCAATATCCATATTCTGATTTTCTGTAAATACAATTGAATCCAAACCAGTATCTTGCGACAGCTCTTCGGTGAAACCAAAGCTTGCTATTTCACAATCTCCAGAGAGAAAACTATATTCGGGTGGTGTCCAGTCGGTTTCCTCTAATCCAAGACCTCCTACGTAGCCATACGAATCGGTTTGACCGTAGCCATATATACAAATCCCAAAAGTAGTGTCCGCTTTTATATTATGCCCACCAGGGCTAACCAATATATTTGCATACGAGTAATCAATACCTAATACTGGTTGAAAATCAGCATCCACTGGGTTGTTGTCTATTCTTAGAGAGTTTATATCTTCAGTAGGCATTATCACTGAAACATAATGCTTGTCGTAATTAGGCAAATCAACATTTACAAAATTATATTCTCTTAAAAACTGTAGTTTTGGTGGGAATAATACCATAAATGGGTCACTATCACTAGCAGAGAATTGCCCAGAATTAGTTCTTGAAGACCTTTTGTACAAGCTCGCTCTGATTGGCTTGTCTCCTTCTATATAGAATGGTTCATTTATATTACGAGTTATAACATCACCTTGGTTCATTGTAGCATACTCATCACCACCAACGTAAAGCGTTGTGTTGTCGTAGGCAACAGTGATTCGGTTTAAATCTGACTCATTGCTTGGTATTACATCAGGATCAGCAAATGGAACTACAAATACATCCCTTCCCCATGATTCCAATGGTATCATTTGAGAAAGTAAAAAATCTCTTGAACCAACTTTGTCAAAAGGGATATTTGCTCTTTGTTGTCCGCCAAAAACGGCAACTGGTTTGTCAGAAATAATTCTTGTTCCTGTTAAATCAGAATTCCCTGAGCTAGTTGTCCCGTTTATTATGTCTGCTTGAACCAGATAGACTTCACCTCTATCAAGGACTATAGTTTGTTTATCGGTTCCATTTCTGAATGTACTAGTTGTTGGGTTTATATCTACAGTAGTCTCATCCTCAGTTCCAACCACACAAAATTGTGAAGGTGTAGTTCCAAAATAGCCAAAGGTAGAATTAAAATTTGACTCATAGGAAAAGACAAAATAATTCTTACCCAAAGCATCCACAGGATAAACAAGACATGCGTCGCTCGAAAATTCTGCTTCGCTGTGAATAACCACTGCTACATCCTCATCTGATGTTACTTGAAAAGTTTTTTCGCTTATTCTTTCAGTTTCTCCACCATCAAAGTTTCGTCTACCCGAGGTATTTTGACCAGTAAGTTCACCAGTTCTTGCATTGATAAATATCTTAGCTATACCATTGGGTTGGTCTATTGTGAAAGGTTCTACTTGTGGTGTACCAAATCTATTTCTATAGTTTAACTCCCCACTAGTAGGTGTTTGACTTGTGATAAATATTATAACCTGATCGTTATCAATACCATCATTATGGAAATTAGGCATAAAAGCGAAGTAAAATTCTTTACCATAATTATCAATAGCCTCGTTTTGGGCATCAACTGAGTTTAAGCTCAAAAACAAAGATATTTGAATAATAAATAGTAGTTTTGTAATCATTTTCATTGTAATACACTTATATAATAGTATATGAAGAAATTAACCTATGAAGAACTATTAGTAGAAAGAAAGACTATAGATGAAGCCAAATCATCTGCGCGTCACCCTATCAGCATAATTGTTGACAATGTAAGAAGTATATACAATGTCGGTTCTATATTTAGAACTTCCGATTCGGCAGCTCTAGAAAAGCTTTACCTTTGTGGTTTAACTCCTCATCCTCCACGTGAAGAAATATCGAAAACCGCCTTAGACGCCGAAAAGACTGTACCTTGGCAATATTTCGAAAAAACTACGGATGCTGTGCTTGAAGCTAAAAAGAAAGGCAACACTGTCATCGCTTTAGAATTGACTGACAAACACAGAAATTATACGTCTCTCAAAAAAACAGAATTCCCACTAACAATAGTAGTTGGTAATGAACTAACCGGTATCGATAACGAAGTGTTATCACTATGCGATGATGTTGTAGAAATACCAATGCATGGTGTAAAACATTCGCTCAATGTTAGCGTCAGTACCGGAATCATGCTTTTTGAAGCACTGAATAAATATCTTAATTATTTTTCGAAAGAACTATAAATAACTAACAATAAAGAATACTAATAAGTTACAATATTTTACATGAAATTAAAAATTGCAATACCCGACAATCCAATCTATAGACAAATATTTTTTAACGCTGAGTCTGTCTGCAAGGAGTTTGGAGCAACTTTGATTAAAACATCCGAAAGAGAAGTAGCTAAACTGTTTGAAGAAAACAAGGTAGATGTCGCATTTCTGACACCTAAGGACTATGGTCGTGGTACTCGAATTTCTGATTATCGTATAGTCCCCGCTACTTGCTTAGCTGTAGAAGGCTACAGTCGCTATGCTTCAGTTTATTTCAAACAAGGACTCAGAACCATTAAGTCTGCTGGTAGCCCTACTCCTGATGATTTTATGATGAATATTGGAAAAATTCTGCTAGCTGAGAGATATTCTATATCAGTGGATTTGGAGAAAACAGACAAAACCACAGTAGATGACATATTAGAAAATAATGACGCTGCAATTCTATGGAAAAAAAACTTCCTTGGTGATGTAGCTATGGATATCACAGAAGACTGGTTCGACTCCTACAGAATCCCTTTGGTACTAGGGACATGGGTAGTCCGACATCAAGAAGAACCAGAAGCACTTGACAAAATGCTCAAATTATTCGAATCTGATTCACTGCATGGGAGGACAACAGTTACTGATAAGCCAGGCGAAGAAATGGAGCCAAGAGAAGGTAAGCTAATTCACGAATGGAGTGATGAAATTGAAAAATCATTCGATACCTTGCTCGAGATATTATTCTATCACCAATTCACAAATGAGTTGGCTACAGTAAAAATGGTGGGTGATGAAATAGGCAGCCCAACTGAAGATTCTACTATGTTCAATCAGGGCCATAAGGAAGACGAGAATCAATAAATAGAAGATAGCTACCGCTTAGCAGTTCAATCTTTATATTATCTGTAATAGCAAAGTTTCTTGCACCTTCTCTTATTCCCATTTGCAATTCCTCGCTGTGAAGCTCCCAGTTCAGGCCTCTTGTTTTTAACTTGGCACTTGGATAAGGAATCAACGACACAAGTTCATCTTTCTTAATATTTAGTTCAATGTCATTTGTTATGTAATAGCAATATCGATGCTGGTGATATACAATTATATTCATCTCTCTTGTAAACTTTATTATTATACTTATGTTGTTCACAGTGTGCTCTAACAATCCGCCTGTGAAGCCGATTATCAGTATATTTCTATACCCCAATTGCTGGGCATATCTAACACACTTTTCAAAATCATTAGTATTCTGATTCGGAATTTCAATAAATTCCGTGTGTTCGGTGTTATGCTTTTCCGTAACGGAGTCCATATCACCTACTATTGCATTTGGGTTTATCCCCAAAGAATAGAGACGATTATAAGCTCCATCGGCAGCAATAAGTGGTATGTCAACCAAGCTGTCAAATACCTCTTGTTCAGGTATTTCACCATTTAGGCATATTACTGCATCAAATTTCTTATTTTTGAAATTGTAATGTTTCATATTCTAAATCTAATATATTTATGTACGATTTGCTATTAAAACAGCTACCACACGTATTGGAAGGCGAAAAGAACGCCATCACAAACTTAGCTAATTTCTCTGCCCTTTTGTTCAACTCTATGGATAACGTCAACTGGGTTGGCTTCTATTTATACGATGGAAAAGAGCTTGTTCTTGGACCATTCCAAGGGAAACCAGCATGTGTTAGATTACAGTTAGGCAAAGGTGTTTGCGGAACCTCTTTCCAAAATAATGAAACACTTGTAGTAGCTAATGTAGATGAATTTCCCGGTCACATTGCCTGCGATGCAGAATCTAAATCTGAAATTGTAATTCCATTAGAATACAAAGGAAAACTCTATGGTGTTCTTGACATAGACAGCCTAATTAAAAGTAGATTTGATTCTGAAGATAAATTAAACTTAGAGAAGTTAGTCCTATCATTAATTAGCAATTCTGATATAGAAAACCTGACTAGAATTTACTCAATTAAGTAGCTAGGCTAATTGAATGTTAACTTTTCAATAGCGTATTCGTACCGTGATGTAAATTTGTACCTTATTATTAAATAAATACAGAAAGAATATGAAATTCATAGTAGCAGGACAAAAAAAAGAATCTTGGTTTTACAACAAGAAGAATAGAATAATTTATGCTGTAATAGCTTCATTGATATCCCCTTTTGTATTAGCAACGGGAGAATCTTTTGAATGGAAGTCGATTATATGGACAATGATTCTATTCGCTGGATTTGAATTAATAATTCACAAGACCAACAAAGAGGAAAAAGCTGATGGAATGATCACTTTAGAATTTCTCGATGATATAATATCGATAAAATTTTTCAGTGGAGATGTAGTAGAAATTCCTCACAACCAGATTCAAGCGATCCACAAAGATGTAACCAAAATAGTAATAGATGTGAAAAATAAGGATTTTGTCTATACTATTCCTTACTCATTCTTTTCATATAATGACCTACAAAAAATTAAAAAGGAAGTTGACAGAATAAGTAAGAAAATTTCAACCCAACCAAAAGAAAACCCTGCATTCAATTAAGAATACAGGGCTCTAATTTTCGCAATATAGAATTTGTTTATTTCTTTGCGTATTTAACACCACAACCATAAGGCTTCTGTGTCTTTACTTTCACTACTTTCCCATTCATTGTAGCATCCAAAGCATCCGCAACCAAATTGTCTGCTTTCTCAATGTCCGCTTGGTCTGCACTTGCAATATTATCGATAGCACCTAAGTAAATAACCTCTTGATCTGGGTTGATTACAGCCATATCTGGAGTAGTCTTTGCATTGTACATGTGTCCTACTTCACCACTTTCATCAATCAAGTAAGCCGTTTCTGCTGTTTCTAACTCTTCTTGTCTTTCGTCTAATTCTTCTTTTGTGAAGTTACCTTGTTTACCTTCAGCGGAAGAACAAACAGCTAACCAAACTACACCTTTCTCTGTGTATTTTTCTTGTAGTTCTTGCATATTGCCAGACTCATAGTGCTTCTTAACAAATGGACAGTCATAATTTATCCACTCCAATACTACATATTTACCAGCAAAATCAGACAAGCTATGCTCTACTCCATCTTTGTCTTTTAGAGTAAAGTTCGGTGCTTTTTCACCTACTTTAGCGTGCTCATGTGCGAAAGTCATAACTGATGCAGCCATTATTAATGCTGCTATTAAAATTGATATTTTTCTCATATCATCTACCTTTATTTATAATTAATAATTGTTTCATAAGATTTCTTTTTTCCTTTCTTATCCTTATATAAAACCAATAGTTCCAACTCTGCGGGAGTAGAATCAATATATGGGCTAACGCTCATTTCTGCTTCAACTTCATCTCTATCGTTTTCAATTTCTACCGGCTTGTTGTTATCTATTACACCCTCGGTTATTAGGTAAATATCTTCAACTTCAGCCATATCTTTGGGTCTGTCTTTTAGTTCGATAGACAGCTCTTCGTCCTCTATTTCAAAAGTAGAGTTAGGAGATTCAAAACTCTTTGGAGCAGAGGCTAAAAGTTCATTAACCAACATATCTGAACTGCTTTTCTTAAACTGATTTCCAACAGCTATCTCTATATTAACTGACTCGTCTTGAGGAATACAGATTTCTTTGCAAACTAACCAAGACAAGTCCGCTTTAATCTTAATGCTTTCTAACTTTGTTGCTCTGTCAGTAGTGAATTTCTGTAATAGATAAACCTCACCTTCCAAACCATAGTTTATCATTCCTGAGTATTCTATTCGCTTAGGAATTTGCCATATTAGACCACCAGATTTTTTTACTCCATCGGGGGTGTTCCAATCTATGTGAGTAGGCAAACCCGAATCACCGGGGTTCTTCCAATACACATGCCATTCATCCCCAACTTTCAGTTTCACTAATACGTAGAAATTACCGCCAATCTGAATTTGTTCAACATTGGAGGCAATTGAGACTTCAATAAGGTCATCGTAGTTTTCTTCTGAAAGAGAAAATTTAAAAGCTAGTAATATTCCTAACAATAGGACTAAGGTTTTTTTCATATAGAATTCCATTTTTATAACATTACGTATTCTATTTAAAAAAATTTCAAGTTTATTTAATGTATATACGAAAACTGCAACATTTGCGACTATTAAAAGTATTAAAAAATGTAGTAGTGATTAATTGATAAATCAATAATTTTATTAAATTGACACTTGTAATAAATTTATATTAGGAGAAATATATATGGAATTGAAATACAGATTGTTAGATCATCCATTTTACCAAGCTTGGACTGCTGGTGAAGTAACTAAAGACCAATTGTCTAAGTATCACAAATCCTATGCTGAGTTCATAGAGCTTATGCCACAGTATTGGGATAAAATCAACAAAGCATTCAACCAAGACACTGACTTGGCGAAAGAAGTTGTAGCAGACGAAAAATCGCACATACCACTTTGGGCTAACTGGTCTAACAAATTGCCAGTAACTGAAGGCCACCCAAGAATGACAGAAGTGATAGAAGGAATGAACAATATGACTCCGAGCGAATTGCTTGGTGCTGTTCAAGCATTCGAAACTCAGCAACCAGAAGTAGCAGAGACTAAGAAAGCTGGTCTTCTTGAATTTTACGGCTTCGACGAAGGCGACACTAAGTACTTCGATGAGCACATGGAAGAAGAGGAGCATATCAACTATGGCACTATGCTAAAAGAAAAATTCGCTAACCAAGAAGAATACAAAGCAGGATTTGACAAAGGTTCTGAGCTATTCTACAACGGTTTGAACTTATTTGTAAACTGCTAATAAAGCAATTACAAGTAATGCTTAACTTAAAACCAACTCTTTTCTAAGGGTTGGTTTTTTTGTTATATTGGGAAAGTCAAAAATAAGAGTTTTAAAAACATAAGCGGCTAACGTTCGCATATCCATTACAAGAGAGAATATATTAACTAAATAACTATATTTATTTAGTGACTTAACTTCATCAATGGAATATTGTTTTACGAAAGTAATAATTGTTTGATTTATGGATGGTTGGGCACAATAAAAAAAAGATACGAATCAATGAATAGACAACTAACCGAAATAAAACAAAAGAACACATTTGGGTTAGACCATTGTTCACCATAGAACATTTGATAAGTTAATTTAAAAAAATGAGTAGATTTGGATAAATTTATGGATAAAAATGTAATCATTATAGGATCTGGTGCTGGAGGTCTTTCTTCAGCAATTCTTCTAGCAAAAAAAGGCTATGATGTAACTGTAATTGAAAAAAATGATAGTTTTGGAGGTAGAGGTGGAGTATTTACTGCCAAAGGATTTCAATTTGATATGGGACCATCTTGGTACTTAATGCCAGATATTTTTGAACATTTCTATTCTCTTGTAGGAGAAAACATCAATGATTATTTTAGTTTAAAGAGACTTGATCCTTCTTACAAAATTTGGTTCGAAGAACAAAAAAATCCCATAGAAATGACATCTGATTTAAAAAAAGATGCCAAGCTATTTGAATCTTATGAGCCTGGGGTCATGAAGAAAATAAATGTTTACCTCAAAGAAGCAGCAGCAAAATATAATATTTCGAAAAACACTTTTATTTATAAACCTTTTGATACTGTTTTAGATTTTTTTGACAGCAAAACGATATTTTTATGGACAAAATTCTCTGTCGTTTCCTCTTTACACAAGCATATTGCAAAGTATGTAAAACATCCTTTGATTAGAAAAATCCTTCAATATCCTTTGCTTTTTTTAGGAACTTCACCATATAAAGCTCCAGCTGTATATTCTCTTATGAATCATATTGATTTTGAAATGGGTGTTTTTTACCCAATGGGTGGAATGACAAAAATATTTGAAACATTATACAGCATAGCTAAAAAAAATGGAGTTAAATTTGTGTTTAACAGTCCTGTAGATAAGATTATTGTAAAAGACAAAATAGCTGTTGGTGTGTCAACAAATGGAACAAATATTATGGCTGACATCATTATTTCAAATGCAGATTATCAATTTACAGAAATGCAATTACTAGATAAAAAAAATAGACAGTTTTCTGAAAATTACTGGAATAGCAGAACCTTAGCTCCTTCTGGATTTATTATATATTTAGGTGTAAAAAAACAATTTAAAGAGCTAAAACATCATAACCTATTCTTTGCTGAGAAATGGAAGAAAAGTTTTGAAGATATTTTTAAAGGTAAAACCCTTCCAGAAAGTCCGTCGTATTACATTTGTGCACCTAGTAAAACAGATCCATCTGTAGCACCAGAAGATTGCGAAAATCTTTTTGTTTTAGTACCAACAGCTACAAATTTAAAGCTTGATGAAAAAACCATTAAAAATTATAGAGATAAAATCTTAAACCACATGACCAAGACTATGAATTTAGAAGGTTTAGAAGAAAACATTATTTTTGAACGTATTTTTACTGGTCAAGACTTTTCTAAATATTACAATGCTTATAAAGGTACAGCGCTAGGTTTGGCTCAAAACCTAAGTCAAACAGCTGTTTTTCGTCCAAAAACTCATTCTAAAAAAGTAAAAAATTTATATTACACAGGAGCAAATACTAATCCTGGTATTGGTGTTCCTATGTGTATTATAAGTTCACAAATTGTTTACAAACGAATTCATGGTATTACGCACGGCGCACCATTATCTGTTGAAGATACAAAATTTGAAAATAATTAAATGAAATATTTCTATTGGATTCTCAGTATAAGCAGACCTAGGTTTTGGCCCTATCTTGCAGGACCTTGGGCAGTCGGGATGGTCACTGCATCAGATTCTATAAAAGATTTTCAGAGCACTATGTTTTGGTCTGGTTTATTATTCTTTCTTTGGCCTGCCAACTTTATTCTTTATGGTATAAATGACTATGCAGATGGAGACACAGATCAATACAATCCAAAAAAGCAACAATATGAAAACCTTTACAATACAAAACAGAACAAACATTTATTAATTATACTTGCAGCTTTAGCTATAGTTTCTTTTGTATTTGTTTCCTATTTTCCAAGTTTTGAAGCTCAACTAGTTTTTGTATTATGGTTATTTTTATCTATTTTCTATTCCGTTCGTCCTTTACGATTTAAAGCAAGGTTGTTTATAGATTCTCTTTCTAATTTACTTTATATTCTACCTGGAATTATGGCATTTTTAATTTTTCAACCCTTAGAAAATCTCTCTTGGCCTTTAGTTTTTGCAGCGTGGGTTTGGGCTATGGGAATGCACTTATTTTCTGCCTTACCAGACATTAGAGCAGATAAGGCCGCTAAAGTAAAGACAACAGCTGTTTGGCTTGGTTTTAAAAAAGCCACTTTACTCACTTTGCTTTATTACAGTATAGCCGCATTACTTTGTGCAATGTATGCTAATATTTGGCTTGGTCTATTAGCATTCATTAGCTATTGTATTCCCACAGCTTATATCTATTTCACATCAAACACCCATGGTGTATTTCTTATTTACAAAAAATTTCCTTTTATAAATTTAATCAATGGAGCAGCTCTATTCATCTACGTAATTTTCGAATACGACTTACTTATTTCTTAAAATGAAAAAAATACAAACATATACATTGCTATTATCATTTCTTATGGTGTTCATAGGATACTTTGCGTACACAGCTCGAAATGATTATTTCTCTATTATCCCAATGATTTTATTGGCTGTTCCTGCTTATATTGCCTTACTTAGAACAAACCTTCGAAAAGGGCTTATTTTTATACTTATTTTAAGCTGCTATGCCACTGGAATTGAAGCATTAAGTATTACTACATCTTTTCCTTATGGACCTTTTGAATATAATGCACAATTAGGGTACAAACTATTTGGTTTAGTTCCTTGGTCTGTAAGTCTTGGTTGGGTCCCATTAGTTATTGGGACTGCTGCCATTAGTAGCTGGCTGTTTAAAATACGGAAAGCCCAGTTTTTAGCAAGTGTCTTCCTCTTGGTAGTATCAGATTTGGTAATAGATCCAGGAGCAGTATTAATGAATTTTTGGACTTGGACCAATCCGGGCTTATACTATACTATACCATTTTCAAATTATTTAGGATGGATTTTTTCTGCTGTTATTGGTGAGCTTTTATTGTTTTACTTAATACCCAAAAGTGATATTTCAAAGCTGCCCTATTATGCAACTTATACGCTGGCCTTAGGAAATGCTTTTTGGGTTGGTGTAACTTTTAACGCCTCATACTGGATTCCGTGTATAATTGGTATAATCCTTCAAATTTTAATTTTAATAGCGCTATCAAAAACCAATGAACACCTAGCAATAAGTGAATAACAGCGATAGGTAATGCCAAGCATTTATGTGTATCTTCCTTAGGTATAAAAGACAAAAAAAGTTCAACTACCACTGTTGACTATGCAGGCCGCTTTGAGGAGGAAAGCTGTAGAAATGATTTTTTTTAACCACAGTCGCTAATGCCCTTGGCTTTACACGCAGCTGAGGACAACTAACCCTTTTCTTAGGGTTGGTTTTTTTGGTACTAAACGGCATTATTAAATTATACCACCACCTGTGCCCCTCTGGAGGAGCTTGTCACGTCTTCAGCGTGAGCTGGCAGAACTTGTTATGACTGAGGAGGATTGATTTAACAATGTCCACCTCCGACTTTTGCTGTTATCAAAAGCCACCTCCGCCAGCGGAGAACAACCAAGTCTATTTTTGGTATTGTTTTTTTTGTTATATTGGGGGAAAGGTATAATAAATAAACTAAAAAGCTTATGCTGGCAACAATTGCATGCTTGTGGTGCAAGCTGAAAAGAGCAATTTTTTGCTAACAGACGGAAAGACAGAGAAGATTAAAAACATAAATTGCGAATTTTGAAAAATTAATAAAAGACAGAAAACATAGAATTAATATAGAAAAAATTAGACAATTCATAACAAAGAAAGCTGAAGAATTTGGTGCTAAGACAGACAACGAATTTAACAAACCATATGTTGAAAGAAACAACACTGGACAAGAAGCGCTTAAAGATAATGGAGCATATTTTGGATTTATTCATCCAGAGGAAGAAGCGTCAGGACTTTTCATTGACAATTTTCCCAAACGAGCAAAACAAAACTTGGCTAGTGTGCCTTGGAATTGGTTCCAGTGGTTTCAAAAATGACTACGAACTTGCAACCTACCCAGGACTTAGAAGATTATTTTCAAAACTGACTGATGAAAAAGGATTTTGCAAATCTGACTTTTCAGATATCGAAACTAGTCTACCAAAATCAATTACTGGCAGATCAGATTTACAACATATAAAAAAATACGATTAAAACTTACACTAAATTTTTACCGACATGCCAAATAGTTAACAACCCAGAAAGCGAGAAAGGAGAGCAAATTATTGCAGCCTTTGTCGCAGGTTATGCCAAGCTTAGAGATTGGCCAACTAACAAAAACCATAGAGAAGCAGTTTCAAATGCTTTGGAGCCGTTTTTAAAGACAGAAACAATTGATGAAACAGAAGAAGTAAAAAATCTCTTAAAAGAAAGAAAATACATCGTTCTTCAAGGGCCTCCTGGGACTGGAAAAACAAGGACTGCAAAAAGGGTTGCAGAAAAAATAGGTTCTAAAACATTTTTCACTCAATTTCACGCAGAGACCAGTTTCTCCGATTTTATTTTTGGAATTCGACCAGATACAACAAATGAAAAACTGATATACAAATAAAATTTAGGGAGCTTTTCAAATGCCTTAAAATATGCTATTAGCAACGAAAAAAAAGAAGTCATCTTAATAATTGACGAAATAAACAGGGCGAATCTTGCCAATGTGTTGGGTCCTGTCTTTTATCTATTTGAACATAAAATGGATGTCTCAAATGTTGAAATTGAAATTGCTCCTGAGCTTAAGGTGGAAAAACTACCTAACAACTTTTTTGTTATTGCTACAATGAACACAGCTGATAGAAGTTTGGCTGTTGTGGACTTTGCTCTACGAAGACGATTTGCCTGGTATAATCATTCACCTAAAGTAATTGAAGGACCAAATAAAAGACTAGACCAGATTTCTGTCAATAAAATATCAGAAAATGAGTTTTTCTTCAAAGAAGATTACGCTGTTATCGAAGAGATTTTTAATTGGTATGCTTCAAGTACTGAATTAAATCTTCAGCCTGGACAAGGTTACTTTATAGCTAACTCTGAAGATGAAATGAAAAATCGAATTCGTTATGAAGTATTTCCTTTGATTAAAGAGTATTTGCAAGAAGGTCTTTTACGAAGTGTAAAAGAAGAGTTTAATAACTATTTCTCTACTAGAATAAATCTATCTCTTTTCGAATGACTAAACCTTTAGATGTTTTTTGCGAAATTCCTTACCTTACTGAACAATCGAAACAGTTGGGTGGAATTGTTTTGCAAAAAAAATGGTTCAAGTCGGCAGACAAAAGAATTATTGGTCAGTACCTCCAAAAATTCATTGATTATAACACCAAGCAATTTAAATTCCTTGGTGTTCAACCTTACATAATTGGTTCAGACCAAAGCACTGCATTGACATTTCGTTCATCTGGTTTCATTGGCTCTATTCCTTTGAGAGCTTCTGACACTGGAAAGCAAATCGGTGATTTTGTAGTTATGCCAAGGTTTACGGGGCGGGACAGATTTGAGGACTATATTGAAATTTTGAACCTCCTTGGTACCGAAATAAGTCCAAAGGTCATTGACAGTTTACCATTGGCTTCAGGTAAAAACTTCAGACCACCATTGTATTTGGAGGCTGTAAAATTCATAACAGCTCTTGAAAAATTGACAATGAGACCGTGGAGAAAGTTTGATAATATGGAAAAGGTTTCAAGTCAACCGTCTGGTCAAATAAATTGGACAAAATATATCAACAATGAATACAAAGTTGAGAATATAATAAAATTTCCTACAAGAACAAATGTTCTAAGTGAGTATCATACTGAATATTCTGAAATTAGATATGTCTTTGACATTTGCAAAAGCGAACTACTCTCGGCTAATACACCACAGAGAATAAAGAATACTTTACGAAACAAATTGAGTTTCCTTGAAGAACGTTTGTATTATCATAAACCAAAAGCAACTAATAAAATTATAATCAAATTTTCTGATAGTCCTTCTGTAAAATTCTGTAAGGAACAAGCTAATAGAATTTTAAACTTTAACTTTGTTGATAGCACCGCTTGGCGTGTTGATTTTTCAGATGTATTTGAAAAATTCATTCAATATATTTTTAAAGAAACTGCAAAAGAAATTGGGGGACGACTTTACTCAAACTTTAAATTTCATTCTAGAACATCAAAGCATTATTCTTGGGAATTAAAGCACATCGAGCCAGACGCAATTTTTCAAAAAGAAAACGTTTTAGTTTTTATTGACGCCAAATACAAATCTAATTTATACAACAAGTATGACCAAAGTGAATTATTAAAAGAAGACCATAGACGCGACTTACATCAAATAATGGCTTATTCTTCTTTCAGCAAGACAGACTTTAAATTTGGTTTTCTATGTTACCCATCAAACCAAATCGAATTAAAAAGTATTCATTATGAAAACGGAATTAATGAAACTGCAAATACGATTTTGATCTTAGGTGTCCCTCTAAAAAAAGAAAGTGTTAACGATATAAAAAGACTTTTGGGAAATGAGCTTTATGAAATTGAAAGAAGAACAACAACCCCACATAGACCTTAAAAAATAGCGGCTTCATTGTTAAATCAAAAGTCCGCGCTAAAGTGAAAAGATATTGTTGCCTATCTCCACTATCTACCACCTGCCAGCGATATACGCAGATCTAGCCCTACTTGAGTTGTGCTAAATCCTGGGTTAGCAGCACCTGCAGTTACAGTAGCGTCATAACGGAAGAAGAACGACGCCGTTACCCTATTACTTAGTGAATACCTTATTCTTGGCTCTATTGTTATTTGGGTGTCACCTTGTAGCTCACGTCCTTCGTTCTCGTTCAAGCCAGCCTCATCCGATACATCGAATGTGGCACGTGAATTATCTTTTATTGAGAATAGGAAACTATATTCAATATTGTTCTCTAAGCTTAATCCTAAAAATTCCCACTCCAAGCTCTTCATTGTGTAGTTTGCCTGAGCGCTTATCTCGTTGGTACTCGTTTTTTCTATTATACTCCTACTGGAAGAGCTAAGGTTGAAGTTTGAAGTAGAGTTCCAACGTAAGTTTGCAGTTAGTTGGCCATCTAATTTCTCATCATCAAACGTCCAAGTAACACCAAGCATGGGTTGGAATCCATATTGCACCATCTGGTTTTCGTACGCCTCGCCCTTATCTGTTATCTTGATTGCCTCATCATATAGTGCTTGGTATCTATGCTCGAATCTAACTTTCTTTACATAATCGCTCCATATCCCCCACTCTTCTAGTCCTTCCCAAGTAATACCATAATTTGGAGCAGGTAAGAACTTACGAGCAGCCCCACCACTGATACTAAACGCCTCTAACTCCTCGAAGAATGATTCCGAAAGAGCTCGCTGTTTTGCTCGGTTTTGCTCTAATTCGGAGATACCGCTGTTCTCTATTGCGGCAGCCCTATTATTGTACTCCTCAACTACAGCATCCATAGTATTGCCAAATGGGTTGAACCCAAAAATAGTTGGGAATGACATATAGGAACGAGAGAAAGACTTGAGCGCAATCACATTAGTATAAGTCGGAACGCCATCATTGTCCGTTAGTACAGTCTCATTTCTATTATACGACACAGTAGAGTTCCACTTCAAATCTAACTCAGCACCCTTCCACAACGGTCTAGATGTAGCTATGTCAAATGTAGTCGCCTGATTAAAGTTATCTTGTAAAATAGCATTGGGTGGCCTCAGCCCGTCGAACGCCTCGAACCCTATGAATGGGAACGCTGCTGAAGGCGTAGCTTTGAATCCACCGTGTGGGCTACTAACCAATCCTAATTGATATGGTAAGCTCGGCCCTTGTGGTCTTGAGCTATTACCAAACCCCCAGAAATTAGTTAATCCCGTACCACCATATACACCTGGATTTATAGATGAATTAGTCTGATTCAAACCAACCCTAACTGTCTTAAAATCTAAGAATATAAATTTGAAAGCACTACCCAACTCGCTCCAAAAAGACGTCGAAGTGTCCTTGGGTATCTGTCTTGTTAGTGATGTTTTACCACCAGTACCAAACCAGCTATTGCCAAGCTGCTCTAACCCTATAGTACCGGTAAACCTTGTAGTGGAATTATAATTAGCTTGCTTTGCTACATCGAGCAACGCGGGGTCTGGATGAAGTGGGTTGGTCCATTGGTAATCAACTACATACTGACCAGTAATTTTAAAATATTTATTGATATTAGCTATGTTAGGTAATTGTGGTGTAAAGTTAAGCGTTACGTTCTGAGTGTGATTTATATCATCACCGAAGTTAATCAACGCCCCATCATTTAGCAATACCGTTTTGGCTAATTCACTTCCAGTTCTCTGGGTTCCATCAGAACCAGCTTCAAATCTAACAAGTGATGAACGAGTAGAAAAATTATAATCTAACAATGGATTCAAAAATCCACCTTCAACAAATTTCCATGAGAAATTAGCTGTTCTATTAGCAGTGAAATCTCTTACTACAGGACTTGCAAAATCTAAAAACCTCGATTGCTCTGTTCTTCTTTGTCTGCTCACATTCAACCCAAATCCAATTGCATTAGGCAAAAAGTTATATTTAGCTTCACTATAAGTTTCTAACACAGGCACACTATCTGACCATGTAAACGGCTGCACAGAAAGCAATTCGGGAATACGATTAGTGTACCTAACATCAGCACGCCATTCCCAATTGAATTTCTGCTCATAAACAGGAGTCCTCTGGTATTCTTGAGTATAGTTATAACCTAATACTAACTTGTTCAAAGTCTCATTCACAGTCCAGTGATTAATTGGCAAACCAAGTTTAACACCATTCATACCCCAGCTATCTTGCACTACTAATGTTTGAGAGCGTTTGACTAAAGCATCTGCAACTTCCTGAGCTTCATCTTCAGTGGCACCATTATCCAGCGCCCTTTCTTTTGCTAAGTTGGCTGCAACATCAAGATTAACATCATTATTTGCTTGGAACTCTGGTGTTTCTACCTTCTCTGTGTGGGTATAGCTAATAGGCAAATTTACACCTTTAAAGCTTTCAGGCATAAACTTATTCAACTGACCTTGCATATTAATAGTAAACTTAGTGGTCTGCATCCGGTTACCGAACCGTTCTTCTAACCTATGGAAATTGGGTTCCTGTGTCCGGAATGATGCATCAATAGTACCCAAATCTGCTAACTTAACACTCGAACTAGCAATGGCGGCTATATCGCTGCTTGCCTCTGGCTTGGTGAGTCTTAGCTCATTGAACCACACAGTAGTCGTCAAATCATTGGGGTATCGTTCCTCTGGGTTAGCTATACCAAGCCCTATGAAGGAAACACGAGTTACTACTGGACTACCTTTAACAGCGAATACTGCTGTTGGGTCACCAGGTACTGCAAACTCTTGTCTATCTCTTTTCAGTGATGTATCACGTATTTGCTTTATAGCTGTTAGCTCTTCTAAGTTGATCTGAACATCTGTCCAACCTCGTGTTATCGGCTTTCTATATTCATAGTAGTTTGACGAATCTGTACCAAATCGAATAAATGCATATCCCTTTGGAGTTACTCCGGGTATTGCCTCTCCTGGCATAGAACCATCACCGTGATAGAAGAATTTTAGTTTTTTATAGTAGAATAAATCCATTGATCTGAATACACGAGTCGCCATTCTTTCTTCGCCATATCCTAAATTATCTACAGTCAAAGCAATCGACTGCTCATTCAATTCCAAATCTTCATTGTTAGGACTATTCAGTTGTCTAGGAGGTCTCACACCTGGTGGCATAGTATAAAAATCAGGTGCTCCTTTGTTTTCAAATCTATTCACAAATGAAAGTGACATAACTGAATCATTTTCTGGCACATCGAGGAAGTTACTTATTCGCTGCCATTGTGAACCAACCAATTTCCAATCAGCTACTTTAATGTAAGCAGGGCCACCTTTGAACGATACCCTAATATATTGAACATTAGAAAAAAGTGGATTTCCAACTCTACCAGATGGTCTTCTGATAGGAATTCTGAATTGGAACCATCCAGCATCTTGATTACCACCAACTATTTGCGGATTTGTATTTGGGTCAAGATTTGAAATATCAATTTTGTATCTGAAATAACTATTGTCAAGAGTAATAGTCTGACCATTATTATCATTAAGTATCTCTTTATCTGGGAATTGACCCAATTCTGACTGCGAGGCATTTCCTTCAAAGTTATTATAGTCCAAGAAGTCATCAGAAGTTCTTTGCCCATCATCCTTCCCAAAATCAAAGAAGTAATTATCTCTTGCAGGATCTTCTTCCAAATTCAATGGAAAAGGGTAATCTTCTTGTTCCAATTCATCATCCAAAGCATCGATACCAACATCCTCACCCTCATCTATTCTATTATTTGGTAATGGGTTATCTTCAGTTATTCCATCCTCGGTGTCCAAAGTGCTATTTGCTATTATATCTTCGCTTATCTGACCTAAGTCAATATACATTTCAGTTGATAAATCACCTTTCTGATCAATCTGTAACATCAGTTCTAAGTACTCGATATTCTCAGTATCAAAGTTGGTATTGAATGAAGATAATAATCTTTGCATACCAGCCCATACTCTCTGCCTATTACCATTTCTATCTAAGAAAGTACTACTAGCATCATACTCTGGGTTCAATGAATCCAAATATTCTGCATTTCTGTTATATATACCTCTAAAGTATGGCTCATAAGCAAGCTCCATAGGCGCAATGTTTCTATTACCCACAGTTGTCTGTTGGTCAGGATATACATCTCTTACTGGCACACGTGGGATAAAGTATTTAAACCATGAAAGTCTACCACGATAGAAATTTCTGTCTTGCGGAGTATCTCCAATAGAGCTATCCAATGGAGGAGAAGAGAATTGCCATTGCGATGGATTCAAACCTAAACTAATAGACCGCTCACCACCTTCAAAATTATCCAAATCAACCGCTGCCTCACCATTGTCCGAAGCAATAGTAGATTCTTTTTTGTTTGGTGTAGGGAATATTATAGCCATCTCACCACCAATAGTTATATTCGATTCAGCTTTGGTCTCATAAAAAGGCAAAAAATCCAAGGCCTTTGTAAGCCAAGGAGTATCCCACTGCAAGTTACCATCTAACCCAAATATTGTATTTGATATTGGTTCATTACCTAGCTGAACCCGGTCATTTATGGCAGCAATATTATAGTGCATAAATGTGAAACTGAGCGTGGCGGTGGCTCGCCGTTTATCCACGAGCAAATAATCCCCTCGCACACCCGCTAAGGTCTTGGTAGCAATTTGTAATAAGTCTTGTTGCTCATATTCTACTTTTAAGTTTGCACCTGGAGCACTAGCTGAAGCATTTCTTAATGTCAATGTACCAGAGAAATAATCAACTACGTAATCTTGGAATTCGCGCAACTGCCTTCCATCTAAGAAAACCCTAACACTTCCGGGAGATAAGTTAAAAGCACCCAACGAAATTTTTCCATTTGAACTACCTGAGATCTCACCACCAATAATAAATCTATTTCGAGCAGTATTCCTTTCTGCAACTACCCGAACTGTATCATAAATATCTGAAAAGATATATTGGTCTGCCAGTGATGGCGTTCCTTGAGCAGCAAAGTAATCTATTAATCCACCTCTAAATGGTTCGATGGATGGGAATATGATCTCACCCGTTTGCTGATTAAAAAACGGAGAACCAGCTGTTTTATCAAACTCACCATCCGACTGAGCAGCACCAGAAGTATTTGTCCTATCCACACCAAATATAGTTACTAACTTATCAGGTGAATTAGGCAGAACATCTACTGAATCATTGTCTTGATTCAAGTACCAAATACTAATAGTTGTCTCATCTAAGTTCAAATTAGACTTGCCTAATGAATAGATATTTTTCATTTGTCTTGACCATAGAGTATCAAACCCTGGTTGCAAATTGGGAACTGAGACTAGTTTTAAAATTAAAGTATCTTTCACGTCAACTGAATTGCTAAATGTACCGTGGTACAAATCATCTTCTGCCGCCGAAGTTGGACCTTCAGTTATGTACGAGACAGCATATTTTCTATCTTGTCTCAAATTTCTAACTGTAAGTGTACCTAGGTTCCTATCAACAATATATTGGTTTGTATCTAACTTTTGGAACCTTCCTCTTTCAACACTACCAGCAAGTATAGCCACATTGGGATTATTCAGAGCAGCATTATTAATAAAATCAAGTGGATCATCTTCAGGTGGTAATGTAGCGTATGCTATTACTTCAGAAACTTGCGGGCTAGTAACTGTATTTGTCGATTCCCAAACCTCGATATCCTTAACCCTTGTAAAGTTAGCTGACTGTGGTATTACTGGCTTGGGTGATCTCCAATAATCTTTATAAACTGCTTTGTAGTCATTATCCAAGAAGAAGTGATTTTGGGCAAAATCTGGTGGTCTAATCTGGAATGGCTCCTTGTTACTACCACCTCTTACATCAACAAAGTTTCTTTCACCTCTTCTTTGTGCGAATATAGTTCTCAAATACAATGGCCCAAACTGATAATCAGAACGCACACCAAATAGCGTTTGTCCACCTGTTATTAACTGTGAGTTCAAAGGCAATGAAACATTACCGAACTCCACTAATTTTATGATATCATCTTCATAACCTTCGTAACCAACCTTGAATTGATTGTCATTACCAAAAGTTCTATTTGTATTCCAATCGGTACTTAATCTTAGCTTATCACCTATGCCACCACTAACATTTACTCTTATGTCCTGAGAGAAAATGGGGGTTGATTGTGTTTGCCCAAAAGCTGAAACAGTACCTAAGTTCTGCGAATCCCATCGCCAACCTAATCTTAAGTTTACTTCACCGTTTACATTGATATTGATTTGTGGCTTACCAAAGATACCCATCAATGGGTTTGGTGGAATGGGAATTGATATCCCAGTAGCATCTGCCATTAATCTTGCCAAATCTCGACTCGAAAGTGCCTTCTTAATATCATAATCAGTTAGCAATGAATCCCAAATCTGGTATGAAATCATATTTTTTCTAAAATTCAAGTACTGATCTAAGCTCATATCGATACCAGAACTAAGCTCCAAATCATCTACTCTTTCGGTAGCTAATACTCTTTCACCGGTTGAATCTATTTCGCTTTCGTAGCTATATCCGTCGAGTGTGTCGGCATCACCAAACACATCTTGCCCATACTTCTGACGATAATACCCTTGGTAATCGAAGAAGGGGCTAGAGTAATCACTGGTTGAGTCTTTTTCGAAAATACTTTCGTTTATTTCCAAACTCTCATAGTCCTGCGATTCTGAAATTGAGAAACTCAACCCAAAAGCAATGATTACTAAGATATATACACGAATTTTATTGGACATTCTGCCACTAATTATGAGGTATTCTTACTATATACAAAAAGCATACCATACTGATATAATTTATAAATATTGGTCAATTGTAACTAAGTAGCAGTTTTCTATAGGCATATGTAAATTTATATTAAAAAATTATTCTAAAAGTACGATTTCAAAACTTTCAAGTTACTTATAAACATTGAATAGATAAAATAATCACATTAAGATGAAAAAAATAATCTCCCTACTTTTACGTTCTTTTAGGTAACACAAGCTTTTTATAATTAAAAGGACATAAAAAAAATATGAAGAATTCAATAGGATTAGATTCAGAAAAAATTAAAGAATTGACAAGTAAATTAAATGACTTATTAGCTAATTATCAACTATACTATCAAAACTTAAGAGGGTTTCACTGGAACCTAAAAGGTAATGATTTTTTCACGCTTCATGTAAAGTTTGAAGAACTTTATAATGCTGCACAAGAATCAATAGACGAAATTGCAGAGAGAATTGTTACATTAGAAGCTGTCCCATTGCATACATATAGCGATTATGTTGCAAAATCGGACATAGCGGAACACAAGAATGTAACTACTTCTTCCGATTCAGTAAATAAGGTTGTGGAGAATTTATCTATCTTAATTAATAAAGAAAGAGAAGCTCTGGAAGTAGCTGACAGCGCTGGAGACGAAAGTACAGTAGATATGATGACAGAGTTGATAAGATTCCAAGAAAAGACAATGTGGATGCTAAATTCATTCAATCATAAGTAAAAACCCCAACTATTTATTTATGAATACACCTACTTCAGATTTCTCTGAAGTAGATTTTTTTATTTAATCAAATAAGATTAAACGGCGATTTACGTAATTTATAGAACAAAAAAATCAAGAATTAAGAAAATAGAATTAGAACATGACAACACAATCACTAATTGGCAAAAACATACTCATAACTGGTTCAACTAAAGGAATTGGTCTAGCTATAGCTAACAAAGTGGCAGATATGGGAGCCACACCTATCATTACAGGCAGAGATATTAGTAACAAAGATAAGTTCCCAGACAGTGCTTTAGTCTATTCTGTTGATTTATCTGAAGTGAGTGAAATAAAAAAATTAAGCGATGAGCTAAAACAAAAGAACATTAGCATAGATATACTGATAAATAATGCTGGTACAACTGTAGTCAAAAACTTAGCAGATATGAGCTTGGAAGACTTCGATAAAGTTAATAATCTCAACTATCGCTCTGTGTTCGCTATTACAAAAGAATTCCTACCTGATATAATCAAGACCAAAGGTGGATTAATAAATATATTATCGGTAGCAGTTCGTGATGTTTTTTCTGGCAATTCGCTATACTCTTCAAGTAAATCGGCAGTTACCAATATGATGAATGTACTTAGAGAAGAGATGCGAGAAAACAGCGTAGATGTTGTCAATGTATTCCCAGGTGCAACTAGCACAGACTTATGGCCAGATGATTTGCGTAGTGAACATGAGCACAAAATGATGTCAGCTGAAGAAGTAGCCGATGCAGTTGGAGCTCTCATCCCATCTATTGCCAATGGAAATCTGACCGTAGAAGAATTAGTCCTAAGACCAAAATCAGGCAATATATAGTCAATGGATTTGAAGTCCAAAATAGCAAACTTACCTCAGAAACCCGGAATTTATCAGTATAAAAATAAGAACGGGAATATAATCTATGTCGGTAAGGCAATTAAGCTTCGCAACAGGGTGCGTTCATATTTTAATAGGCAGAAGCAACACGATGCTAAGACTAAGGCATTAGTCAAAAAAATAGACGATGTTGAGATAATCGTGACCGATTCAGAAGCTGAAGCACTAATACTGGAAGATACATTAATCAAAAAGCACAAACCTCGCTACAATGTTAACCTGAAAGATGATAAGTCTTACCCATTTATCAAGGTTACCAGCGAACCATACCCTCGTATTTTCCAGACCCGAAATGTTGTAAAAGATGGATCAAAATACTATGGTCCATTCACCAAAGTAGGTGATATGCGTAGGGTATTAGAACTACTACACAAAATATTCAAATTCAGAACTTGTAAGCTCACCATCAACGAAGAGACTATCAGAGAAAAAAAACACAAAGTCTGCTTAGAATATCACATAAAAAAATGCGATGGCCCATGCGAAGGACTCATTGATAAGACAGAATATAACCAAAATGTAGCATTTGCGAAAAGTATTCTTAATGGTAAAACACGTGATTTGGAGCGATTCCTTCAGCAAAGAATGGATGAACTTTCTGAGGAAATGAACTTTGAGGAAGCTGCAAAAACAAGAGATCAACTCGGCGCCATAAGGCAGTTCGTATCAAGACAGAAAGTCGTCACTGCAGATGCAATAGATAGAGATGTGTTTGGAATATACAGACAAGAAAATACCGTTTGTTCTATTGTATTCACTGTCCGCGAAGGTAAGCTAATAGGTAGGAAACACTTCATCATAAAAAAAACAGACGAGCTAAGTGATGCTGAAATATTACAAAGAACAATAGATAGCTGGTATTCACAACAAGAATTTGTACCAAAAGAAATATTTTTACCAGTAGAAATAGAAGATTTAGAAACTCTAACTACCATACTTTCTGAAAAGCGAAATGCCACAGTGCATATAAAAATTCCGAAAATTGGTGATAAACGACACCTCATCGACTTAGCAGAAAATAATGCTCAATATATTCTTAAGGAATACTTATTAGCGATAAGTAAACGTGAGCAATCTATACCACATTCAGTTCAGGCACTTCAACGGGATTTGAGATTGAAAAAGCCACCAAGAATAATAGAGTGCTTTGACAATTCGCACCTGCAAGGCACCGAACTTGTCAGCTCTATGGTCTGCTTTGTAGATGGTAAACCCAAGAAATCGGAATATCGAAAGTACAAGAACAAAACCGTTAATAAAAACGATGACTTTGCAGCTATGCGCGAAGTAGTAGAAAGACGATACCGAGGATTAGTAGAACGAAAAGAGCGATTGCCTGACCTAATAATAATAGACGGCGGAAAAGGACAACTTTCTTCTGCCGAAAGAATACTAAGAGACTTAGGTATATTCGACAAAGTAACAGTAGTCGGTTTAGCTAAGCGATTGGAAGAAGTATTTTTCCCTGGGCAGAAAGAGGCGATTCTACTACCACGTACATCTAGCTCACTCAGACTAATACAGCAACTACGTGACGAGGCACATCGCTTTGCTATCACATTCCATAGGAATTTGCGTTCTAAGCGAACATTCAAAACTGAACTAACAGACATATCAGGAATTGGCAAAAAAACTGCAGTGAAATTACTTAAAGAGCTCGGTTCAGTAGATGGAGTAAAAAACTCAACAATTGCTCAGCTCAAAGTACACTTAGGCGATAAGCAAGCAAAAGTAGTACATAAGTACTTCAATGAATCCAAAGAAGATAATTAATAAACAAGTCATGTTATCCTGACCAGACTTTTGCAATTCTATATATCAATAAGTGCAATAATTTATTATATTTGTTGTATATTATACATAATGATGATGGCAATGGAAATATGGTCGTTCCAGGTATTATCAGTAGAACAAAAGTTTCAGCTGGATTGAACCAAAACGTAGAAGTTACTCTAAACCAAGGTGTGATTATTGAGCCAGGCCAAAAGTTATTCCCTATGTTGCACATAGATAACGGAGAGAAAGACAAATATGAATTCCCATCAGCTGATCCACCAGAAGTATTCGGATTTGATGAAGAAGGAAATCCTATTGTTATAGTTACAGAAATAGACGTATTATAAGTTTATTCTCATAATAGTATAATTTTATTTATAAAACACCTCATTTGCTAAGCAGATGGGGTGTTTTTTTATTTTGATATAAAAACTCTTCTCGTTTTAGATATTTCCATCTGATAATTCTTTATTATTTATAAAAATAATACTATTTTTGCTTTGAGGATTACTATAGTGGGTACACTATAAATAAATACTTAAAGTGATTTTATTCATTTCTTATTAATATAAACTGAAATTTCTACAATGATTCAAATGTCAAAAAATATAAGAAAAACAATTTTTATAAATACTTTTTTAGTAGTTATATGTATACTTTCTTCTCAACATCTTCTAGCTCAACATACTTATGGTAGTTTTTATACAGATGACGCTTATGTAAATTACATTCTTGCTGAAAATAAAAAAGAGGACGCTACAATTGTTATGGTTCCAGGAGCAAATTTATCTACTTATATATATATTACAACACCCGATGGTAGAAAAGGCTGGGCTGAATTATTTGCTGACAAAGGTTATGACGTTTATATGGTAAATGATCCCCGTTACGATTTTGCAACAGGTGGATTTATAGAACCCTTCATAGTGCCAGACAACGGTAAAGAGGCAACACCTGGCTCAATGCAAGGTGGGCAAAACGATATATGGAGACGATGGGGTTTTGGCACATCTCAAGGAAATCCTTATCCAGATGCATTGTTTCCAACCGAATATTTTGATACTTTTGCGGAAAACTACCCATATCTAGGTAATTCCGATCAAAACTATTATGATGCTATTAAAGCAGTCATTGATTCAACTAATGGAAAGGTATGGCTTTTAGCACATAGTGCTGGAGCTAGCAGAGTTGTCACTGCAGCCAAGGATATGACTCAAATGGTAAACGGACTTATACTTATAGAACCAGCTGGTCCACCAGATGCTGATGACTTCCCTGATTTAAACGGTTTAAATATGTTAGGAGTTTATGGTGATTACATAACCTCTAGGAACCAAACAAATAGGAAACTAGCAACTGAACAAGCAGCAGAATTTTTTAGTAATTCTGGAGGAGTCGCAAATGTTATTTCACTTCCAGAAGATTCTCTGGTTTATGGAAATAGTCATTTATTGATGCAAGATATGAATAGTAAGGAAATATTTGAAATTGTCGAGACTTGGTTACAACAATTCAGCTCAACAACTTCGATTGAAAGCAATGAAATAGATGAAAATATAAGAGGACAAAAATATGATGTAGAAGAAGATGCTTTTTATTATTTATACTTACCCGATGATTTAGGAAAAAGATTATCAAAATATGAATATAAGAAGAATAAAGTCACAAATCTTTATGAAGGACTATTAGGGTATAGACAAATCTAGTTTAGTGATAATAATGAGATTTATTTATATGAAAATGGTGTATTGCATAATCTAATTCTTAATGAATTTTTGAGATTAAGACCTGTAGATGCAATACAATATACTGCTTCTTCATGCGAAGGATTAGAAACTATATTAATTAGAGAAAAAACTTCATTACAAAGTCATAAGTTAAGAAAAATAAATGTAGATGATTTATTGACTAATATTGAAACTGGTTATAATAATACAGAAAATTATTTATATCCTAACCCAACAACAGAAGATATAAATATACAACTCAACAACAAATACGCATCCGAATTTCATTATGAGTTAATCTCAACTGCTGATCTAGTAGTTCAATCAAATCCATTAGGTATTATTAATCCAAGTGGACAAAGCAGAATTGACATTTCAAATCTTGCAAATGGGCATTACTCGTTGAGGATTTACAGCGAGAGAGAAGAATTCATATTCAGCATTATAAAAGAGGTGTAGGTTTCCTACTTGCTAATTCATTCATTTTGATTAATTTACAGCCTAGATAATTATATTAAAAATCTAATTCGGCACACTAAACGTACAATATATAAACAAAACAATCATCCATTAATTAAACAATCCCATTATTTGTGACAAAAGTCATATAAAACTGTTAATAACTTAAGTAGCTATGAGCAAAGATCTATTAGACATATCTGACGCTGAGCTTTATTATATGCTTTCTGGTACAAAATCAGAATCAAAAAAGGCATTCGATGAGCTCTACAGGCGTTATTCACCCAATATCTATACCTATTGCAGGAAGGTATTGAATAATGCCCCTATGGCTGAAGATATATTTCAAGAGACCTTTATGCGCTTCTACACTAGTGCCAAAAAAGACAGAAAAATGACTAATGTTGCTGGTTATCTCACCAAGATAGCAAGGAACTTATGTCTGAACGAAAAGGCAAAAAAGTACAACGACAAGGTATCTTTGGAAGATTTGGAACTGCCACACTATGATAAATCATACGGTAATAGACAGCTGAACGAACTGCTCCAAACCGCACTCGATGCCCTACCAAAAAAGTACAGAGAAGTAATTGTGTTGCGTGAGTATATGGATATGTCTTACAAAGAGATAGCCGAAGCACTAGACACGAAAATGCCCATAGTTAGAATAAGAATATATAGAGCTAAAGGTAAAATCAAAGAACTTTTAGCACCTTACTTTGATGAAATAAAAGACTATAGTTAATGGAAATGAAAGATTATAATATGACTGATTCTGAAAAATTAGCAATGTTGCTAGACGGAGAAACCGAAGGGCTAGACACTACAGAAGTGCTCAATTCCTTGGCGGAAAGTCCCGAGCTGCAAAAGGAATTTCTGGACACCATGCGGATGCGCCGTATGATGAGTGGCCAGTTAGAAACTCCACCAAACAGACTCCGCAGGGGCGTACTTGCTGGTATCGGCTTAGGTGGCAGTGGATTGTGGTATCACTTGCAAAACACAGGTTTCGCAGCAGCATCGGCACTTATCGGTTCTAAGGTTGGTGTAGCTATTGCAGCTACTACTATCGCAGTAGTATCTAATCTATTCCTTGTCGATATGGACAATAACGAGGAACCAACTACAGTAAGTAACAGTACAAACAAACAATTTGCAGCTTTGGCTAGCGCTGAGCCAGTAGAAATGTCTGTACCATTTGTTAGTAGTAAAAGCGTTGTAGAGGAAGACGTAGCAGCTAAGGGTAGCAACAACTCTTTCATTAGCAGTTCAAACTCTTCTGAGGGTAGTTATATTGCAAATAATGATATTGAAACAGACGTAGCGGGTAACAATAATGCAAAAACTAGTAATAATAGTTTATTAATTTCCGAAAGCTCAATTGCTAACAGCAATGACACAGAAAGCTATTTATTAGTTTCTGACAAGTCAGATTATAATATTGACAGTTATAACAATAGAGAGTTCAATACAAGCTATGACAATGGTACAAATAGTGGGTTCATAGTAAATCCATCTAAAAGAATGCAATATGATTATAGTTCAGACAGAGCACTGCTATTCAACTTACAAGCAAAAGGAGTATCAAATTCATCACTGACCGATGCTAACATGTCAGTTGTCGAGTCACCGACTATCAATAATATTGGTATAGCACTTATGTATTCTGTAAATGAAGATTTTGAATTAGGTTTAGAGTTTGGGCAAGAGTTCTTTGTTAACAAAGTGAGAGTAAGCACATTTGAAACTGATGAGACGATGCTAGAAAATCAATTAACTTTTTGGGGTGGTCTGAAAGCAAACTATACCTTCAGTGAGCTTAGTATATTAACTCAAAACCTAAAGCCAATGACGTCATTATTAATTGGGGGTACTAACCGTGGCTGGGTAACAAAAGCTTCAGCTGGGTTGGTGTACGATGTATCTAACAAAATATCGATGTTCGCAGGTCCAGAATGGACTACGGGACTTTATAACTTTAATTCAAGCCTACTGTCAACTCATAAGTTTGGAATTATATATGGTATGTCCATTAGGTTCTAATCAAAGTTAGATTGAACATAATCTTACTGGTTAGCAATGGTCGTTTTAGTTAAGCGACAACTCTGGTAATTTATGGGTAGAATTGCTGAAGAACATAAGAGGCACAATATTGAATGTCATGTACTTGAAAAGTGGGAACTTTTCAGTCATTAGTCTTATTTCTTCACTGTCTTTACCGACTGCCACTAACCATAGCTTTGTGCTATCGTCCGAAAGACAATAACTAAGTATTACGCCCTTATCCATTAGGTCAAGAACCATATCGCGCTGAGTAGCTATTTGCAAATAGAAATCAGATGGTGGATTGTCATCAATATCCACATCAATCATAAAGTGTTTTAATATATTAAAATTTTTCTCTTCCATAACTTTTATACCTTTACTTCAATATTTTTTACCACTGCTTCATAAAGCATATCAGCACTCACAAGATCAATACAAGAATAGTCATCATTCGTACACTTTGCACTGAAAAAGCAATGACACTGTTTAGTTGGCTCTACAATTTCACCACGTCCATATAGTTCAAACTCTTCAGCGTTAAAAATATTGTTAACCAATATTAACGGTTTTCTGAGTCCTATAGCTAAGTGTGCACCCATAGTAACTGCACTTACCACCAAATCGCATTCACTGATGAGCGAAATAAATTTATTCAAACTAAAGTGACCCAAATAAGCTGCCTTAGTAGTCGCTGCTAGATATTCATTTTTGTAATGCTCTTGCGAACCACCTAATAGCAATGGGTAATAACCATTTTCCTTTAGCTTATTTATCAATTCTATCCAAGTTGAATCAGGAATCAAACGGCTAGTCCACCTGTCGCCACAACCAGTATTAAGACCTACAATTTTTCTGCCTTGGTTAGCCAAATCCCAATCTTGCTTCAAGTAATCTATAATGTAAGGCTCTTTGTTAAATTTCCATCCGCATATTTCAAATATTTCTTCTGGATAGGACTTAGTATTTGCCTTGTTTACATTATCAAAAAGCCCAGTCAAATACTTTTGCTCAGCTCTTTCGTTAGCAGGAACTGGTTTACCATCACGCATAGTAAATCCATCTAACTTTTTTGTAGTTAGTGATTTTGTGAGTCCACAAGCTTCGTAATCTTTGTCTAAGTTAATTACATAGTCAAACTCTGTATTTTGCATAGTAAGTATTGACTTTGCATCGAATTTGAAAACTCTATCTACTTTATCGGGCACAACTGAGGGGAAATCGGTAATCCACCAAATTTCAGAGTCACTATATTCTTCCCATACTTTTTTCAAAATGGGAGTGGTTCTTATTACATCACCAATAGCACCGAGTTTTATAATTAGTACTTTACCTTTCTTCGGTTCATAATAACTACAGTCCTCGCACATAACTCCATGTATTTTGTGAGGTCCACATGGAATATGACCTAAAAAGTATTTACAATCTAAATTGTATTTAATCTTTTCTGACATATATGCTAATATCTGTATTGAATCATTATTGAAAAGTAAAAATTATAGGTAAGCTCTTCTTCCTGTTCTATTCCTAAAGCAGAATTGAAACTTTCAGGTCCGAATGGTGTCAGAAGATTCCCACGACTATCGTCAGCACCCAATAGGTTAAGGGCATCGACTCCCCAACTAACATTGATCATATAATTTTCGTAAAGTTCACCTTCTAAACCAAGTTTCAACAATCCACCAAATCTACCCACAGACTGTTTATCTCCAAACTCTCTTTCTTCTATCTCTCCGGTAGAAAATATCTCTTCTTGTCGAATCAAACTAATAGCATGAATATAATTATATCTTGCTTCTACACCCACATAAACTGAAGACATAGCTGAAGGAAATCTGATAAGTGTATAGTTAATACCAACTAGTGGAGATAGAATATTCAAATTATTCATTAATCTGAAAGTACTAATATCTCTTGGTATTCTCTCTCTAGCACTATAAAAATTGTAATTAATACCACCTACTAATCTCCAATCACCAACATCATCTAGTTTGTATTGACCTTTAACTTCAATACCTGGCATAGCTCCATTAAAACTACCACCCGGAGGGTTTGCAGCATTGATTGGACTAATAGTATTAATAGCAGGGTTGTTGCCTAGTACTTTTGTAGTTGTAAATCCTATACCTAAACTATACTCATAGTTATAGACATTGGTGTTACTAAAACTATATTGGCTCATCATTACAAATGATACCAAGCCAACAATTATTAAATTATAAAGTTTCTTTAATTTGATATTCTTCATCTCTTTTAAAATTTTTGACAATCATTTCGCCCAGTAGTCCCAATGAGACTAACTGAACACCAACTATTATTAATCCAATACCAAGAAGTGCTGCTGGTCTGTTACTCAAGAAAGTATCTCCCATCAACCATTCTATTGTTAGCCAAGCGTCTATCCCAAATCCTAACAATCCTAATAAAGTACCTAGTGTACCAAAAAAGTGTAGTGGTCTTTTAAGATAACGTGATGTAAACAATAATGTTAATAAATCAAGGAATCCTTTTACATATCTAGAAGCGCCAAATTTGGTAACTCCATGTTTTCTATGGTGATGCAAAACAGGTATTTCAGCTATTCTAAAACCATTCCAGTGGGCTAGTACAGGTAAATACCTATGCATTTCGCCATATATATCGAGTGACTTTGCAGTTTCAGACCTATAAGCCTTTAGTCCACAATTAAAATCATGTAGCTTTAACCCGCTAGTTTTTGATGTAACGAAGTTAAAGAATTTAGAAGGTAACGTTTTATTAATTGGGTCATTTCTTTTCTTCTTCCAACCAGAAACCAAATCATAACCTTCTCTAATTTTGGACATTAAGTTAGGTATCTCATCTGGATCATCTTGAAGGTCAGCATCCATTGTAATTATAACTGCACCTTTCGCACGCTTGAAACCAACTGACAAAGCAGCTGATTTACCATAATTTCTTCTAAATCTTATTAGCTTAAACCGTCTATTCTTTTTATTAATCTCTTTGATTACCGAATAAGTGTTATCGTCGGAACCATCATCTATATATATTACTTCGTAGTTTCCTTTTGCTTCTCTCTTTAGGACGTGTTCCAATCTATTTGAAAGCTCTTCGAGTGAGTCTTGCTCATTGAAAGTTGGAATCACAACTGATATCAGAGGTCTTTTAGAGTTGTTAGAATAATTCTTTTTCCTCTTGATGCCCTGCTTATTATCTTTACCTTCAGAATTATCTTTTGGCTTATGAGACTTCTTAACAGGGTTTATTCTGCTATCTCTTTTCTTATAATTCTTAGGTTTATGAGCATCTGTACTCCTTTGCCTTTCTGGCTTAGAGCTCTCTGAATTTTCTATTTGCTTTTTATCTTTATCAGGCATCTGGTATCTATTCTTTACTGCTTATATAATAAACAAAATTTTCCAATATTAATTACAGTATAAACTACAATTTAACAATCTTTAGCTTACCAACCACATTATCATTGTAGTAAATATATGCAAAATATACTCCCCTGCCTAATGAGTTTACATTAAAACTAGAGTTGCTACCTTTCACTTCTATTTGTTTTGTACCATTTAAGCCATATACAGCTACTCTATCGGCGTTGTTGCCCTCATTATATATAATACCATTAGAATAGTAAAAACCATTATCTTCAGCGGTATTAGAAACTGATGTCTCAGTTTGTATAAACCTAACACTAATAGTATATGTTTCTATAAAGATATTATCAATTACTAAAGGAACACCATTTACAATATTAGAATCAACTAAGGTACCACCTGTAATATTATCAACTACTCTAATTTCCTTTATCCGCTGGTCTAAATCACCAATCGGAACAGTTAATCTAAAGTCTTTTCCTTGTTCTCTATTTCCAAGAAGTTCAAAAGCATAATCTATAATAGTGTCATTCTGTATTGGTTTTGCCCTTAAGTCAATATCTGTAAAAATTAATTCGTCTTCTCTACCTTCATACTCTCTTATAATTCTAAAAGTAGGGATAATCCCCTGTGGTGGGGGAAAAGGTGGCAAATCATTTTCATAATTTTCGTCATAAACATTAGTAGTAGAGTCAGAATACCCTGCCTCTAAAAAAGTGCTAACACCATCATAACTTACATTTAGTTTGAATGATGTTTTATCAAGACTAAAAGAGAAATATGTAGTAAAAATAAATAGTAAAACAACTAATCGCATAGTGTTCTTCTCCGTATCATTAAATAAAAAAAGGGATAGCACAACTTGCGTCTAGCTATCCCTAAGAATGTTATAGTTTACAACTACAGATTATTTAACGATTTGTAATCTCATAATCTTGTTGTAAGAACCAGCTTGAACTTTAACAAAGTAGTTACCAGAAGAGAAGCCGTTAGCATCAAAGCTAATAGTCTTAACATCTTCGTTTACGTTTCCACTGTAAAGATTAGCTACTTTGTTACCAACTGAGTTGATTAAAGTAACATTGTAAGCACCTTCTACAGGAGCATTGAAACTAATAGTAGCTTCAGATACAACTGGGTTAGGGTAAACATTGTTTACTTCACTTAATTCTTCAGTTTCTACTCTATTCAATTGAATTGAGTTAGAAGAAGACTTAATTTCAACTGAAGAGAAATTATCAGAACTGATAGTACCAAAGTACTCGTAAGTAGCTGCGTCTTTCACTTCAAAAGTACCATTCATTCCTTTAGCAGATATAGAAACTGGATACTCAACGTTAGTCAATTTGATAATTGATTCGTTGTTGTTAGTCATCTCAGTATTACCGTCAAACCTTACGTCAAAAGATGGTGGTAGTGGTGGTAATTCAATGCTGTTAATTTCTGTGTTGTTAGTTACATATAATGCTTTAGAACTTTGGTTATTGTCAGAAACAATAATTTGAGTTGCATTGTTTTTAACACTATTTCTAGAGTCAAACATTACTGGAACTTCGTTAGTTCTCTTAGCACTTTCTGTATTAAAGTAGTAGTAACCATCAGTATCAACTTTCAACCAGTAACCTAATCCAGGTTGTAATTCAGATACTTCTTTGTAACCTTCTTTAGTTTCATATTTCCAGACACCATGTTGTAGCATGTAGTTTCTGTCAGGTCTGTTACCTTGACCAACTGATCTAAACTCTAATGCTTCAACATTGATAGGAGTTGTAGGAGCACCAACTGTGTTCCAACCACCTCTTCCTTCGTCAGCAACATAAACTCTTACTGGGTTAACCAATGGGCTAACTTCAAAGATGCTAGTTCCTCTGAATGTAGTAGGTAAGTTATCTTTATTCGCACCGAATTTTACGAAATAACCAACACCTGGACGAATGTTTCCGTCATCTTCTTGTTGATATGAATTTAAGAAGAAGTAATAAGGTCTTCTAGTTAGTAGACCTGTTGACTCCCAAGGATTACCATTATCAATTGGTTTTACAGGCATAGATAGTAAATTCCATCCTGGCTCTATAATTGGGTTACCCTCAAAATCAGTGTATTCGATTAATTTAGCAGGAGTATATTCTATATAGAATTCTCTTACTCTAGGGTCATTTATATTGAATGTATATACATTAGGATCAATACTTGGAGTACCTTCATTCCACAAATCAACTGGATCAAAAGTTTGACCATTGTCTGTATCTCTTAAGAATATTGAAGAACCTTCAATAAAGTCTTCTCTGTTCCATGAAATGATAATAGGATATCTTTGATCTTGATTATCTTCACCTGGATTAAATTTAACTTTATAAATTAATGAACGCGTCGTATCATCAGAACTTCTAATATCTCTAGAATTTGATTTCAATTGCTCATCACTAGTAGCAAAGTCACCAAGACCAAATTGGATATCAGGATCATCAATTTCTTCTCCAGATTCATCTACAGGATAGAATCTAGCTTCCATTTCAGTAGAAGAAAGAGCAGATTCTTTAGCGTGCTCACCATATAGTGAATCTACACCAATTGTAGCTCTGTCACCAGTACCAAATACTATTCTTGAAGACTCTCCATCTCTATTTGTTAATGTCAATGGAATACCATTCAATCTTGAACCAGCTGGATCTTGACCTTCTAATGGTGGTCTGAAGTAAATAAATGTTACTTTAATTCTTACTGGAGAAATGATAGCATAATCAGAACTGAATGTTAGATAACCAGTATAAATACCAGTTTTCTCAATTTCAGGATCATCATTCAAATCATCACCAGCTTGGATTTTTGCAGGATCACAAGTTATTGTTAAACTTAATGGACCTTCGTCATCTGGAACTTCATTCTGTTCATCTCTTTGACTGTCTTCACCTAATAAACCATTATCTAAATAAGTTACAAAGCCTTCTGTTGTAGGACCTTGTATATCACGGCCATCAAATTCTAACCATGGTTTATCAGATACGATATGGATGTTTTTAAGTAAAGTTAATTCTGTACCATTCAAAACTTCCATAATTCGTGTTGCCACATTTGGATAAGGGTTTTGATTTCTATTCGCATTCAAATCAACAGTAAAAGGATCTACTATTTCATATAAACCTTCCTCTATTTCTACAATTGGAGGTTGTTGACCTAATTGTCTGTTAATCTCAAATTCAAAAGATGGTTGATCTGTCATATATTGGAACCAAATACCACCTGGTAAAATTTTGTTCTCAACGATATCATTTTGGATAGTTCTATTGTCCATACCAGCAAGACCAGAGAAAGTTACACCAAGTGGTGAATCATAATTAGGTCTTTGTGGATCTGGGAAATCTTCACTAACTCGTGTATCATAATCTCTGTAGTCAACAAAAGGAGCTTCTTGTAATACATTCAAGTCATTGTAAATAATAGTGTCTCTACCAATATGGAAGAAAGAAAAACTATTTTCTAACTTCTCGCCTTCATTCAATACAGCTTTAAATCTTACATAAAGTAAAACTCTAAACTGTTGGAAGTCCAACGCTGTATTTGGCAATGGTTTGTTACTTGCAGCAGATATTGATACTGCACGGCCTCTATTAACAGTTACCGTTTGAGATGCATCAATATGAGTATAGAAGTTTTTATCTACTTCATCATGCCAGTCAATTTGGAAGCCAGCAGCCAATGGTTGCTCTCCTCTTAATTTAACAGAACGAGGAATGTATTTAGGATGTACAGTTTCTACACCAATTGGTCTTACTGTTGCTGAATCATAGAACAATTTAAAGTTGAAACTAGTGATAGGAGCAACAGGTAAATCAACAGAATATCCATCTGGATTATCTGCCCATCTGTTATCAATAAAGACAGGAACTAAAAATTCTCTGTCAAAATTCGTGTTTCTAGGTAGCAATACTCTACCATTTTCGAACCACTGGTCGTTATATCCACCTTCTTGTCCAGTTAAAGATAAAACTGGGATTCGAGGATAATCTTGAGCTTCTACAGAACCGAACCCAATAAGGAATAGCAATGCTGCTACTGCCATACTGGTAAGTCTGTTTACGCCCTTTACCTTAGTATTTTTATTATACATTAGGACACCTTAAAAATTATTTATAAAAAATTAATTATTTATTTTCTTGTATATTTTAGTAAAGTTACTTGTTGTAACCTTAATAAAGTATATGCCTTTCTTTAATCTATTCGAGTCATATACGTTATTAACATTACAATACTTTTCATCTACCTTATTTCCAAGAACACTATATACCTGAACATTTATTCCATTTACTTTAGGAATAATCAGACCATTCACGTTTTCAAATTCTGTGAAGTAATTAACACTTGACTTAACAGAGTCTTTGGACTGCCTATTAGTAAAGTTAAATTCCAAATTTGGAAACCTTGTTGCACATACGCATTCAGTAGTTTCAACCGTCTCTATATTCAAATTTACATCAGCAGTATCATACTTACTAGATATTATGTTTAACATGATATTAGTCTCATCTGAATCTAATATACTCATATCAACCAAATAACCATTGTCATCTTCTATTGTTACATCGTCAATTATTATAGAGTTGTTACCAACTATATCATTAATTGAAATACTATCCGTATCTAGAGTTAGTCGTACTTTCCAATATTCTAAAGAACTTAGTTCTCCTAAGTCTAACTCAATATTTAGACTTGTCGAACTATCTTGTTTGAGAACTATTTCAGTGTCCTCAATATCAAAACCAATACTTCTGCTTGGCTTATCAACTATTCTTCCTGCAATTTCTAATGAAGTATCTGCATCTACAGAACCTTTGAAATCATCAAAAGGAAAAAAGTAATTGATCCCAAATACAACTGTATCATTGCAATCTCCTATAAAATCTCCAGCAAAACCTACAAGTGGTAAGCTACCAGAAAGTGGGTTAGGAAATCCTTTCAAATCAACAGCACCTTCAAATATTATTTCACCGTTATCACCATCTGCATTTGATTTTTTATATTTAAACCTATCTGCAAAAGTGTTTATAGTAAGTACTCTATTCATTCTTACTACTTCTGGATCATAACTCAAAGAGAGCTCAAAACCTATAAGAGAATCTGATTTAATAACAGTTCCTATAGTTGGAGCTACTATTACCTCTCTCTCAAATTCTTTACCGCAAAGATCAACTGGATTCAAATCCAAAATTTCAAGCTTGTAATCTTTAGATTTAGCTTGGGAGCTGCTCATTAATATGAGCAACCCCAAAGCAAAAATCGTATTTACAAACTTAGAGTCAATCATTATCTATTGATAATAATCTTTTCTATTTCATTCACGCCTTTACCTTCTAACTTGATAAAGTAAACACCTGAATTAAGTTCGTTGCCATAAACATCATTTAATTCTAATACATTAGTAGCACTAGAATTGATATTACCACTATAGATTTCAGAAACCTTGTTACCAACTGCATCAAATACAGAAAGTGTATAGTTTCCTTCTTGTGGTACGTTCACTGAGTAAGTAGACATTCCATTAACAAATGGGTTAGGAGTTACTACTAGATTAGCAGAAGAAACTTCGCTAGCTTCAGTAATAGTACCAACTGGTTTGTCATTCACTCTGATGTTATTTAAAGTCAAATTACCATTAAGATCCGTCAATTCTACATAGAATACAGCTTCTTTAGAATCAAATTCTTTAGCAGAAGCAGCAAAGAATACAGAATTAGTACCGTGATCTGTCATTTGGAATTCATTATTTAATTCAGTTCTTACACCATTAACAGAAGCGTTAACATCAAAAGAAATTGAAAGTGGTCCGTAATGATTGTTGTTTATGTAAACAGGAACAACAGTTTTACCATTAAGTACTTCTTTATCACCTACTACAATGTTGTCAGCAACATTAGCTTGTTTAGGATCGAATACTACTTCGTCAGGTATTAACCATGGAAGTTGAGTAGTAGAAGCAGATAGATATTGCAAAATAATTGCAGCATCGTGCTCATTTACTTGATAGAATACTTTCTTCAATGAAGTAACTTCATTTGGAATGTTATCAAAGTAATTTTCATCTTGACTTCTTATTTCTACTTTCTCATCATTACCACCATTAGTTCTGTAGTAATATCTACCATTGTGATTTACATCACCGTGGTAAGCAGCTCTTCTTCTTACACTATCCAATGGAATTTGAGTAGCCATAGAACGAAGAATTAATCTTACGTCATTGAAAGTAACATATCTGTTTTGTGGTAGGTTGAAGTGTCTTTGACCAGGAGTCTTAGAAAAATCAACATCTCCATCACCCCAAGATTCTTCAATGTTAAGAGTCTTCTTAGCAGTGAATAATATTCTGTAATTAGAAGCACCAGATGGTTGCCATGCATTTGATAAATTAGTACTGTCAGTAGCAGCAGAAGAAACACCTGAAGTGCCATCTGGCTCATCACTGATAGGGAATAATCCATTCATAAAGTCGTCAAACTCACCTTTGATTCCAACTGAAGCACCTCTTGTTACTACAATTGTTTCGTTAGTTAATGTATTACCACCAACTTGACCATAAGCGAATTCAATATCACCTTGTGGAGTTGCAGGATCATCTGATCTGTAAAGAATTACTTGGAAATCTGCGATACTTGATGGCTTAGTCTTGTCCATAATGTTCAAGTCTTTCCATTCAATTACCATCATGTCAGCATCTCCTTTGTAAGAAATTGTTGTCTCAACGTAATTGTTTAACTCATCAACCTTATTTCTAAAAATGTGATCACCCCAGAAAGGAGCCAATACATTTTGTTGGTAAGTAGATGGTAAATCTCTAAACAAACCTCTAGGATTTGTTTGTGGCAAAAAGTTTGGTCTGTCGAATGTAACAAATCCATTCACACTGATCCAAAGTTCTGTATATACCTCTCCATTGTACTCAAAAGGGAAACCGATATCAATTTTATGATATCCATCATCCGAATCTTGAACATTTGGAGGTAAGATAAAATCAACGTCTTCCAACTCGGTACCACCAACGATAGGTGTGTAATCCTTATCAACAAGTTCCATTGACATAAATTCACCAGGTACATTCGACTTTAGCGCTAAGCTAGAAAGAGCAACTAGTGCTACTGTCATTCCAGCTATTATGCTTTTTGTAAGTCTCATTATAAAACCTCTTATATATTATTAATTATTGTCATTGTTATAAATGGAAGTACCCTACCTAAGTAAGGTACCCCAAGTTTAGTCGTCTTATTTAACTATCTGTACTTTCATGAATTCAGTTACACCACCAGCATTCATTCTTAGAGTATAAGAACCGTTGCTTAAGTCATTCGCAAATCTTTCTTTGATATCAAAGTCGAATGCGTGAGGACCTACAGTGTAGTTACCTTCGTTAAGTACGCCGATTACTCTACCAACGTTGTCAATTAGTTCGAATGTTACGTAAGCAGCTTTGTTAAGGTTAAAGTTAACAGTACTTACAGTTGTAACTGGATTAGGAGACACATTAGTAATGTTAGAAACAGCAGCTACTTCATTGTTCTCTACACTAGATTGAATATCTCTGTAGATAATGAATGCGCTTATTTCACTATTAGTAATAGTCAATTTAGCTTCACCAGTTGCATCGTCATATTCGAAGCTGTTACCTGACAAATATCTTACATTAGGATCGTGCATATTGATGTGGAAGATTGAACCATCAGAAGCAGGGTCTCTTAAGTACCAGCTTGAACTAGAAGGGTTCGCAGTTGCATCATCAATAGCAGGAACGTCATTTGCATTCCACTCAATAGTAATTGGGTAGTTAATTGCAGTTTGACCATTCTCACCACCAACTTGTATTTGAGCTACATATATTTGGTCTCCAGTAGCAGAAGCTTCTGGATAAATATTTCTCAAGATACCGTTAATTGTTGGTACAGTCCATCTTGCGTCAAATATATCTTGTTGTGGATAAGGAGGTAATTCATACTCACAATAGTTAGGGTCTACCTTACCTTCTTTATCACCATCTCTACCATCACCAGTTGAAACGTTAGTTTCAGCAGTACCAAACTCTAGCACTTGGAAAGAACCAATTGAGTTACTTACTGTTATAGGAGCAGCAAAGAATGTTGGATCTGAACGTTTGAATCTAAATCTGTAGATAGTAATTTCACCTTCAGCATCAGTAGCTCTAATTTCAACAGTAATTCTACCGTCTGCATCAGGAGTTACATTTTCAATTGCTTGAGTTACGATTACATCAACTCTTACAGAGTCATTATCAATGTCTTCACCTTTAAGTTCATATTGATCTAATTCTACACCTTGTACAGGTTGAGTAACTTCTAGAGTAACTAATTCTTGTGGAGTTACATCTGCATCTCTCAAGAAGTCTTTGTCTATTACATAGATAAAGTAGTCATTATCTAAGTTACTATTAGGATCTACACAGTCTACGTTTGGAGCAACTGCGATGTCTGGACCTTGATTGCTAGCTTCAACTCTTAGGTCGAATTCCATCAATGCAGGTAAGCCATCTTCATCAGTTACTAGTACAATTACTTTCTCATCTTTAAGAGCGTCTTCTACTTCAGGAGTACCATATAGTAAACCACTTTCAGGGTTGATTTTCAACCATTCTGGAGTGAATTGACCATTAGTACCGTAATCAACACCTTCTTCCCAAACACCAGCTTCAGTATAACATGGATCTTTAGGAATATCACCTCTACCATCATAAATTAATTCAAATTCATGCTCTTGGAAGAAGTTAGGGTCGAATACTTTGATTGCTTTAGAAGAATCAAGTAATTGGTTGTTATAATCAATACCTTCTACAGCATTTGGTAAAGTAGTAGTTAAGATTTCAGGAGCAAAGTTGATTAGAACTTCTAATCTTCTTTCCATTCTTCCACCATGACCATCATTTACTACAAATACGAAAGATGTATCAGTGTTATATTCACCATTGTTTCTGTTTAACGGAGTCAATATGCTTACTGCATCAGCTCTGTCGATACGTATGTTCAATTTACCGAATGTAGTAAAGTCTGCACCTAATAGATCTTGTGTAGTCTCACCATCATATCTGTATAGATATTGGTCAGCCATCCAAAATGGTCTTTCTTGATCGATAATTTGATCAACATTACCATCTTCTCCATTAATTGAAACAGTGTCAATTACTACTGTATCACCAGCAGAGATAGTTTTGTTTACAAAACCATAAGCAGTTCTACCATATCTGAAGTCCCAGCCGTGCTCTTGCTCAGCATAGAAATCTTCAATTTCGTCATCAGTATTTATGTCAATTTGAAATCTTAACTTATCAGTTACGTTTGCTATTAATCTTGGCTCATCTTCATTAGTTTCACCACAAGTCAACACAGTTGGCTCGTAAATAGCAACAGTATCTAGGATAGTAACACCATCAGATTCGTAACGATATTTCTCAACAACACCAGTACCTGGCTCTATGTACTCAGGGATCTCGTCAACTACGAAGATTTTGAATTCGTAATCAGCTTTCCATCCGTTAGCACCACCAAAGTCGATAGTATCTTGTTGTAAGTATCTTGCCCTGTCTACATCATAAGAACCAGCATTGTAGTAAGGACCAAAAGTCTCTACATACTTCTCTAATTGCTCATCGCTGAATAAACCAGAGTTTACTAATGAATCTAATGTTCTGTAATGTGGAGGATAGTTTGCAGCAGTAACATCTACTGTTTCACCACCAGGAACTACATAAGGGTTAACAGGACAACCTTTTAATACAATGTGACCAGTAGCAGCGTCTTTCACTGAATTGTTGTCGCTTACATATAACGTATCTGCTTGTAACCAATTAGCTAAACCAGAATTGTTATCTACATCCCAAGAGTAAGTTAAGTAAGTATAATTTTCCCCATCAGCTAGTGCTCTAGGATCGTAGAAGTTGTTTGAATCAACTGCAGTAATCGAAAGAATACTGTCTCTACCTTCGTTAAAGTTACCAGGATATTCTCTATCTTCTCTTAAGAAAATAGTATTAGCGAAATCATCATAGTATAATGTATCTAAAATATCATTAGCTCTCTTAACAGGATCCAATGAAGGAACCAATTTAACTAATGTATCATTTTGTAATTCAACTATATCGCCAGTGAATACTGGAGGATAAGTGCTTCTTTCGATTTTGAAAGAAATACCATCTTCGTAAGCTTCTACAACACCTTCTTTCCATAGTACTTGTCTAGAGATAACTCTAATAACATCACCAGTATCTACAGGAAGTGCATCATATCTTTCACCAGCGAAGTAAGTTACAATACCACTACCATTATCAATGTTAGTATTTTGGTCAATTGAAGGTCTGTTACTGAATAAATCATTAACACCACCTAATTGACGGTAGTCAGCTTCATACTTTCTACCAGGTAAAGTAGCACCTACTTCATTATAACCATTATCTTCTAATTCAGATAATAAGCTATAACCAACACCGAAGTTAAATAAACCTTCGTTAGTTCTTCTTAACAATGTGTTAGGAGTTCTGTTAGATGAATCTGGAACAAACTCAACTCTTGATCTAAATACTTCTCTATAAGGAGCAACTTCAGAAACTTGCTCTAAATTAACTCTTATAAAGTCAGTTGTAGTTTCATTTATTACAAAGAATACTGTTTGATTCATAGTTTCGGGTATGTGGTTGCTTCTTTCAGCAAGACCATCATAATCTACATGAGTCTCTAAGTAAAGTGGGTAACCAATTGGGTGATAGAAATCACCTTCTGGGTTAGCTTTGAACTCAGATTGTAATGCAGTAATGTAAGGGAATTTCAAGTCGCCATTGTCGTCTAGTAAACCTACACAATATGGATCTCTAGTAGTTCTCTTAACATATTTACCAAATGAAGGTTGTGAATCATCAGTAAATCTCTTAGTATTATAAGGAATACCTACTGCAAAGTCCTCGATAGGGCTCATGATTCTCTTAGAGTAATCAGCAGTTTTGATATCAGTTCCTTTGTCATATAAGTCATAAACTTTACCAGACATTAATAGTTGCTCATTCAAGCTAGTTGCAGCAGGAGTATTTTCATCACCAGCAGCATTTTTTAATAATATCGGAGTATAAGTGTATTCGTCAAATATAGATTCGAATGGACCTTGCTCCAATGGATCAGCTGAACCTCTTACGAATGGTAATGGAGATGATCCGTCACCGTCGATAAAGAATGTTTCGTTATCAGCTAATGGGTAACCTAAGTCATTAATAACTTCAACTGTTACATTAGCTTCAGTTTGACCCCAGTAGTTACCATTCATTGGGTTAGTTCCACCCAATCCAAGACCAATGCTACCAGCTAAAACACCTTTAGTATTCGGTGCATCAGGTAATCTAACAATAAATCTTGCATTGTTACCATATACAGAGTTACCAGATTCTGGACCTACTCCTACTGGTAATGGACCTTGTAGTTCACCATAAATAACAGCACTTGCTAAATCAGAAGAAGCTTCGTTCTCAATAATACCACCGTTACCATCTTGAACCATTGGGCCATGGATAGCATTTTGTTCAACACCAATATCCGTTAACGCAGTGTTTGCAGATATTAATGATTTTTGGAATATTAATTTTAAGTCATAGTTATCAGAGTAGATAGCAGCACCAGTGTAAGCAGTGTTATTTAACATTCTTACTCTGTTGAATGATACTGTATCGATTCTGTCTAATACTCTTATGTTAGCACTATCTAAGATGTACATTGCACCACCAAGACCAATACCATTTTCTGGTAATGAAGTTCCTGGGTGCATTCTAGCTACATCATAGTGACCAGCGTCAGAAGGATTAACTTCGTTCCAAGTAGCACCACCGTCTTCAGTTTTCAACAATGTACCATAGTCACCTACAGCAAAACCAGTTGAATTAGAAGCAAAGTGAATACCTTGAAGACCGAATCTTGTTAAATCTTCCATCTTGGTCCAAGTAGCACCACCATCTTCAGTCATTAACATGTCACCGTTAACAGTAGTTACAAAACCTTTCATAGCTGAGATAAATTCTATATCAGTTAAGTTAGCTCTTGTATCAACATCAACAGTAAACCATGAATCACCACCGTCAGTAGTAGATAACATAGTACCACTGTTACCAATGATGAAACCTTTGTTCTCACTAGTAAAGAGGATTTTTTGTAAATCATAGTTAGGGATTGGAGGCACAACTTCTTCCCAAACACCATTTTTAGTTCTTAAGATTAATCTATCATCGCCAACAACATAACCAGTGTTTAAGCTAGCAAAATATACACCATTCAGATCTTGCATCTGTGGTTGCACAGAAGTCCAAGTATCACCAGCATCGTGTGATTCGTAAATCAAACCATTGTTAGTTACTGCATATAGATCATTTTGACCTATAGAATAGAAATCATTAAATTGATTGTTAGTTCCAGTATTTAAATCAAACCATGTATTACCAGCATCAGTTGATTTCTTCATAATACCTTGTGCACCAACGATGTAACCAGTACTAGAGTCAACAAACTCAACGTCAGTTAATCTATGGTTAGTGTTAGACTCTGGGTATTCCCATTTTTCACCACCTTGAGTGAACTTAACAATAGTACCAAACAAACCAACTGCATATCCTACAGACGCGCTAGTGTGGTAGTTTGATAATAATGGGCTTCTAGTTCTAAATACACCATCAGCGAACTGAGTTGCACCAGAACCTTGCTCATCAGAAGCTCTTTCTTCATACATTGCTTCGTTATTTTTGAATGTAGTTAACATTCTAGCATCAGGAGGGAATGATACATTTTCATCATATGTAAAGATATCATCTCTTGAGCTCATGTTTGTAGCTACATCATTTGCGTCATAAGTAATTTCGTCTGCATCAGAAACAAAGTATCTCTTATTTAGGTTATAAGGTCCTACCATTGAAACAGCACCACCGTTACCATTGTAAACCATGTTACCGTCAAATTCAACACCTTTAACTAAGTTTAAGTCACCACCGTTAGAGTAAACTGCACCACCACCTCTTAATTGGCTTAAGTTTTTATCAGCAACGTTAGCACCAACTGTGTTGTCTCTGAATAATGCTCTTGATAATTGTACTGCTCTTTGGTAATAAGGAGGATTATCAGCTATAGGAATTTGGAAGTGAACAGCACCACCAGCATAGCCAGCAGAGTTACCTTCAAATCTTACAGGATATTTACCACCATAACCGATAAGCTCTTGGCTATTAATACCACCAGCACCAGTTATACTACCTTGTCTCTTAGAGAAGATTGCACCACCCCAAGAAATAGCAGAGTTATTGTTAAACTGAATGTCAAAACCATAATCTCTAGTTTCTAAAAAATCATCAGAACCACCAATTATAGTAGTCAAAATTGGGTTAGTATTACCATCTACGTAAATTGCACCACCAGCACCCGAAGTATTACTTTCGAATCTAGTTGGGTTACTTACGTCTTCTCTAGCAGGACCACCTTTAACAAATAGTCTATTTAAAGAGTTCTCAACGAAAATAGCACCACCCATAGAGTAAAGACCTGCAACAGAACCAACAACTTCATCAGTTAAGTATTCTGCGCCAGTCATGTTTGACTCAAAGTGACCTGCTACTTGTAGTGAAGTATATCTACCAGCGTAGATAGCACCACCACGAGCACCAAATGAACTACCATTAGATTGGTAGTTATTAGCTTCGTTACCTTCAGCTATAAATGAATCTAACTCATCAAAGAATACCTCTTGACCATCAACCATAATACTATTGTTGATACCAAAACCGATATCCATTTTATTACTTTCCATTGTTTCTTCACCAGAAACATAGATAGCACCACCATAAGCGTGGTTACCATAAGTTTGAGGATACATAGCTGGCTCGTTTAACAAATCAGATACGATTCTTACTGGTGGAGTACCAACAGTAGTTTGACCATAATTTGCTAATTGAACTACGTTATCTTCAAAATGTAAATTTCTCATTCTACCTAAATAAACAGCAAGACGACCATCGTCGTGTCCCATTCTTTCGTAATCAGAAAGTTCAGAACCAGTGCTTCCGCTACCAGGAGAGTCAATTCTATCTATTGCTAAGATAGGATTTTGCTCTACAACAGTAGAAGGAGTACCATCTCTGTCTGTAATGTTAGGGTTTTTGTCTGCTGGGTAATAACCAACTGTATTAGCTAAGTCATTAACGCTAATTGTTTTTGGCAATTCTCTAGGTGCTTGTAATATTTGTAATGCACCACCTTTGAATCTTGATCTGTTGCCCATAAAGTCAACATCTAATAACCAAGTTCTAGATGAGAAAGTTGTAATTGCACCACCACTACCGTTAGTCAACATATTTAATTTGTTGTTAACAGCAGCCCAGTCAGCATTATTGTTGTTTTCAAAGTAAAGAGGATCGCTATCTACAGTAGTATCTTTCTTGAAGTTTTCAAATGATACATTTCTGAAGAATGCTGCTCTAGCACCAGGAAGTACTATTACGTGTCCCCATTCTACTGATACATTGTTTATTGGTTGACCAATAAATCTAATTTTTTCTTGAACTACATCAACAGAGTTTCCACCAATTCTTCTCCAAGATCTAACATTCAGATTTACATCATTGTTAGGGTCTTGGTTTAATCTAGCTGCAACGTAAACAATTGCTTCTTCAAAAGATACAATCTCTAAGTCTGGATCAGCATCAACGATCGCTGCATCCATAGCATCTAAATCAATGATTCTTCTGTTTGCCTTATCTAATACAACATTAAATATGTAGTTGTACTTATCAGGGTGAACAGTTTTATCTCTATCTGTAGTAACATCTAATGTTCTTACTATAGTAGTATCTGTTGGCATATTATCGCCATCAAAATTGAAATAATCAAAATCCGCATAGCCAGTCCAGCTAAAAGGATTCTGAGAAGTTCCTGCTATACCTAATGGGTCAATACCATGAGGGTTTGCAGTATATATTGCTTCAGCAAAACCATCTGCGATAATTCTACCACCTGTTGAATCTATTAACCTTCCGTTAGGATGGAAATAGACTTCTGTTCCCGGCTCAATGATTAGCGTCCCGCCAACCACATATTCTCTTTCGACTAAATATGTGGAGTCCTTGACAAAGACTCTAACATCACCTGGAGCTATCCTTCCGGATATTTTTACTTGGGTCTGCGCAAATCCTGAACTTGATGACAGGATAAATGCGAAGGCCATGAGTACGCAAAGACGAATTAATCGTTGCATAATACCTCCAATAAACAAATTATTATTAAAAAATTAACTTTTAGTTTCATTATTATTATGTTTTTTTATCACTAAATGCTCTTTATCAATAGTGTTTTAATCAATTTTTGTGCCAAGACTCGCCAATTTCGCTTTTGATTGCTTAGCGAATTCCGAACTCTCTGCTATATCTACAATTGACTCATATATTTTTTTTGCTTCATCTTTATTGCCAGCTTCTTCTCTATTCAATGCAGAGTAGTAAAGATATTTTGCTTTCAATGTCGGTTCTTCCAAATTTTCTGCAGCATTTTTATAGTTATCAGCAGCTGTAGAATAATCATTATTATTTTCTGCTACTAAAGCAAGTCCTGCATAAGCGCCTGATTTAACTAGGCTTGCATCGCTGGCTGTAGCCATTTCAAAGAATCTTTTAGCATCATCATACTGACCACCGTCGGCATGTGCATTACCTGCGTAAAGAGCAGCAAGCTTACCTTCAGCTACATCGTCATATTTTTCTGCAATACTTGCCAAACCAGTTACTTCCGAACCGTCTGCACCAACACCACCGTCTAAAGCAACGCTATAATTACCAGCATCGTACTCTGTAAGTACTTTACTTAAAGCAACTGCAGCCTCTCTCTCTGCTTTTTCAGCTTGATTTGATGAGTAGTAATAATACCCTACTGCAGCCAATACAACTACTAAGAATATACCTAATACAGTTCCATTTTTCTTTAACTTTTCTGCTGTATCATCATCTACAAGATCTTCCGTTAACTTTCTTCCGACTTGTAGTTCTTCTTGCTCTTCTGCGTCTGACATTCTTAATTCCTTATTTGTCAATCATTTATAATTAATTTCTAACCGCTCGTAAAACGTAAAAAGTTATGCACACTTTCCATTCTACTTAGCATACAAATATAAAACAACTTACCCGAATATCCAATTATTGAATATTCGGGTAAGTATTTATTTCGTATTTTATTTTAATTGTGTGTAATTATGTTATAACAGTGTCAGATTAATTCCACACATCTGGTATTCCATTTACACCTAAATCTAAAAATTTAAACATTCTTCTACTTTAGCTTTTACTTTGTCTACATTTATCAGAATCTCATCTTCATAACTTTTAGCAAATCCTACTGGACAATCTTCAGAGCCTAATCTCATAACTGGAGCATCTAATTCATTGAATGCAAGCTCAGTTATTGTTGAAGCAATTTCTCCACCAAATCCACCAGTCATATTATCTTCGTGTACTACTACCAATCTGTGTGTTTTCTTCACAGACTCTAATACTATGTCTTTATCCCAAGGAGAAAGCGAACGAAGATCAATTACTTCAACTGATTTTCCTTCTTCTTCCAATTTTTCGGCAGCAAACAAGCTCATGTGAACTCCTGTTCCATAAGTTGCTATAGTTACGTCAGTACCCTCTTTTCTAATTTTCCCTTTACCGAATGGTACTACCCAGTCTTCATCACTTACTGGCCCTGCAGCAGCTTTGAAATTGTATAAGAACTTGGGTTCTAAAAACATTGTAGGTCCTTCTGAACGGATACAGTTTCTCAATAGACCCATAGCGTCATCAGCAAACGCAGGTGTTACCACTCTCATTCCTGGAATAGAAGTAAATACAGCTTCTAAATTCTGAGAGTGATACAATCCACCTTGTATATAGCCACCTGAAGCTAAACGAAGGGTTACATTTGGTGTGTTTTGTCCTCTAGTTCTCCAATGCTCATGAGTCAACTCAATGAATTGCTCCATAGCAGGCCAGAAATAGTCAGCAAATTCAGCACCCTCAATTACAACTCTAATATCTTCACGATAACGGCTAAACCCATTAGCAGTACCGACAATCATATCCTCAGCTATAGCTGCGTTGAATACTCTTTCGCGACCAAATTCCTCTGGCATTCCCTTAACTACGTTGAACACACCACCTTTTCCGATGTCTTGTCCCCACATGTAAGTGTTAGGATTTGATCTGAATTCTTGCTTTAGTGTTCTATTAATACCTTCAATCAGATTTACATTCTCAGCACTTGTATCAAGAGGATACTCAGTGTCTGCATCTGGCCCAGCAAATGCTGTAGCATAGATGAAGTCTGGCCAGCTTTTACCATCAGCATCTGGTGCAGCTTCTGCTTCGTCTGCTGCATCAAAAATCTGTTGCTTAATTCCGCCTTCTATCTCTTCTAATTCTTTTTGCGTTAAATATTTTTTCTCAATTAACCTGTATCTGAACTGCATTAGTGGGTCTCTTAATATAGCACCCTCTATCTCTTTTTCAGGTCTGTAATTGTCTTGTTTGTCTGAATTTGAGTGAGAACCAACTCTATCACATTCTGCGTGAACAATAGCAGGTCCTTTGCCAGCCCTAATATGCTTTATTGCCTCTTTTATAGCTCTGTCAGAATCAAATGGATCTCTACCATCACACTCTATTATTTTAGTGTTAGGGAAGCCTTTGAGGTTATCAGATACAACTAAGTTTGATGACACTTGTTCCAATGGAACAGAAATTCCAAACTGGTTATTTTGAATTACAAAAACAACTGGCGCCTTATCTAAATCAGCGCTTGCTATTGCTTCATAGAAATAACCTTCAGCACAAGCAGACTCACCACCAGAATAAAATACTATCTCATCGCCATCATATTTCTTAATTGCTCTACCAAGACCAGCTGCGTGAAGCGAGTGGTTACCTGTACAAGAAGAAACATTTTGAACATTTATTTCTGGTTTGGCAAAGTGATTAGACATATGACGACCACCACCAGCTACGTCTGTATCTTTCGATAGACCATTTAATATAATCTCAACAGGAGTCATACCTGCAGCTAATGATGTCATAAAATCACGGTAGTAAGGGAATAAATAATCTTTATTCTCTCTAAAAGCTTGTCCAAGAGCTAACTGAATACCATCATGCCCAGCAAATGGTGCGTGGTAAGACCAACCTTTAGCCATCTTTAAATAAAGAGCTGCCTTATCATCTAACTTTCTACCCATCAATTGAAGCTTATACCAATCAATCACTTGCTCTTTGTCATATCCTTTAAAGTCAAACTTCGAGTACATTTGTACTTTTACTTCCTTACCACCAAATGTCATTTTGTGTGTTTTCAATGAATTAGACTTAGAAGTTTTTCCAACCTTTGTCTTTTCTTTTGTAACAGCTTTTTTAGCTTTACTTTTTGATTTAGGAGCAGTCTTTTTGGTTGTTTTCTTCTTAGTAGAAGCTTTACCATTTTTAGATGTAGTTTTTGCCTTACTTTTTGTAGCAGGTTTCGTTACCTTCTTTTTCTTTTTTTCTTCTGCGCTTGCAGTCTTTTTGCTTTTAGTAGCTGATTTAGCCATAACTAACTCCAAATTTTTTTAATTTTTTCTTTGTTTTATATTCTACTTAATGTGATTGGTCTATTAGTATTAAATTAACCTTCCAAATGTTTGTCAACCAAATCAGAAACTAATTGTGGGTTTGCTTTGCCCTTAGTCCCCTTCATCACTTGACCAACAAAAAACCCTTTTACTTTAGCATTTCCCGCTTTGAATCTCTCTACAGTTTCGGGATTGTTTTCAATTGCTTCTATCACCAATTTATCAATTAGTGAAGTATCAGAAACTTGTTTTAGTCCCTTTTCTTCTACTATTTCTTTTGGTGATTTACCTCGCTCAACTTCTTCAAATATATCCTTTGCTATCTTATTAGAAATTGTGCCAGAGGTAATAAGATCTACTATCTCTGCTATGCTGTTTGGCTGCACTTTCAAATCAGACACACTTAGATCAGGGTCTTGTAATATACGCATTATCTCAGTCATTACCCAATTGCTAACTAGCTTGTAGCTATTAGAATCTTTCGTCTCTAATTCATTGGCAGCACTTTCGTAATAATCAGCTACCTCTTTTTCAGCAACTAAAACACCTGCATCATAGTTGGGCAACTCATACTGATCTATCATTCTACTCTTTCTTGCCATTGGCAATTCGGGCATCATAGCTCTTACTCTCTCTACCCAATCTTCTTTGACAACTAGTGGTGACAAATCTGGCTCAGGGAAGTAACGATAATCATGAGACATCTCTTTTGTTCTCATCTCTTTCGTTTCGTTCTTATTTCCATCCCATTGCATAGTGACTTGTCTTACTTCGCCACCAGATTCTATAACTTCAATCTGTCTGCTAATTTCATAGTCAATAGCTTTTTCTACATTTCTAAAGCTATTTAGGTTTTTAATCTCTGTTCTGGTGCCAAATATATCGCTTCCTTTAGGCATAACTGAAACGTTAGCATCCACCCTTAGTGCACCTTCTTCCATATTACCAGTGTTAATTCCCAAATAGACTAATATTTGCTTCAACTGAGTTAGGTAAGAGTATGCTTCTGCAGAATTTCTAATATCTGGTTCACTCACTATCTCTATCAGTGCTACTCCAGCACGGTTGAAATCTACTAATGTATCGATGTCCAAATCGTGAATTGACTTCCCAGAATCTTCCTCCATATGAATACGAGTTATACCAATTCTTTTGGTGCTTTCGTCTTCTAACTCAATATTCAAATATCCATCGTAGCAAATAGGAGTGTCATGCTGAGATATTTGATAGCCCTTAGGCAAATCCTGATAAAAATAATTTTTTCGAGCAAAAAGGTTCCATTCCCTAATATTACTGTTTGTTGCTAGCCCCATCATAATAGCATGGTCTACAACTTTTTTATTCAGCACTGGTAATGTACCAGGGTGTGCCAATGTTACTGGATCAGTGTTGGTATTAGGTGAAGAGCCAAACCTACTAGAACTAGAACAAAACGCCTTTGATTCAGTTAATAACTGTGCGTGAATTTCTAATCCTATTACTGGTTGGTACTTTTCGTAACTCTCTTTGTTCATATAAGCAGATTATTAGATTTCAAATTCTACAAATCTAAGAAATATTAAGTAATTTTTTTCACATTTATTAACACTTATAACTCGATATAATCTATAAAATTGTAGAATAGTTGTGATTATAATTTATTTCGCATATTTTGTAATCATATTTTTCAATCAAATACCCTAATATTTTCCATATGTCTAGAAGGTTTATAATTGGTGATATTCACGGCTGCTACAAGACACTAGTGGCTATGATAGAACAACAAATTGTACCCAATTTAGATGATGATATTTATTTCTTAGGTGATTATACTGGCAAAGGACCTGATTCGAAAAATGTAGTAAAATACATTATTCAAATGAAAAAAAACGGGTATAAACTAAGATGCCTTAAAGGAAATCACGAAGCCATGTTATTAGACTCGCTGAAATCGGATAAGCTTCATTACAAATGGCTTTGGAGTGGTGGCTCCAAAACCTTACGTAGTTTTGGAGTTTACAGAGCAAATGAGATAAAGAAGAAGTATATTAAATTTTTTAAGAAATTAGAGCACTACATCGAATTAAAAGATTTCATCTTAGTTCATGGAGGTCTCAACTTTAATATCCCTAATCCATTAAGTGATAAGAAGTCAATGCTATGGGTTAGAAACCAGCATATAGACAAAACAAAGATAGGTGGTAAAAGAATAATAGTAGGACATACTCCAAAAAAATACAAACGAATTAAGCGTTCCCTAAGGGAAGATATAATTTTCCTCGATGGTGGATGTGTTTACTCCAAGGTAAAAAACAAACAAGGTAATTTGATGGCATTAGAACTAAACGAGATGAAACTATATAAACAGCCAGATCTGGATATGTAGTGATATGAATATTGAAGAATTACGAGAATATTGCCTTAGTAAACCCAACGTAACTGAAGATACTCCATTCGATGAGACTACTTTAGCTTTCAAAATTGGAGGCAAAATATTTGCACTCACTAATATCAAATCACTTCCAACAAGGGTGAACCTTAAGTGCGAACCGCAACGCGCCATAGAACTGAGGGAAAAGTATCCTGATGTAATTATACCTGGTTACCATATGAACAAAAAACATTGGAATACTATATACATAGAAGAAATGACAAATGAATCTATGAGTGAGCTAATAGACCACTCTTACGAGTTAGTATTTAACTCTTTAACAAAGAAAATTAAGAATGAATTAAGTAAATATTAAACTTATCGCTTTACTGCTCCAAAATAAAACATCTTAATTAATTGAATTATAAGTTCCTCTGTATCAGGGTATATTTTTTGCAGCTTTGGGTTGAAGAGCATTTCAATAATATTATTTCTAAAAAAATTAAGAAACTCAATGTCAACATCTGCTCTTATATTCCCTTTACTTTGCTCACGTTTTAAAAGTTGCAAAACAGATTCATTGTAAATCATATGTTTTTTTTGGATAAATTCCTTAAGCTCAACATTATCCTGATGGGCTATATCATCAATATATTTTTTGCTAATGCCTTTTAATAATTCAGAGTGAGCAAATATCAATTCCATAATCTTTTCATTAAAGGGAAGATTTTTTTGGAATATTTCTTCATATTTTCGGTTAAAACCATTGTAGTTCTCTTCAATTATTTGCTTGAGCAGCTCATACTTGTTTTCATACTTTCTATAGAAAGTCATATTGCTAACGCCAGCTTCCTCACATATATCAGCTACATTGGTTTTGCTAATACCATTTTTCCATATTAATTCTTTTGCAGCTTGATATATTTTATCCTTCGTGTTTTCCATAAACCTACCCTCCATAAGTGTTTACAGCGAAAAATAATAGCATCCAAACTGTAGAATTTGGAGCTTAGTTGTTCTCAGTTAATAACATCTTCTGTATAAAAAATAGTAGATTTGGGTTCAGTAAGCACTCCTTGCAAATTTAATTAAATAAAATTTTGTTGAAACGAACTTAATAAATTTTTATAGACGATATGAACGTCACACAAGTCAGAACCATTATTGGAGCATTTTGTTACAGAAAGTGGTAAAATTAAAACATAAATATTGTAATTTCGTTTTTTGAACACTTCAACAATACAGATAATAGTTATATATTTTGGAATCAACTTCTAGTGATAAAATAGGAATAGTGGCATCAGTTCTTTGCCTAATTCACTGCCTGGCTTTGCCGATTGCGTTCACTCTATCAGCCGACACACTCTACTTGGTTGAACACGAAATGCCAATAGTCGATTATATCTTTGCTGGCATTGCGCTGTTCGCAGCTGTATTATCTGCTCGCAAAACGAGTGATCCAAAAATAAAAGCTGCTTTTGCAGTTGGCTGGGGGCTTTTTATATTAGGTGTACTATTCCATCACCATTATATTATGGTGTACTTACTTCACCTTGGCTCACTAGTCCTGATAGTTACACACTATAAAAACATAAGAAACTGTAGAGTAAACCTTAAAAAACCTGATAAAATGAAATGAGAAACGAAATTACAAGAATACTAAAAGAAGTAGCTGAATTGTTAGAGTTAAAAGGTGAAAACCATTTTAAAACTCGCGCATACACAAACGCTTCGAACTTAATATCTGAAGAAAGAATAGATATAGAAAGGCATGTAAGAGAAGGCACACTTAGGGAAATTGATGGAATAGGCAAAGCATTGCAAGAAAAACTCACAGACTATGTCGAAAATGGGACTATGCAATACCACCAAAACTTACTCAAAGAAATACCTTCTGAAATGGTAGCACTTAGCAAGATAAAAGGAGTAGGACCAAGAAAAGCTAGAAAGTTAGTAGAGCAACACAATGTTGATTCAGTTGCAACCCTAAAAGAAATGGCAGAGAATGGAGAGCTTGAAAAAATAAAAGGCTTTGGAGCTAAATCTGTACAGCAAATACTTAATTCAATCGAAGAGTCAGCAGGGTACGAGGGCAAGTACAGATTAGACACTGTCTACAAAGCTGCTGAAGATATATTAGAAATTATAAAAGAAAGCAATACTGTAAAAAAAGCGAGCTATGCTGGTGAGCTTCGCCGTTGGTTAGAAGTTATAGAGAAACTAGATTTTGTAATTATTCCCAAAGACTTAGATAAACTCAAAGAAGTTCTAAGCAAAGAACACAATATTGAATCAGATGAGAAGAAGATAGAGTTTAAATATGGGTATAAAGTTTTGCCTGTTGTTTTGCATATTGCAAATGAAGATAATTTTGGATTAATAGCACACGACTTAAGTTGTTCTGAAAGCTATTTATCAGCTTTTTCAGATTTAAGAAGTAATGCCTTCAAGGTAAATGATGTGTATCTTTACGATGGCGAAGAAAAGTTAAGTATCGCCACTGAAGAGGAACTCTACAAAAAAATGGCATTGCAGTACGTAGAACCCGAAACACGCGAGCAGCCACAAGCATTGCAGTTTGCAAATACTAATGAACTTCCGAAATTAATCGAAGAATCCGATATGAAGGGAATGCTCCACTGCCATAGCCACTGGAGTGATGGGCTTAATACAATAGAAGAAATGGCACTGGAAGCAAAAAAACTTGGGTACTCGTATTTCGCAATAACTGACCATAGTAAGACTGCCGTATATGCAAATGGTTTATCTCCCGAACGAGTTCTGGCACAGCACAAAGAAATAGATGAACTGAACGAAAAGGACTTAGGAATAAAAATATTAAAAGGTATAGAATCTGACATACTTAATGACGGCAGCTTAGATTACGATGAAGAAATATTAGAAAAGTTTGACTTAGTCGTGGCATCAATTCACTCAAATTTTACAATGAGCAAGAAAGATATGACCGATAGAGTTATCAGAGCAGTAATGAGCCCTTACACCACAATACTTGGTCACCCTACTGGAAGATTATTACTTAGAAGAAAAGGTTATGAAATAGATCAAAAGGCTGTTATAGATGCCGCAGCTGAACACAAAACAGTAATAGAAATAAATGCTAATCCATATCGATTAGATTTAGATTGGCGACTGCTTGGCTATGCAAAGCAAAAGGGAGTAAAAATAGCAATCAACCCCGATGCGCATAACTTAAGGGGACTTAAGCACGTAAAATACGGTATCCGTATGGCAAGAAAAGGTTGGCTAACTCACAATGATATAGTCAACACTTACAGCTATAATAAATTCAAAATGACAGTATTGAGCAAATGAGATTATTTACAAAGTTAATATTATCAATCACTTTAATACCACTTTCATTATTTTCTAACGATATATTTGTTGGTTCTGTACAGCAAGGTGTTGGGGCTGACTCAATAGCACCAAAGCGTATTTATTCTGCTCTAAAGTTCTCGCTTGATATGACTACAGAACATCATACTGTTCCAGATTCTGTTAGAACTAAAGCCATAGTTGAAGCTGACTCGAATGATACTTACGAAGATTTAGCAAGACAGGTAGAAGCCCAATTCACTTGCTACGCAAGTGTAGATGTACTTCATAATATGTTAAGAGCAAACATAACACTAACTAACAGTGATGGTAATGATAAAATCGGCTTTGGCTATGCTGCAATTCACCACATTCAAGATGGAAAGCAAGTATATGACATAGCATTAGTAAAGGCATTCCAAAGGGCAACTATGAATGTAATTGGAGATACTACAATTTACCAGCACCAACCCAAGGAATTTCAATTAAAGCCAGCCGGCTCTCTAGTTGTAGGTGGGTTCATAATGAACAATAATAATATCCCATTTAACTGGGAGCTCTTTACAAATAAATCAGTAACATCATACTATGCATCCGAATCGATATACGAAGCTGCCATAGAATCTGACAATTATGCTATTTATGATATAGCTACTCGTGATTCTATGTATGCCATATTCAAAATATATATGGTCGAAAATTCATCTCCTGCATCGGCGTCAGAGTTAAAAATGCTCAGCCAGTTTGATGTACAATATTATCTATATGGTATCTTGGATAGGGATTTGAATTCTGCTAATATGAAAATAATTTTAGCTGAATTGAACAATGGGAAAATCAAAATACTAAACACTGCAGATGGTGTATTGAATAATGATAATAAAGAAAAAATGAAAGCTCTTGTTCAAAAGCTTACAAAAGAGGTCCTATCAATTGGCTATAACGAAAGGGATACTGACTAGTTTATTTTCGCATACTACACCAAAGTGGTACATTCCAGAAGATAAACCCTCACTACTAAATTTTATCAATTTGTAGCCATTGTACAAGGTTTCATTTCCAAATTCTTTGACTATTCTTCCTCGATTATCATATATAGCATAACTTGCATTCATTTGCTTATCACAGTTTATCATAACACTCACCTCTCCGTTAGAATAAACTGGGTTGGGTGAAATTGCATCAATTGTTATATTTGTGTTATCCTCTACACTAGTAAATACAGTCAAGTCATCTATTTTATTATCTATCTCATTTGAAGTTTCTATAATTTCTTCCTTTATTGTTCCTGCATTTATACTCATTTGTAGTACAACTGATTTCTTACTCGGAATCAAAAATGGCCCAGCACCACTATACATTGAGGCATCGCGAACCACACTAGTCTTTCTGCCAATTCCATTAGTCATAGCTGATCTTTTTGAAAAATCATCGAACGAGCTGTAAACTGTTATGGAATTATCAGCTCCATCATTATTGAACGCGTAGAAATTCTGCTCTTGGCCACTATGAAGCTTTACCGCAACCTTTGGGCTGATCTCTTCCCCAACAATTTCAGCAATCCCTACATTTTCTTCTTCATTATAATAAATTATATCATCAGCACCACCATAACTAATATCCCAATCGAAAAAGAGTCCTGCATAGATTGAATCTAAATCAACATCACTATTATTAGTTAACTCATACTCCAAAATGAGTGAATTGGGATGTTCTGGTACTATATACGCCTTTTGGTTTACAGTGATTCCTAAAGCATTAACATTTGTATTACCGAACCCTTCTGGTTTATCCGTATATTTTGCTTCCGAATAGATAGTACCATCTTTATCATTCGTAGTTATTCTCTTTTCTCTAATCCAATCTCTTTCCTTTCCGCCACTGCTATTTCTTATAACATCAGCAACATAGACACTATCATTAGTGCTAATCCTTTGTGTAAGCATTAGTCCACCTTCAAACATCATATTTCTATTGTTTAAAGTAAAGCCCTCACCTTGCAAATTGCTCGGGAAATCGTTAAATCCTATATTACCATTACTATTCAATGTTACAGAAATTCCTTCACTTCTCATTGTTATATATGTTTGGTTAACACTAAAAGTAACATAAAGCTTATTAACAAACTGGGCATCGCTATATACATCTAAAGTAATTGTGTACTCATAGTCATTGGGGACATTATCGGATATTTCAATGTTTACACCGTTTATACTGAAATCAGCTCCAGATTCGATAAATTCAAATTCATAAGAAGATTCTTCCAATACGAATGGGTATAACTCATCGCCTTCGATAATCACATCGACATTGCTTAGGTCACCAAGTATATTTCTCATTTCAAAATCAATACTAATATTATCCTCAGGAAGAATATTCTCAGCACCATTGAGATTTATTATTCCATAACTATCTAGAGCAACGGATTTCAGATTAACTCTTTCTAAAGCTTTTCTTAAGTTTACCCTTCCTCTACCAATCTTGTCATTGAAGCTACTATTAAGATCTGAAATATCATCGGCGTTAACCATTATCAAGTGCTTGATTTCTTCAGCATTATATTCTGGGAATTCTGACATAAGTACTGCCGCTACACCAGCTACAACTGGCGATGCCATAGAAGTTCCACTTTTATAATCATATGTGCTGTTAGGTGTAGTTGCTAAAACAAAACTTCCTGGTGCCGAAACACCTACAGAAGTGTGATAGTTCGAGAAACCAGATTTTCTATCATCATCAGCCGTAGAAGCTACAGAAAGCACACCGTCATACCCTGCTGGATAGAACTTTAAATCAGAGCCATTATTACCTGCAGCAGCAACAATAAGAGCTCCCATTTCATTTACTAATCTGACTACATCTGCATCCGTTTGCGAATAACCAGATGAACCCCATGAACAATTAATTACTCGGCAGCCCATAGCTCCAGCGTATAGCAATCCTTCGAACTGGTTATAAACTGATCTATCCAAACCATTGTCCGAACCAATTTTTACATTCAATAATTTAACTCTTGGAGCTACTCCTGCTACACCAATACCATTGTCCACTTCGGCAGCTACTATACCAGCTACGTGAACTCCGTGGTCATTAGCAAAGGTAGGATCATTATCCTTCCCACTTTCAGAGCCAAAGTCCCATCCCCTCCAATCGTCAACGTAACCATTGCCATCATCATCTCTCAAATTTGTTCTCTTGTCATCTCCATTCTCATCCAATCCACTTTCGCCAGGATTAACCCAATTCGTATTAGCTAAGTCTTCATGCTCAAAATCAATCCCCGTATCAACTACACCAGCTAAAACTGTATCACCAGTTAGGTTCTCCCATGATTCGGCAATCTGAGTAATAAACAAATGATATTGACTACCTAATTGTGGATCATCTGATTCACCTATTAGCAATTCTGCCTTGGGAATTCTCTCCGCATATATAATTGACTTGTCCTTGTTCAGTATGCTCGATATTTTTGCAATATCCACTTTTCCTGGAAATATAACCCTTCTCACGTTTCTTAATTCATTCAATAATGAGTCGCCTCTCGGTGTCAAATCAACATTTCTGAATAGTTTGTCATTGATTAGTGGCAGTGACATATAACCATTATTACTCGCACTGAGCAATGATGTCTGTTTACCACCATTATCAAATTTTACGTAAAGTGAGTTGGATTCATATCCAGTTTGCCCTGAAAGCAATAAGGGAACTATGAGAATTAGTATTATTAAATTTAGATTTTTCATATTAAAGTATAACAAATGATATCTGTTATTCGTTATATAATGTTGCAAATACTGACTAAAGAAACTTTAATTTTTTAAGTTTGTTAAACAAAAAAAATAGATAATAAGAAATTGCTTAAACTAGAAAACGAAATATATTTATATCTGCATGGTGCACTGCCTGTACTGGTATTGGTGTATCTTGTTTACAGAGCAAAAAGAAAGAAATTACTGAATTCATTCGCCAGTACTGAAGCCCTCAAGCGACTATCGCCTAATGTTTCTACATTCAAAAACAGCTTCAAATTTATTTTAATAGCTGTAGCATTCTCTGCTATGGTAGTCGGATTAGCTAACCCTCTTATTGGAACTAAGATGAAAGAAGTTAAGCGAGAAGGCGTAGAAGTAGTGATAGCAGTTGATGTATCCAACTCGATGTTAGCAGAAGATATTAGGCCCAACAGGTTAGAAAGAGCAAAATCAGCTATAAACAGAATGATTAGCGAACTCTCTCAAGATAAGATTAGCATCGTTTTATTCGCAGGTGATTCATTTCTTCAGCTTCCACTCACTACTGATTATTCGGCAGCAAAGCTGATGGTGTCGTCAATGAGTACAGATATGATCGAGAAGCAAGGAACGGCAATAGGTAGCGCAATAGAATTAGGTATGAAATCATTCTCTGAAGATGAAGAAGTGAACAAAGTATTGATAGTAATTACCGACGGTGAAAACCACGAGGACGACGCACTCGGAGCAGCAGAAGAAGCTGCTGAAAAAGGCATAACAGTCCACACAATCGGTATGGGCTCTGTAGAAGGTGGCCCAATACCACGTTACATAAATGGAAGACCCCAAGGGTTTATAAAAGATAACAGCGGGGCAACTGTAGTATCTAAACTAAACGCAAATATGCTACAAGAATTAGCTTCAGTTGCTGATGGCAAATTTGTCCGTGCAGCAGGTGGTGAAGTCAATCTATCAGACTTGCTTGCCGATATATCAGAGATGGAAAAAACAGAATTTGAAGCTAAAGTATTCACTGACTTCGAAGATAGATTTCAATATTTATTCGGGTTTGCTTTGCTGCTACTTCTGATAGAAATGTTAGTGAGCAATAGAAAGAACAAGCGATTAACTTTAAGAAAAATAGTAGGTGAAAACAATGAGTAAAATAAATATAATAATATTGCTTTTGCTTGGAGTTACTGCTTTGCAAGCAGAAGAACCAAAAAAGTTCATCTATGAAGGAAATGAAAAATACAAAAGCAACAAATACAAAGACGCAGAAATAGATTATAGAAAGTCATTGGAAGAAGACCCAAATTCCTCCATTGCAAAATACAATTTGGCAAACTCACTATACAAACAAGGAAATTACGAAGAGGCAAAAACAGAATTTGAGGAGCTTGCACATTCCAATTTCTCAAAAAGTGAATTGGCAAATATATATCACAATATGGGTAATGCTCTCTTGGAAGACAAAAAGTACCAAGAAAGTATAGATGCTTATATACAATCACTGAAAAACAACCCTAAAGACCCTGAAACTAAGTATAACTTAGCTTATGCAAGAGAGATGCTTAGAAAACAAGAACAGCAAAACAAAGATAATCAGGACCAGAACAAAGATCAGCAAGAACAAAAGGACAAGCAAGAACAAAATAAAGATCAAAATGGTGACCAAAACAAGGACCAACAAAACAAAGATGGTCAGAACGAAGATCAGAATAAAGATCAAAACGGGCAAGACAAAGACAAGCAAGACGGGCAGAATCAGAAAGAAAATCAAGACCAACAAAACAAAGATGGTCAGGGCAATCAGCAAAACAAAGAAAAACCAAAAGATGGCGACAAGGCTCAGAAACAAATGCAGCAAAACAAAATCTCTAAAAAAGATGCTGAAAGAATACTTCAAGCTATGATGCAAGAGGAGAAAAAGCTGCAGAAGAAAATGAGAAAACTTAAATCTGACGACAAAAAAACTGGAAAGAATTGGTAATGAGAGGATTTACGAAAACTTATCTGCTATTGATACTATTAGTAACTGCTACTGCATCTATTATAGCACAAAACTTCACTGCGGCAGTGTCGAGCAATCCTGTGATAGAAGGTGAGCCTTTTCGAATACAATTTAGTGTTGACACCGATGCGTCTAACTTTAGACCACCCAGCTTTAGTGGTATGGAAGTGCTCCAAGGACCATCTCAATCGAGTAGCACTCAGATAATTAATGGGCGTTACAGCAGAGCACTAACCTTCACCTATGTGTTGAAAGCAACAAAAACAGGCACAATAGACATAAAGCCAGCCACTATACAAGTAGAAGGCAAACGACTACGTTCTAACTCTATAAAGTTAAGAGTTGTAGAACCTTCGGAAGCTGAAAAACAAAGACGTCAGCAAGAAGCAGAACGCGAAAAGAAAATGAAAGGCGATGCGATTGATATTATCAAGGATAATCTATACCTACGCACCAATGTTTCTAAGCGTGATGTATATGTGGGTGAGCAAGTAACCGCATCCTTTAAGCTGTATCAAAATGCTGATTTGAATATAGTTGGATTAGAATTAGAAAGTTCACCTGTACTTAATGGATTTTGGAGTCAGGAAATAGACTTAGGTGAATTACAATGGAAACGAGAGCAAGTTAATGGCGTTTGGTTTCGAGTAGCTAACCTAAAGCAAGTCGTGCTTTTCCCTCAACAAAGCGGTAAATTAACTGTTGAGCCTTATGAGTTTAAGACAGTAGTAAGACTAAGAACAAGCGGTCAGCAAAGAAGTAGACGAAGTATTTTCGATGATTTTTTCAACCGTGGCTCTTACAAAGACTTTGAGTACAACCTAAGCTCATCACCAATAACTGTGAACGTAAAGTCACTACCCGAAGGAGCACCAAATGGCTTTAACGGTGCAGTTGGCAAATTCGATATGGAAGCCTGGGTAGATAACACTAAAACAGTTGCCAATGAGCCAATAACAATGAAAGTAAAGATAAACGGCAAAGGTAACATAAAGCTATTCGACGCACCGAATATCAATCTACCACCCGATATGGAGACATTCGACCCAAAAACTGCCGACAACTCACGGTTGTCACTTGCTGGTATGTCTGGCGAGAAGATATTCGAATATCTTATCATTCCCCGTACACCTGGTGAATATAAAATAGAACCAGTTACTTTTTCTTACTTCGATTTGGGCTCCAAAACATATAAGACTCTCTCATCAGAAGAGTTTCTAATAACCGTTGGCAAAGGAGAATATGACGGCACAAGCAATGTATCCGGTGTCAGCCGCGAAGAGCTTCAGTTAATAGGGAAAGATATCCGATACATAAAATCGGACACCGAACTACAAGACAAAAATCATGGTGGATTTTTTGGTACTCCATCATTCTATGCATTGATAATGCTACCATTCTTCTTATTCCTAATCTTGTTCATCATAATAGCAAAACGTAGAAAAGAAGACGACAACACAGAATTAGTAAAAAACAAAAGAGCAAATAAATTAGCAAAGAAACGTTTAGCAGCAGCAGGAACTGCACTGAAATCGAACAACAGTTCTGACTTTTACGAAGAGATAACAAAAGCATTATGGGGCTATATTTCTGACAAGCTGAACATACCAGTATCAGAGTTAAACAAAGATATGGTTCGCCAAAAATTAAACGATATAGCGATAGATGAAGATACAATCGACAAATTTATTTCTGCATTAGAAGAATCGGAATTCGCTCGCTATTCACCAGGTGGTGACACCACAGGAAAGATGCAGGAACTTTATGATAAATCGACTAATGTGATAACAAGCATAGAGCGAGGTATAAAATGAAAAACATAATCATAGCCATATTATTTATACCATTTTTGTTAATTGCTAATGCCTCCGATGATCTATTTCAAAAAGGCAACGAACAATATAGCAACAAGCAATATTCGGACGCCATTAATACTTATGAGCAGATACTAGACCAAGGAAATGCCTCTGCTGAGCTTTATTACAACTTAGCGAATGCTTATTATAAAACTGACAATATCGCCTACGCAATACTCAATTACGAAAGAGCCGACAAGCTAAGTGACAACGAAGACATAGACCACAATCTAACTATAGCTCGACTAAAAACCATAGACAAAGTAGAACGAGTAGAGCAAATATTCATAGTAGATTGGATAGACGCACTCCGCAATTTGCAAAACTCCTCAAGTTGGGGTTGGTGGACAGTTGGCTTCGTTTGGGTGCTATTCGTATTCGCTGGGCTGCTAATATACAGCCGAAGCACAGCAATCAAAAAGCTATCAGTAGCAATGATATTTGCTACTTTAGTAATATCAATCGTAACATCGTATTTAGCATTTAGCTCACATCAAAACGAATATGTAAAAGAATTTGCCATACTCACAGAGCAGAGTACTTACGTAAAAAGCTCACCCGACTCACAGAGCCAAGACCTATTCATCCTCCACGCAGGAGTGAAAATGCAAGTCTTAGACTCCGTCGGCGATTGGAGAAAAATCCGATTGGACAATGGCGAAATCGGCTGGGTTGACAGCGGCACATTCACAGTGATTTAATCCTTGGAAGTCCTCCCTTATCAGGGAGGATTTAGGTGGGTTTGAGATAAATAGAACCGTAGAAAAGTATCTTGGTCATTGAGCCTGTCAAAGTACAAGCACAACGTACTTACTAAATCAGACTACCTCCACCTTCCTCTCCTCAATATAATATGTCTTCATCTTACCCTTGCCTTTTATCTCTATCTCACCTCGCTCTACGTACTCAAACTCCTCGTATTCACTTACAGCTTCTTTGAATCGTTCGGTTATGTGCACTTGACCTGCTTCCGATGATGTTTCCATGCGGCTGGCTGTGTTTACTGCATCTGACCACATGTCATAGATGAACTTGTTCTCACCAATTACTCCTGCTACTACTGGGCCACAGTCCAGTCCAATTCTGACTTCTATCTTGGTGCCATCGGCTGTTCTGTAGTCACTCATCAGCTGTTTTACTTCTAGTGCCATTTGTGCGGCTCTGTGGGTGTTGTCTTTCTGTACTTCCGGTATACCAGCTGCTGCCATATAGCTATCGCCTATGGTCTTTATCTTCTCCAAGCCATACTTGTTCGAATAGTGTCATAGCTGATGAAAATAGCATTGAGAGCTTCGACTAACTTTCGTGGGTCTTCATCCTTAGCCAGCTCTGTGAAGTTTACTATATCAATAAACACAATAGATGCTTGTGTGAAGTAGTCTGATATTGGATGTTCTCTCTTCTTCAATCGCTTGGCTATGCTGACTGGCAGTACATTGTACAACAGCTTGTCTGAGCGCTTCAGCAGTCTATAGATTATAAACATAACCACAGCCATCACAATGATAAAACCAATGGAAAAGTAAAGAATTAGCTTTTCTCTCTTCTCTTGTTCTGCTATCTTCAGCTTCTGTTTTTCTATTTCTTTCTGCTTTAGGTCGTCTTCTCTAGCTTTTTCTAAAGCTGCTATTTTGTCACTGTTTTCTTGATTGAAGACAGAGTCTTTAAGCTTGTGATGTTCTTCAAGGGCATCATACGCTTTTCCCATTTCCCCTTTTTGTTTATAAGCCTCAGCTAACACACCTAAAACAAAACTCCTGCCATTCAGCTTACCAATTTCTTCATTGATTGTTAATGCCTTTTCAATATACTCAAGGGCTTTGGGATAGTCTGATTGACGACGATAGATATTCCCCATATTCCCTAGGCAAACTGCTTTTCCCTTTTATTTCCAATTTTTTCAGTTATCTTTAATGCTTTTCCAAAATACTCTAGGGCTTTGGGGTAGTCCGATTGAAAAGTATAAATATTACCCATACTTGCGAGATACGTTGCAATTCCAGATTTACCTCATTAGTATCACCCTTTGCATTTGGTAGTTCGGCAAGTAGTGAGTCTATTTTTGCCTGGCCTTGGAGGGGTTTTGCATTAGCTGTTGCTTGGGTTGTTATGCTTAGTGATAGCAGTGTTATTAGAACTATTAATATTGATTTCATACATTGTCTGTTTAGATATGGGTTTAAAATGCACTGCAATATATGAAATTATTGGGTATTGTTTTTAGGAAAACTTAGTAAGGTTTTAATCTCATGTCTTCCAACCCTCATAATTAATAACAGCCTTTCACTTTTTTATTATCGTCACAATTACTTTGATATTAATTAACATGTGGATAGTTTGAAATAAAAAAATTCGCTATATTCTATAATAACAAAAGAAGATAATTGATTAATGACTAACAACGATATATTACGAAGATTACGATACCTCTTCGACTACAGTGATTCCAAGATAATCGAACTATTCAAACTAGCCGGTTCAGACGTGGAAGAAGCTGACTTATTCGACTGGTTTAGGAAAGACGACGACCTCGATTTAGCTGAGATGAGCGATAGGGAAATGGCGACTTTCCTCAACGGATTGATAATAGAAAAACGAGGAAAAAGAGATGGCCCACAACCCGAACCCGAAGATCGGCTGACCAATAATATTATACTCCGAAAGCTAAAAATAGCATTGGATTTGAAGTCCGATGACATAATAGAATTATTCGCACTGACGGATAAGAAGATTAGCCCACATGAGTTAAGCTCCTTTTTCCGAAGACCAGGACACAAATCATACCGTCCATTTATGGATCAGTATTTGCGTAATTTTTTGAATGCACTGCAAACTAAAAACTCAAAAGAACCGGGAAGTATTTAGTTAGAATTATCAAAACTTGCAAAATTTACAAGTTTTGATAACTAGTAAATAAGCAATATATCCGAAATTGTATAAATACTGAGAAGAGAGCTAGGAATGACAAAAGGTAAATAATGAAAAGGATAACATATATTAGTAGAATTACTAATACACTTTCATCTAAAGAAATTGAAACCATTGGTATTATTTCTAGTGAAAATAATAAGCAAGTTAATATTACTGGCACATTAGTTTGCTTCGAAAAATTGTTTTTCCAGATTATTGAGGGAGATGAAAAAGACGTTGATCGGCTTTATCTAAAAATTGGCAAAGACCCTAGGCATAAAGAAGTTCTGAGACTTAAGACAGAATATAACGTAAGCAAACGACTTTTTCCTAAATGGTCTATGAGAACTATCAATCTGGATAATAATGTTGATGATTTATTACGCCCAATTAAGATTTTGTTACAAACCGTTGTAGAGTCGCATTCCATTATAGCGCGTTATACGCAACCTACTATTCTAAAAATATTGAACAGAGGTATAAACCCTCTATATGCTACACCTGTCAGAGCAGAAAAAGTAATTTTATTTGCAGATATCCTCTCCTATACTTCAATTAGTGAAAAAATGCCAACAGATAGTATTCTATTAGTCCTGGACACCTATTTTGAAATTTGTAGTCGCATAATCCTTGAAAAAGGAGGCGAAGTTAACAAATTTATGGGTGATGGGTTAATGGCATATTTTGATACTTCGCAAGCGGACAATGCCATACATTCATGTCTAGAAATATTAGAAGAATTGCAGACTTTACACAAAAACTCGTCAGAAGATTCACCACTGCAGTTACTTAATTCTGGATTTGGGCTTGCTCAAGGATCAGTTATTGAAGGTAATATGGGTTCTCACTTTAAAACAGACTATACGATTATAGGTGATGCCGTGAATTTTGCAGCCCGGTTAGAAGGTTTGACTCGTCAAGTCAAACGGTCATTGGTTTTCTCAGAGTCGCTTAAACATAGCACAAAGGAACCCTGGCCTTTTACAAGTCTTGGGAAATTTTATCTTAAAGGGAAAGAGAATCATAAAGAAGTTTATTCAATTGACCATCACCTGGTCAACAACTTTAAAGGATAGATATATTCAATGAAAAAGAAATGTATAACGTCATAAGACACAAAACAAACGTTAAGCCTTTTTTAAGTCTTTTCGAATGGCGAAGATAAAATTATAAAAACAAACAAATAGTAGACATGAACAATTTTGAATTTAAGAATCCAACCAAAATATTATTTGGTAAAGGACAAATAGAAAACATAGCAAACGAAATCCCTAAAGATGCCAAAGTATTGATGCTATTTGGTGGGGGAAGTATCAAAAAGAACGGAATTTATGAGCAAGTAAATGCAACACTTCAAAATCACAACGTCTTGGAGTTTGGAGGCATTCCTGCAAACCCAGAATATTCTGTCCTTATGGAAGCACTAAAAGTAATCAAAGAAGAGAATATCACTTATTTACTTGCTGTAGGTGGAGGTTCAGTGATAGACGGAACAAAATTCCTTTCTGCTGCTGCCCTATACGAAGGTGAAGAGCCATGGGAAATACTAACCAACAAAATTCCTATAGATGAGGGGATGCCCTTTGCAACTGTGCTGACCTTACCTGCTACTGGGTCTGAGATGAACTCAGGTGCTGTGATAACAAGAGAAGAAACAAAAGAAAAACTAGTCATGGGTGGCTCAGGATTATACCCAGTGTTTTCGGTGCTCGATCCACAAGTAATACACTCAATACCTCACAAACAATTGGTGAACGGAATAACTGATGCCTTTACTCACGTATTGGAACAGTATGTTACATTTCCTATTGGAGCCAGTCTCCAAGATAGATTGTCGGAAAGTATATTGCAAACCCTAATAGAAGTTGCTCCAAAAGTTTTGGAAGACCCAACAGATTACACAACTGGCTCTAACTTTATGTGGAGTTGTACTATAGCTTTGAATGGTTTGATCAAGCAAGGAGTTCCTACTGATTGGGCAATACATGCTATGGGTCATGAGCTAACCGCTCTTTATGGCATTGACCACGCGAGAACCCTAGCTATTATAGCACCGAGCCATTATGAATATAATCTCGATACGAAAAAAGAAAAGCTCGCTCAATATGCCGAGCGTGTTTGGAATATTACAGATGGATCTACGGAAGATAAAGCAAGAGCTGCAATCAAAAGAACAGAGGCATTCTTTAACGAGATGGGAATAGACACTAAACTTTCTAAGTACACTGACGAATATGAAGGTACCGCTGAAGAAATCTCAAAAAGATTTACAGAACGAGGCATTGAGGGTCTTGGAGAGCATCAGAATCTAACCCCTGATGACGTAGAAAAAATTGTAAGAATGTCTTACTAAATAATATTAGAAAACTAACTCAAAAACACGAACACAAAATGTCAAACAACGAAAACACAAGCAACCCACTTACCAAATCTATACTCGAAAAATTTGAGATAGAAGAGCTGAACCCAATGCAGTTGGAGGCAGGTAGAAACATAAGGAAGAAGTCCGATGTAGTATTGCTCTCCCCTACTGGTACTGGTAAAACTCTGGCGTTTCTGTTGCCGCTAATAGAGACATTAGACCCAGAGAATACGGAGATTCAGATTCTAATAATAGTGCCTTCGCGTGAGTTGGCACAGCAGCTGTTACAAGTAGCTCGGGATATGGGTTCGGGGTTCAAGGTGAATGCTGTGTATGGTGGTCGTGCTGGCTCGCAAGATAAGCTCGATTTGCAGCACTTACCAGCTATTCTAATCGGAACTCCGGGACGTATAGCCGATAGATTTTTCAAGGATACTTACTCGCTCGATCATATCAAAACACTTGTGTTAGACGAGTTCGACAAATCGCTTGAAATGGGCTACGAAGATGATATGATGGATATAATAGAATCGCTGCCTAATGTAAAGCAGAGGATTCTTACATCAGCTACTCGTGATAATAAGATACCGAAGTTCGTGGGGTTGCAAAAGCCAGTATTCATCAACTATGCTGATGAGGGTGTTCCTCAGCTGGCTATCAAAACGGTACTTGCACCCGACAGAGATAAGTTAAATTCTCTGGAAAAAACACTTGCTCACATTGGCCCAAAACCTGGCATTATCTTCTGTAGTTTCAAAGATGAGCTATATGACGTCAGTGAATTTCTGGATGATTGTGACATTTCGCACGAGTGCTTCCACGGAGATATGGAGCAACTTGACAGGGAACAAGCACTGATCAAATTCAGGAATGGAACTACACAGCTATTACTGGCAACCGATTTGGCTGCTCGTGGGCTCGACATTCCCGAACTTGCGTTTATTCTACATTACCGCTTGCCACTGCGATACAACGAATTTTTACACAGGAACGGACGTACTGCACGGATGAACACCGACGGAGTAGCGTACATACTCCACTGGACGGGCGAAGAACTACCGGAATACATACAGGACATAGCTCCAGAAGAAATAACGGTAGGCGATCTGCAGCCCTCACACGAGCCGGCACCAGTCAGATGGGTGACTCTATACATAACTGGTGGAAGACGCGAGAAAATATCCAAAGGCGACATAGCAGGTCTGTTTATGAAGCAAGGCAAGATAGACAAAGACCAACTTGGCGTAATAGAACTACAAGAGGGCTGCTCTTACGTAAGTGTACACGCCAACATAGCAAGCAAGGCAGTAGAGAAAACCAATAATACTAAGCTGAAGAAAAAGAAAGTTAGGATTAGTGTAGTGAAGTAAAGAGCCCAACAGTAATTACTAATGTCACTGCGAGACTTATCAATTTACTGATATGTTGTGGCAGTCTCAATTTGAGAATTGTGTACCTCTCTAAAAAAAGAGCTATTCAGCAAGGGAGCAAGTTCCCTTTTTGCTTTCCTGAATTTTTGTGAAAACGAGTAACAGAGTAACTGAAAAAACAGAAAAATAATTTATACATACACCCCTTGTATATTATAAAAAACGTGATTTCCAGCTGAGTACTCTTGATGTAATCTTTCCAAGTTTTCCCTTCTGGAAATTCTACTTTGTTGTGGTTTGTTTTCCATCGGAGTGAATCTTTCTCTTCTGTTAATTCATGATTGAACACATTCTTTCTTCCGAACCAAGCGTTATCAATTAGATTTACTTGTGCGTTGCATATCCACAAAGGAGTAAATATCTCGGCTTTGTCTTTGGTCCTCGACTTTTGTAGTAACTTGTCTTTGTGAACTCTTGGCATTATCTCCAGTTATCTGTTGGTCAAATCGATATTCATCACCTAAATTCTGATAATTATCCGTTGCCCATATTATATTATTTCTGGTCGTACGGTCGAACAGAAGCATATCCAGAACATTGGGATATTTTCTTACTATTTCGTTTTCTAATATGTCTATTTGTTGAGGCAATTATTTTAGGTGTTTGTTCAAATGTTATAAAACCAATATAAGGAAAATTTGGAAGATGGCACATACCCTAAACAGGGTATAATTGTTATCTTAACCCACCCCACTTCCATTTCTTACTCCATTTCATTAACTTCGAATATGACAAAAGCAATTACCATTCTAATCGTTCTACTTACAGTTGTTGCAGCTTGCAATAGTAATGATGAACCGAGGAAAAACGAAATGAAAAACACGAACAGATTGATAGATGAGACTAGCCCTTACTTACTCGAACACGCCCACAACCCTGTGGATTGGTACCCTTGGGGCGACGAGGCGTTAGCAAAAGCCAAGAAGGAGAACAAGCCAATTATTGTGAGCATTGGCTATGCCGCTTGCCACTGGTGCCACGTTATGGAGGGGGAATCCTTCTCCGATTCGGAGGTGGCTAAGCTGATGAACGAGAAGTTCGTCTGTATAAAAGTTGACCGCGAGGAACGTCCCGACATCGACAATCTGTATATGAACGCGGCATTGATGATAAATGGGCGTGGTGGCTGGCCGCTCAATGCCATTGCCCTGCCCGATGGTCGCCCGTTTTTTGTTGGTACTTACTTCCCCAAAGAAGACTGGATGCGGTTGCTGGAACAGATTAGCAATATGTACGCTAATAATTATGACAAAATTATAACTAATGCCGTAGCGGTTGAGAATGGGCTGAAAGAACAGGTGGGCGATTTGGTGAGTCAACCGAAGAGAAAAGATTGGGACTATTCCAATCTGTATGACACTGTGGACGGTAAGCTTGACTCGGAGTATGGCGGTATGCGTGGTGCACCGAAGTTCCCAATGCCCTCGGTGTGGGATTTTTTGCAGCAATACAGCTATCTGGAAAAAAGCCAACCAGCTTATGACAATGCGGTGCTGACACTGGAAACTATGGGTACGAGCGGCACTTATGATCAGCTGGGTGGTGGTTTCCATCGCTATGCTACGGATATGGCTTGGATGATTCCCCACTTTGAGAAAATGCTGTACGACAATGCACAGCTGCTCAGTACTTATTCCAATGCTTATAAGGCAGATAAGAATGAGTTCTACGAGCAGATTGTGAGCGGTACGGTGGAGTTTGCAGAGCGTGAGCTGATGTCCGATGAGGGTGGCTTTTACTCCTCTCTGAATGCTGATAGCGAGGGCGAAGAGGGTAAGTTTTATGTCTGGGAATACGATGAGATATACAAACTGCTAAGCAAAGACGAGTTCGATTTGCTGGAAAGCTACTATGGTCTAACTGAGGAAGGTAATTGGGAAGATGGAAAGAATATACTCCACTTCAATTGGACGCTGAGTGAGTTCAGTGAACAAAATGATTTGGATTCTGCCAAGGTAGCTGAAGCAATGCAATCAGCCCACAGAAAACTGATGGCTCACCGAGACACAAGAATAAGACCAAGCACTGATGATAAGATTATCACTTCGTGGAATGCCATGATGATTAGTGGTTTGGTGACTGCCTACACAGCTTTTGGTGATGATAAATACTTGCAATTAGCTCTACGGAACGCCGAGTTTGTCGAATCAAAATTGATGAATAGCGATAGCAGTTTGAATCGAACATACAAGAATGGTGAGAGCAAAATCAATGGCTTTTTGGATGATTATGCCTTGCTATCTCGAGCATATATTGATTTATACCAATCGACTTTTGATAAGAAATGGCTCGATTTGTCTGAGCAATTGATGGAGAATATCAAGAGCAATTTCCTTGACGATGCGACTGGATTCTACTTCTACAAAAGCACTAAGGACACTCCATTGGCTGCTGAAACTATGGAGCTACAAGACAATGTAATTCCTGCTTCTAACTCTGTGGTGGCGCATCTGCTATTCGATTTGGGGCATATACTCTACAAAGATGATTACATAAAGAAAGCGGAAGATATGGCAGCCACTATGTTAAGCGGGATAGAGCGTAGTCCCAGCTTCCATTCCAACTGGGCAAAGTTAGTTGGTAAGCTACAACACGGGATATACGAAGTAGCTATAGTAGGCAAAGATGCAAGTAAATTAGCACAACAAATGCAATCGCACTACCTACCGAATGCTCTTTTCCTTGGTGGTACAGCGGAGAACTTGCCATTATTAGAAGGCAAGCTAACAGACGGCACTATGATATATGTATGTAAAGACAAGGTGTGTAATTTACCAGCAGAGAACGTGGAAGTGGCATTGGAGCAGTTCTGAGGTTAACTGTCAGAGTGATGAAATAATGTGGACATTGAGCGTACTACGACGACGCTCAGTTCAAGTGTTTAAAAACACGGTGCTTCGACAAGCTCAGCAACCGCTGAGATCATTGAGCCTGTCGAATTGATGCTTTTTCAAAATAGATCCCCTCGTTCGTCTTAGGAACTCCCTAGATATGACACCCCCACACTAACTAAACCAAACAAATTTTGTAATTTGCCAATAAGATATGTTGGAAATGCTCTGCAATTAATCTAGAGCAAAAATTTACAGATGGACTGTACCTATGAACAGAGCTTACTATTACGCAATTGTCAACTTAATTATATTAGCACAAATAGTTGTGTCTTTTATCATAGCAGATGGTTTTGCCTACGCTATCGATGATCCATATATCCACCTTGCAGTAGCAAAAAATCTATTCTATAATAGCACTTGGGGCGCGGTGTGGAATGAGTTTTCTGGTACATCATCGTCTATTCTATTCACAATGCTCAATTGGTTGCTCTATGTATTTTTGCCAGCTGCTATTTCGGAATACTACCCAATGATTCTGAACGTAATTGCAGCAAACTTGCTTGTACACCTTACTTTCAAGCTGAGCGATGAGTTCAAATTCGATAAAAAGTTACAACTGGCGCTATTCGCTATCCTAATTGTGTATCTGCCATTAGTAGCCAATGTGATGAACGGAATGGAGCACCTATGGCATATCTTCTTCCTTGGGTTTTATATTATAAACCTAAAGCGAATAATAGCAAATGAAAACTACTCACCAATTGTGTTTTATCTGGCAACTATATTTATGTCGGCTTCGCGCTACGAAGGACTTTTCGTAGTGGCTGCTGGGTTTTTAGTACTAGCAATCAACAAAAAGTACGCAGTCTCAGTACTACAGGTGTTTGCTGCATTTCTACCACTAACAATTTATGGAATTTACTCTATGGGCCAAGGGGGATATTTCTTACCCAATACCCTGTTGGCTAAAGGAAAAGCATTAGAGCCAAACTTAAGTGCCATAATAGTGCTAGTTCAAAGAGTTGGCGAAATACTAATGACCAAAAAGCAGATATTACCGTCGGTGGTTATACTATTAGCATCCGGATATTACTTTGCCAGAAGTAAGAGCAAGGTATCGCTATACTTGACCATTTTTGTGGGGTTGGTGTTCTTGCAACATATCACTTTTGCTGATTTTGGTTGGTTTTTCCGCTACGAGGCGTACTTGATTTTCATGTCAGGTGTGGTACTACTAATTGCACTGAAGCAATTACATACAGAAAACAAGCTGAACAAGTTAGTAGTGATTGCAGCAATAGTTATCTCTCTTCCATTAGTTTACAGATTTGTTGTATCAATAGAAAGGTCGAACACTTCGGGCAAATACTTCAAGGAAGTGCACGAAGACTATGCCCTCTTTGTGCGAGACAACTTCGACAATAATGAGATGATAATGGCAGGCGACATAGGCACACTCTGCTTTTTCACAGAGAACCCAATACTCGATGTTAATGGATTGGCGACTGGCGAAGTAACAGAAGCCATTCGAAATGGCTACCAAACAAGTAATTTTATGGACAGCTTGGCAGCCGCGTGGGATACTGATCTTGCAATTATGTATCGCACTTGGGAAGGTGATTTACTCTCAGACAAATGGAAAAATATCGGCTATTGGTATCAGTACAATCCAACTGCTGGAGACAGCACTTACTTTGGACTGTACACAACAAATGAAGCCAAGATAGAACGTTTAGAACAACTGTTTGAAAAAAATAAACAAGAGAATTAAATGAAAACATTAGTAATGGGTGCAAGTGGAGCAACTGGGAAACATCTGGTAGAGCAGCTTTTGGGTAGTGGGCAAGAAGTGAAAGCGATAGTCCGTTCACCTGAAAAATTACCCCAATCTTGGAAAGAGGATAAGCAACTCACAATAGTTAAAGCAAGTATTTCGGATATGACAACTGAAGAAATGAAATCTCACTTAGTTGATTGTGATGCCATTGACTCTTGCTTAGGACATAATATTTCATTCAAAGGTCTGTTCGGAAAGCCACGCAGACTAGTGACAGATGCAGTGAAGTTAGCTTGCAAATCTGTAAAACAAAATGATACCAAGAAGCCAGTAAAATTTGTGCTAATGAACACTACTGGCAATAGAAACAGAGACCTAAACGAAAAGGTGTCATTTGGTCATAAAATTGTAGTTGGTTTACTTCGATTATTACTTCCACCACATTCGGGCAATGAACATGCTGCTGATTATCTGCGAACTGAAATTGGTCAGAAAGACAGCCACATAGAGTGGGTAGCAGTCCGACCAGATGGCTTAGTTGACAACGATAAGGTAAGTAAGTATGAGTTACACCCATCTCCAATAAGGGATGCTATATTCGATGCAGGTAAAACCAGCAGAATAAATGTAGCTAACTTTATGGCGAGGTTAGTAACAGAGCAAGAACTATGGAATGAATGGAAAGGGCAAATGCCTGTGATATATAATAGCGAGGTGTGAGAGGGTGCATTAGCATCCTAAGAGTCGAGGTAAAACCAAACTAAACTCTTATTTGATTACCAACTTAAATTCAATAATGACAATATTATTCTTCACCATTCGCATCTAACTTTATTTATAGAATCACAACCACCATTTATCACATTTTTATTAATTTACCTAAAATCAAAAATGAAAAAGTAATAACTATGCAATTCATTGACTTAAAAACTCAGTACGCTCAGATAAAAGAGCAAGTAAACAAAGGAATAGACGGAGTCTTAGAACACGGAAGATATGTGTTTGGACCAGAGATAGAAGAGCTGGAAAAACGCCTAGCAGAATACGTAGGCACTAAGCACGCTTTGGCATGCTCCAGCGGGACTGATGCCCTGCTTATGCCTCTTATGGCATGGGGTATAGGCCCTGGTGATGCAGTGTTCACTACTCCATTCTCATTCGTAGCTACATCGGAAGTGGTTAGCTTAGTAGGCGCTACTGCTGTGTTTGTAGATATAGATGAAAGGACTTATAATATTGACCCCGTAAAGCTAGAAGAAGCTGTAGAAAAAGTAAAAGCTGAGGGCAAACTAAATGCTAAGGCAGTTATCCCAGTCGATCTATTTGGTCTTCCGGCAGAGCTTCACAGAATAGAAGCAATTGCCGAGAAGCACAACTTAATGTTGTTAGAAGATTGTGCACAAGGTTTTGGTGGTTCACTCGATGGTAAGAAGGCCGGCTCGTTTGGTCACGCTGGAGCTACTTCATTCTTCCCTGCTAAGCCACTTGGCTGCTACGGTGACGGGGGTGCAGTATTTACAGATAGTGATGAGATGATAGAGAAACTAAAGTCTATCCGTGTACACGGTATGAGTACAACTGAAAGATATGACAATGTAAATATAGGTCTGAATGCTCGTATGGACTCTATCCAAGCAGCTATATTACTTACAAAATTAGACATTTTCGACGGTGAGTTAGTGAAACGAAATAACGTTGCAGCTCGCTATTCAGCTAACTTAGGTAACTCAGTAGTTACTCCATTTATCCCAGGTGGATACTACTCTTGCTGGGCGCAATACTCGGTCTTGGCAAAAGATGCCGCGCACCGAGATGAATTAAGAAACAAGCTTCAAAAGCACGAAATTCCAACTGCTGTCTACTACCCAATTCCACTGCACTTGCAGACTGCTTATAGCTATTTGGGATATAGCAAAGGCGATATGCCAGTGTGTGAAGGAATTTCAGAGAGAATATTCAGCTTACCAATGCACCCATATTTGACTGAAGAAGAAATAGACAAAATCTGTGAAGTAATAAAAGGTTAAGGCCATGAAAGGAATAGTATTAGCAGGTGGTAGCGGCACTCGTCTCTACCCAGCGACCAAGGCAGTCAGTAAGCAGCTTTTGCCAATATATGACAAGCCAATGATATACTATCCTATTTCTGTGCTTATGTTAGCCGACATTACTGAGATACTCATTATCTCAAATCCTGAATTCATCGACCTTTACAAATCATTACTTGGTGATGGTTCGCAATTAGGAATGAAGTTTGAGTATGCCGTACAGACCAAACCACGCGGCCTAGCCGATGCATTCATATTGGGTGAAGATTTCATTGGCGATGATGATGTATGCCTTATTTTGGGAGACAATATATTCTATGGGCAAGGGTTCACAGGTATATTACAATCTGCTGCTAGGCTCGATTTGGGAGCTACCATATTTGGCTATTATGTGAAAGACCCAACGGCTTATGGAGTGGTTGAGTTCGATGTGAACAACAAAGCTATATCCATAGAAGAAAAGCCAGATAACCCTAAATCAAATTATGCCGTACCTGGGTTATATTTTTATGACAATAGTGTGATAGAAATAGCCAAAAATGTAAAACCATCCGCTCGTGGCGAAATAGAAATCACAGCCGTAAACAATGAATACTTAAGACAAGGACGACTGAAAGTGGAACTTTTGGGTCGTGGCTTTGCTTGGTTAGATACTGGTACCAGTGATAACCTGATGAATGCTGCAGACTTTGTCCGCACCGTACAGAAACGCCAGGGCTTTTACATAGCTTGTTTAGAAGAAATAGCTTACAATAAAAATTTAATAAATTCACAGCAATTGGAAGACTTGGCACAAAACTTGTTGAAAACTGAGTACGGACAGTATTTAAAGGAAATAACAAGTTATATTGAAAATAGTACTAATAGAAGATGATAGCATTATGGCAAGCTCTGTAAGACTGCAGCTAAAAGTCTTGCTTAAAAATGACTATGAACTTACAACTTTCAAGCGCTTGGAAAAAGCAATGTCATATATAGAGAATAACGACTGCGATATTGTTATCTCCGATATGAATGTAATGGATTCACGTGGACAAGAAACTATAGACAGACTAACTTCCAATTCAAATAACTTCAAACTTATAATTATTTCTGGTTGTTTTGAGCAGTTAGAAGTTAATAAATCTGACGAAGACAACTACCAATTCATACCTAAAGATATGGATTTAAACGAATCTATTAGCTCCGCTATACAAAGTGTGTATGGGTAGGATTTACCTTTCTCTTACTACTTTATAAGTCTTCTTACCATTTCCACAAACCAGTGTAACAAAATATACGCCCGATGGGTATTCTGATAAGTCTAATTGTAACTGATTTTCATAAACAACTTTCGTGTTATTAAATAGATCTACACTCTCTGTATTAGTAATCGAATAATCGATTATCTTCGATTCACAAGCTAATTTTATATTAACTAGGCCATTAGTAGGGTTGGGCGAAATTGAAACTTCATTAACTAACTTTTCTTCGGTGTTAGTTTGTGTTGGGTCAACTATAGTAAAATATGCATCTGAAGTGTCTGTTTGTATGATGATTGAAATTGAATATTGAAACAAATTTTGACGATGGTTTAGACATTGCAGACATGAATAAAGAAATAATTGATGGGAAAGCAGCTTTCATAATAGAAACCCATTATGGGACAATTGAAATACAATCAGAAGGGTACAAGCAAATCTTTCGAAGACCTCCTGTACTTAAGTTACATCAAACACTACTCGATATAGAAAGAGGCCCTACTGGAGTTTCAGAAAAAATAGAAAAGGATTACAAGCCGACATTACAAGCAATAACATATAGAGAACTCTCTTTCAAATTTGATGAAATTAGATTTCTAAGAAACCAATTTCAAAAAGAATATGAAGATTTCAATTTCTATGAATTAGGTATGAAAGAAAGGTTTTATAAACGAAAAGAATATAAAGATAAGTTAGAATCTCTAAACAGAGAATTAGATGAAGCAGGTAAGAAAATAGATGAATTGTTTAAGGGTTAATAAATATTAAATTTCATATATAACAATAAAAAGACCCATAATTACTTATGGGTCTTTGTGATTTTATCTTTCTTCGTTTATTTCGACAAGCTCAGTGCCCGAAACAAAAGTATTTATTTACTTATTATCGTCTTCGTCAACTACTGTGTAGTCAGCTTCCTCTACATCATCATCCGAATCTGCACTAGCGTCTCCAGTTGGCTCGCCGCCTGATGCTGCACCTTGTGAAGGATCACCTTGTGCATTTGGGTCGCCATACATATTCTGCGATGCTTCGCTCCATGCCTTATTTAGCTCTTCCATAGCTGGCTTAATGTCAGATTCGTTGTCTTTCAGAGCTGTTTCCAGTCTGCTCTTAGCACTTTCTATAGCCGAGATTTGCTCTTGGCTTAGCTTTTCGCCCACTTCTTCTAACTGCTTGTTAGTCGAAGCTACTAGTGCGTCAGCTTGGTTGCGAGATTCCACAGCTTCTTTCTTTTGCTTATCAGCTTCAGCGTTCAACTCAGCATCTTTCTTCATTTTTTCTATCTCTTCTTTCGATAGTCCAGAAGAAGACTCAATTCTGATTTTTTGCTCTTTACCAGTTCCTTTGTCCTTAGCAAATACATTCAAGATACCGTTGGCATCTATATCGAACGTAACTTCTACCTGAGGTACACCACGAGCTGCTGGTGGTATTCCGTCTAAGTGGAATTTACCTAGCGATCTGTTATCTGCTGCCATCTTTCTCTCACCTTGTAGAACGTGTACTTCTACTGATGGTTGATTGTCAGCCGCAGTCGAGAACACTTCCGATTTCTTAGTCGGTATAGTAGTGTTCGACGGAATCATTGGAGTCAATACGCCACCTAATGTTTCGATACCCAATGTTAGTGGAGTAACGTCAAGTAATAATACGTCAGTTACATCGCCACCAAGTACACCACCTTGCACAGCAGCACCAATTGCTACTACTTCGTCAGGGTTCACACCTTTCGATGGATCTTTACCGAAAAAGTCTTTTACTAATTCTTGTATCTTAGGGATACGAGTAGAACCACCCACTAAGATGATTTCGTCAACTTCGTGATTCGAAATACCAGCGTCTTTCACTGCTTGCTCACATGGCTTTAGCGTTCTTTGGAACAAGTCATCACATAAACTCTCAAACTTAGAGCGAGTGATAGTAATGTTCAAGTGCTTAGGGCCGTCTTGAGTAGCTGTGATGAAAGGTAAATTCACATCAGTTTGCATAGATCCAGAAAGCTCAATCTTAGCTTTCTCGCCTGCTTCTCTTAATCTTTGTAGTGCCATAGCGTCGTCGCGAAGGTCAATTCCTTCTTGCTTTTTGAACTCTTCTGCTAAGAAATCAATCATTTTTCTATCGAAGTTGTCACCACCAAGGTGAGTATCACCATTTGTAGATTTTACTTCAAACACACCGTCACCAATCTCAAGGATAGATACGTCGAATGTACCACCACCAAGGTCATAGACAGCGACTGTCATATTCTTGTCTTTTTTGTCCAAACCATAAGCCAATGCCGCAGCAGTCGGCTCATTAATTATACGTTTTACTGTTAGTCCAGCAATTTCGCCAGCATCCTTAGTTGCTTGTCTTTGCGAATCGTTGAAGTAAGCAGGAACAGTAATTACCGCTTCCGTTACTTTCTCGCCAAGATACTCTTCAGCTGTTTGCTTCATTTTTGTCAAAATCATAGCAGAAATTTCTGGTGCAGAATACTTCTTACCATCTATATCTACTCTGATTGAGTTGCCATCGTCGGATGGAACAACTTTGTAAGGAACTAATTTTGCTTCTTCACTAACTTCTTCCAATCTGCTACCCATAAATCTCTTGATAGAGTATATAGTGTTGTGCGGATTAGTAACTGCTTGTCTTTTTGCAGCTTGACCAACCAAACGATCGTCATTTTTAGTGAATGCAACCATAGAAGGAGTAGTTCTAGAACCCTCGGAGTTAGCTATAACTTCGGGCGAACCACCTTCCATAACTGAAACGCAAGAATTTGTCGTTCCTAAGTCAATTCCAATTATTTTTCCCATTTTTATTACCTCTTTTCAGTATTAAATTATTATTTTGTCTATTTGTCATAAAATTTAGGACACAATGTCTGTAAATTCTACATTTATGTGCTAAAGTGTATGGCGAAAGAACTGTGCCAAGTTTTTATTTTAGAATAACCCGCCCTATTTCTAAGGCAGGTATTATTCAAGCTTATCTGGTATGATATTAGCTAATCTCTACTTCCAGCTCTTTAAGTTTTTCTGGCTCTTTTTTGTTCAGTGTTACCTTCAGCAAGCCGTCTTTGAACTCAGCGTTAATGCTGTCCGTGTCCACATTGTCAGGTAACATGAACGAGCGGGTGAACTCACCGAAGCTGCGCTCTACTCTTAGGAAAGTAATGCCGTCTTTCTCTTCTTCCGTCTTGTTTTCGCGGTTTTTTGTCCCCTTTAGGACTAATACGTTGCCGTCGTTAATGCTTACCTTTATGTCGTCTTTCTTCACTCCAGCTATCTCTGCTTCCAGTGTAATTTGCTTTTTGTCTTCGTGTAAATCAATCGATGGATTGAAGCCACTGTTGTTGTTGAACATTCTGTCTGTATCAAATTCATCTAACATAGAGTTCATTATATTAGTCAGTGAGCTGAAATTTCTGAATGGATCGAATTTTACTAAACTCATTTTAGAATACCTCCGTATTATTTTATATTAATTGTTTTTGGTTTGAGTGTTTCTTTTTTCGGAATGCTAATCATCAGCATACCATTCTTAAAGTTTGCGTCTATTTTCTCAGTCTCGTACTTAGTCGGAATAATAAATGAACGTTTGAAGTCAACTGAGCTAAGCTCATCAATCATCAATCTTTCTCCCTCGCTCTCGCCGATTGTTCTGCTTGCCGATAGCGTCATTACATTTTCGTCATTCACCACTAATTTCATCGTCGATTTGTCCACTCCCGGCAGCTCTACCACAAAGTTTAGAGTGTCTTCCACTTCCGAAACTCTTACTTTCGGCTTAGTAGTCGCTTCTCTTTCTTCGTGAGTGATATTGCCTACTGGTGCAAAAAATCTTTCAAAATCAGTCATTGGTGTTCTTCTTTGTACTAACATATTTTCTATTCTCCATAATTGTGTCAGTTAATTAAATAATTATCTTTTTTTTGTTCTGATCAGTATAGTAGCAAAAGTGTGCCAACTGTTGCAGCACAGACGATATGGCAGATACACGACATAAAGGCATATCAGGTGGCAGACTGTTTGTCAGAAATCTATTGGTGTGATTGTTATTGTGTCAGGGGTAGTGGCAGATTACAGTAAGGGATTGGATGGAGATTATTTACTCTTCATTTGATATTGAATGTTCAAATTAAATGAGTATTATACTTTCCACCACATTTGCATATCTTATTATATTTAACTAAGTTGGAACAAATAGTAAATTATCAGAAGTTCGGTTTATTTTTCAATCACTTTTCAAAGAGGATTCTTATGAAAACTTCTAAACTGTTTTTCTTACTATTAGTTGTTGCTCTTACAACTGCAATCACGCCAACAGAAGCCCACGAAAAGGGCGACTTCGGGATGACGGCTGCTATAGGGATGCCAAATGGTGTAACTCCATCTATTGGTCTACCTACCAACACAACATCTAGACTAAGTATTTCTGCTACTGCATCCAGTAGTTTTAATATTATGCTAACTAACAATATACAATTAGACTTAGGTCTTGGGTATTTGTCAGTTGACCCGGGTGGAGATGCTGACCCTGCAAATACCCTTTCGATTATGGCAGGCGGTAAGTATTTCTTTAATACAGGTGATGTTAGTCCATATTTGAATTTAGGAATTAGCTATACGCAAATACCAACAATTGAAAGTGGAGATACTGGGTTCACAACTGAGGTATCTGGTAATATGATGACTGTATTAGCTGCATTTGGTGCACAAGCATTTATTACACCAACCCACAATATAGCATTATTTGTACAAATGGGTATTGGTTATAATATGGGTACTGTAGATACCGAAACCTCTTCTGGTGGTTCTAGCTCGACTATGAGCAGCGAGGTTACTAACCTAAATTTAGGTGGCTCAGCAGTTGGCGTAACCGTTTATTTCTAATTATTTTTATTAAAATTAACCCCTTTGTGAATTATTACAAAGGGGTATTTATTCTTTAATATGAAAATTTTATCCTTTCTGTTATTAGCATTATTATTTTTTTCCTGTAAGGAAGAAAACTCTACCGTACCTAGTGATAACGGTTATTTTAGCTCTGGTAAGACAGCATTAGTCATGGTAGTAGAAAATTCAGATAGGGCTAACGAACAGATAGAAGACCTAGCATTTGAAACATACCCCTCGGAGACTTTACAAATCTTTTCAGATATATTTAGTGTTCCTTTCGACTCACTATATGGTAAGGATCTGAATGCAATTTTAGATCAATATGGTGAGCCTTGGCAGATAGAAACTATAATAGATAACACTAATGGCTATTATGATGAAATTATAGTATTAACTGATAGTACTGCAACTAAGGAAAAACTAAAGGAAGAGCTTCAAAAATTAGCAAGTCAGAATTATAATATAGATATGGTTTTCAGTTTACACGGATCACAAACGAACATTGTTTTTGCTGACGAAAGTATCCCAGTAGACGAAGTTACAAAAGAACTACAAGATTTAGATGTGCCTATTAGGGTTTTGTACCAGACTAATTGCAAAAGTGCAAACACTATTGGTTTATGGAATAGATTGGGAGTAGTTGCTTGCAACGGCACTGTAGACAATAATTACCTTACTATATTTGCACCTGCTAATTTTATTAAGCATTGGGTCAGTGGTAAATCCTATTATGAATCTGTAGAAGGAGCATATAATAATGAAATTGCAACTCTAAAATCTTATAATAATATCCTACCTGTTCTGGATTATATTACTCAAGGTAATTACTTAGCGGGAAGCCTACCAATCTATTCAGGAAAAGACTTAACTATAACAAAAGACGACTTTATAGTAGATGACTCGGGTAATGCCCCATAGTTATTGCCTAATATTAAAACGCTACACTTACTCCACCATAAACCATTCTTCCTGGTGCCGATATTCCGATTCGTGTTAATCTTGATTGGTCAAATATATTATTTGCTCGAATAAAGAAGGTATATAAGTTCTCGTTATAAGTAGTTAAATAACTCATTCGCAGGTTTACCAATGCTGATTGGTCTATCTCTTCCAAAACGTCAGTTATATCAGATATACCGTATTGACGACCCATAAAGTCCAATTCAGCCATTAAGTCAAAACCACCGCCAACACGCCAATCTGCTTGCAAAAATGCAATGATTTCTGGCTTAGCTTCCAAATCTTGTTCTACACCATCTACCGTACCCTTGCTATTCATATAAGTGAAGTGACCAGATATGTCAATATCATTTGTAACATAATACTTAGCTCTAAATTCGGCCCCTAATATCGTAGCTTCATCTAAATTGATTCGCTGTCTTCTGTTAAGTGTGTCACCTTCCACGGCAGCTTGTGTTATCAAATCTGAAAAGCTATTTGCAAAAAGTGATAGTGTAGTCTCCAAATCTCCTGCTGAATAGTCTATACCGATTTCCGATAGTATCCCTGTTTCTGGTTTCAGATTAGGGTTAACTACGAATCTATTAAGTGCTGCAGAAAATGACTCACGCATGGTTGGAAATCGGCTCTTTTTACCAACATTACCAAATAGATTAATACTACTGCTTATGTTATAATTAACTCCAAATACGGCAGCAATATCATCATACGAACTACCATTCGCTTCCGTAAAGTCACCGGCATCACTGATATCGAATCTGTCATAAGAAGAACCAATAGTAAATACCCAGTCGCCTTGCAATCTTTTGTACTCCGCTCCAAAGCTTGATGTTGTTTGTCCGTAGTCTTTGGTCACAGAATTACCATCTGCATCCTCTATTTCTTCAGTATGAGAAGAAGTAAACCCATTAATAGTGAAATTCAATATATCGTTATCACTTATGTCAGCCTTCAAGTTCATTCGAGTGCCAAAAGTGTTGTCATCATCATATTGTATTTCATTAATTTCTTCGAATGCTATGCTTTGGTAATCCTCAATTGTCTGATTAAACTGATCGCCCCATATAGCTCCCCTAAAAGATATGCTTTCAGATATTTGTGAGCTACCATTTACAGTAACTATACTTCTCATCCACTCGGGATATTTCCAGAATCGAGTGTTAACACCTTCTGGGTTGTTAACTGGTATTACCCCTTTATTTCCGTTTACATGATTGAAGGACACACCTAATTTGTCTGTCTCACTGAATGAATATTCCCCACGTCCGTAAGCCGTAATCCTCTCGTTTTGACTATTCGGAATCAAATTTTCTCCCTCTCCAGTTCGTAAGTTCAAGCTATTATCTTTCGGAGCTTTCAGCCCATCACGTGTCATGAATGAGATATTACCCAGATAGTTGAATTTACCATCTTTCCCTTCAATTTTTACAGCGCTATACTTCCTTCCAGCTTCTCCAATTTGCAATGAAACATTCCCCCCTAAACCTTCGCTTTCTCTTTCGGAAGTAGTAATATTTATTGCACCACCCAACACATTTGCCCCATACAGAACTGAGTTCGTACCAGTACTAATTTTTAGGTTTCCAATTATGTCTGTGGGTATCATACTTAGGTCCAACCTATTATCCCAAGGAACATTGAAGTATATGCCATCGAAGAAAATGGAGATAGACCTTTCCCCTGCTCCACGTAGAAATATAAGTGACTCGCCACGCGAGTTAGTTTGCAGAAAACCAGCAGGGATTACAGCATTCAACTCTTCAAAATTAACAGCATCCTGTTCTTTAATTTCGTGATATTTTATCTCTTTTATATTAGTAGGAGTAATATTAACTCCCTTATCCGATTCAGATACTATCTCCCCAAGCCTATAAGTTTTTATAGTGTCTCTGGGCGATTGAGAATTAGATAATGTTGCTACTAATAATAAGATAAATACTAATCTTTTCATACTTGAAGTTTGGTTCTGTGCTTACAATTAGACATTTCGAATTGCAAAGATAGCAAAGTGAAGTCAAAATTTTGAATTTTTAGAATAATAGTATAGATTTGAATTACTGATTAGTCATTAGTTATTGGGAATCCTGTGAAAATCAGGAACGGTTCCGCCGCTGTAACGAGATACGACCGAACTATGTAATTAATTGCAGTCACTGTGCTTTAGGCGCGGGAAGGCAGTTCGGAAGGTTTGAAGCTTGAAGTCAGAACACCTACTAAATTATACTCATTGGATAAATTCTTAAATTAGAGAATTGAACATCTGCGGAATACAGATGCTTTGAGGTAAAAAGCACCCCCTAACGTAGCGATTGGCTACCCCTGACTCAAGTGCCTTGCCTCTTAATACAGAAAGAAATAGATTTAATATTTAATAATTAACAAGGTACAATTCTTATGAATAAGTATTTAATAGCTTTTGCTGCATTGCTATGTAGCTATGGAATAGTTAGTTCTTCTGTCATCACCGAATCTGCGGTACAGTATGAAGTTGGTAGTAATGTGGTAGGGATAACTGAAAACCCGATAGACAATGTGGTGCACATTTTTTGTGCTGGTATTGACGTAAACGAGAACGGTATATACGACGAGGGTGAGGATGAAAAACCATCTTGGTGGAGAGTTGACCCCAATGGCTCATCAGTGGAGCCTACATTATTAAAAGAATTTGACACTTATTTCATGGAGCCATTTGTACTGACAACCGATATTACCAAAGGGTATGCAACTGTTGTACTCAATTTTGCATCTATTATTGAAAATGAAACTGTAACTCAAGATGGTTATACTCAAGGATTTCAAATGAAAAATGCCGTACCTGCATTCAAAATTGATGTTGATAATGGTGAGCCAGTAATCTTAAAACAGTTCGACACTTATTCTGTTGCGGCTATTAATTCTACTATTAATGGGATTGTTTCTGTTATTAATAATGAAACAAAAGAGGAGAAATTAGTTAACCTAAACGGCAATATTTACTCGGCAATTTTTGTTGATTTAGAAAATGATGGAACAGAGGAGTTAGCAGTATTAACTGAGTCAGGTTTTTTCAACTTCTACCAAATAACTAATGATGCAGAGGCGACTTTAGTAGCAACTTATGATGCAAGCACAGAACCACAATTCACAGGTACCTTTGGTGATTTATATTCAGACTATGGTGCTGTATTCACTTTGTTCGAGGGGTCTAGCTCTGTAATAAAAATCACTGCAGATTATAACGGTACCGTGTCTAGTGATATTGAAGAAAAAGACTGGTTCTCTGAACCAACTCTTTATTTCCCAATTACTACTCAATGGAATTTGATTTCGAATAGGGATTTTGAGACTCTTGTATTTAATTTCCTTTATGAATTAGAAAAACATAGAACAGGTCATGTAATTCAAACTGCCTACAAAGCAGGTGACAGATTATATTTGGGTTCCAGCAATGTAGTAATACCATTTACAATAACTGATGAAAGGATTGAGGACATTAAGTATGTTGATCACAATTTTTCTGGTTATCAACCATTGGATATATTGAGTGACGGACCTGAGTACTATGTGTTGAACTTAGGGGTTGACTTCGATTTCAACGGTGTGGTAGATTCTGACAAAGGTGATGTAAGTTCTTCAATCACCAAGTTTGTTGGCCTTGGTCAACAAGCATTTGTACCTGGAGAAACGCGTGAAATAGCAGATTTACCATTCTATTTGAACTTTCCCATCAATACTAATTTGTCGTTCGATGGAATTATAATCCTACCATCTGGTAATAAAGCATATATGTTCGATATAGAAAGTGAGACTATTATAGACTCAATTGATGCTGGTATGTATGTTACTTCAGCATTCTCAGTACTCGATTACTTAGTTTTAGGTACCAGAGATTATGATGAAGGCAAGAGCTATGTTAGAATTATTAATGATGAAGTTGGTATAGATGTAAGCGAAGAAGTTGGTCCTAATGTAATTGATGTAACAGTCTATCAGAACGGTTCTGGATTTGGTGTAATTTCTGTTTCTGAAGGTAACTTCAACGAGTCAGATGCAACTATCAATATTTTGAAACTTGGTTTTGTAGGATTCACTGAAAACATAAGCATAGATGCAGGTATGACTGGTAGCAATGTAGTTACTAATTCTATCCAAACTAAAGCTGCCGTAGTAATGAACGGTAGTCACGAGATTCATATTATTGACTTATTAAAAGCAGAAAAGGAGCTTACATTCTCAACAGGAACAACGGGCTATGGGGGTCCAAGAGATGTGATATTTATAAATAAATTGCTTTTTGTAACTACTTATAGCAATAGAGTTTTAGTATTCGATTCCGAAAATGGTGATAAGCTATCTGAATACAGTGTAGATGGCCACTCAGAAGGAATAATAGAAGCGAATAGTTACTTTTATATAGCTAACAATAACTACTCAAACTATAAACCAAATAGCAGAGTAGTAGCTTATAATAAGAATCCTAGAATAACAAATGTAGATTCTGAAGCTAGTGACTATACCTCTCCCATCCGTATCTACCCGCACCCAGTTGGGAACGAGTTCCATATGGTGTCAGATGAGTTAGTGGGTGAGTTGGAGATTGCAATCATAGACGGACAGGGCAAGATAGTAGCCACACACTCTGCTGTTGCCGATGGCGAAGTAGCAATGAGTGCAGATGAACTTGGTCTTGGTGCTGGTAACTACACTGCGATTATCAATGGAACCAAAGCAGTGAGATTTATAGTCATTAAGTGATAAAAATTCTATCATATATTACTGTGATTTTGATTGGTCTCAACTTTACTTATGCAGCAGACACCAACTCGGTGGATATGCAAGAAGTTGTAGTAGAAGAGAAATCAGAACCCAGTAATAATGGGTTTAACTATCTCTCGAATCAATCACTAAGTGAGAAAGATTTGAAGCAGATAAACCCAGTGCAAGTTAGCGACGCTCTGCAATATATATCTGGTGTCAATATTCGAGATTACGGTGGACTTAGCTCTGTGCAAACTGTTTCGCTAAGAGGGTTGCCATCTAATCAAACACTAGTACTATTCGATGGTATGAATATCACGAATTCCCAAACCGGACTGACTGATGTTAGTAAGCTATTTATCAGCTCGGTTGATAAAATAGAGGTGGCAAAGGGAGCTAGTTCATCGCTCTATGGGAGCAATGCTATTGCAGGGGTAGTAAACTTGAATACAGGTAACACAATGGACAACAGCTATGGCATAATGCTGAGCTATGACGCATTTACGAATAGAATTGCTGAGTTGGATTTGACTCAGAACATTGATTCCATACCATTTACACTTAAGCTAAGAAAGACAGACTCTGACGGAACTTATAGTTTTGAATTGGACGGTGAAAATTTCGAACGTAATAACAGCGCAGTCGATAATACTGACTTATATCTAGGTAGCATTTTCAATGCAGGTGGATTCGTAATTAAGCCAAGATTGATAGCTCGACAATCGAAACGGGGAGCACCTGAGCCAGTTATCGGCGGCAATCAAAGAGAAAGTAATGCTTTCCTGATGGAATCGGACTTGTTAGCTTTAGTTACTGGTACAAATTACATTAATGATAGCACAAATGTGAAGATTGGTCTGAGCTATAATTACAGCGATTTGCAATTCCGCAATCCCAATGCGATTGAGTTCGGTGCAGATGGAATTAATAATGATTATTATAATAACTCAGCTCAGTTCCGAGCACAGTTCAACAAATGGATTGGTAAATGGTATTACTCCATCGTTGCTGATGGAACTTATGCTCAACTCAATGGTGATATGCTGCAAGAAGTTGACGAAGACAACATAGTAACTCGGGGGAACGGCTCATTAGCTGCTAACCTCAGCTACACAAAGCAGAGCGTAGTTATAGAGTATTCATACTTTGGTAGTATGAGAGCTGATTTCAGCACAGATTTCGCAATTAATTATGCACCAATGGTAGGTATTAGCGCTAATGTAATGGAAGCTAATTTCTTGTCGAAATTCTCCATTTCTGGTGGCTATCGTTTGCCGTCATTCAATGAGATGTATTATCTAAATTATGGTAATCAAGATCTGAAGCCTGAGAGTGCATTATCTTACAATTTGGGATTCGAGTATTCGCCACCAGCTATTGGAAATTTTGGAGTCAACTTATTCTATACTTTTACGAATGACCAAATAGCTGCCGTGCCGACTGGGCCTATAACTTGGCAGTCGCAGAATATAGATAAAGTGCAGAGCCGAGGGGTAGAATTAACAGCCTTGTTTCGACCTTTTAGTGGGGTAGCCATGAGGTATAATTATGTATATCAGCTACCGACTAATGAGAGTTTGAGTAACGACGAGGAAAGCATATTGCTCCCTTACACTCCAGAGGAAATTGTATCTGCAATGATTACTTATGAGCACAAGTCACTCCTTACAGGGCTTAGCACACAATACAAAAGCTATGTGTTCACTACAATTGACAATGATTTGAATTTAATATTAGATAATTTTCTCTTACTTGACTTATTCATCTCATACAGACCAGAGCTTTTTGATGGAGATTTGGAGTTACGTGCAGACTTAGAAAATATAACTGATGAGCAGTATCAACTATTTATGAATTTCCCAATGCCAGGGCGAAATATAAGGGCAACAATCAGATATGAACTGTAGATTTTTAATAATAGGTATGATAGCAGTGTGTCAATTAGCCATTGCACAAGATTGTATAACAATCAATACGGTTGTGTCATTCACTCCTGGTGAGGGACAGAACTTAGGGCAAGGTGATGAATTTTTTCCTAATAACATTCTCGGTCGTCCATCTGAAAGGGCAAGTTCAGAAGTGGCTGAAGCAAGCGAAGAAGAGGTGCTATCTCTCGGCTTTGGTGGTGAAATAATAGTTGCAAATACTGACAATGTTATAATCGATGGTGATGGTGACGATTTCACAATTTTTGAAAATGCATTCATTAACCCAATCAATCAGAGGATATTCGCAGAGCCAGGGGTTATTAGCGTTAGCAAGGATGGGATTGAATACACAGAGTTCCCCTACGTTTTTGCGTCGCTAAAGGGGTGTTCTGGTACAATTCCTACTTATGGTGGACAAGATTATTGCAATCCAACAGCAAGTGGTGGCAATTCATTTGACTTGGCTGATATAGGTATTGACTCCATCAGATATATAAAAATTACTGATATTACTATAGATGTATTCAACAGCCCAAATCATATATATTACGATGCTTCTCTGAGTGGATTTGACTTAGATGCAGTTGTAATTCATAACTATACAGCTAAAAAAATCAGCTCTGTGAATGATAATAATGATGACTATTACTCTATTAAAAATCTGTCGTTTAGTAGTGAGAGCCACGCCAATACTATAAAAATATACACCCTAAGTGGTGAGCAAATAGACGAGCTGATTGGAATTGGTCAGTATAATTTTAGTAACTTGAATTTTGGTGTTTACTTAATAGCAATTGAAAACAATGGCCGTATATATTACGAAAAGATTATTAGCAATTAGTTTGTTTTTGTTCGCTCTATGGGGTTGTGTTAAAACTCCAACAGAGCCAGCGAAAAACAAACATATCAACTTGGATACCCTTAGTTTGCCTTTTCCAGAGTCTGGTGCTATGGTGCTTTGCGAAGGACTTTGGAATTATACCAATTCTGATATTTATCTTTATGATTATTCAACTTCTGCTATGATTGAAAGTTACTTTCTGAACGCTACTAATTCGTATTTAGGAGATATAGTTTCCGATGTTGCAATGACCGACAATCAGATGATATTCACAGCTACTGGGACTAAACAACTAATACTAATTGACCACAGAACGCCTGCAATTCTGCACAAAATCAACATTGATTATGACAGAGCAGCACCAAGGTCTATCACACTGAATGATGGTAACTATTACTACACGGATTTGTACCGCGATGAAGTTCGATACGGCAGTTTTGCTGACTCATTGAGTACACCCAAAGGAAAGTATGAAACTGGACCAGCCCCAGAAGATATAATCGCTTACAATGAGAAGTTATTCATTGCAAACTCAGGTTTCGGCGATTACAGACAAGAAGACAAAAATGCAGGAACACTTCAGATAATAGACATAGCAACAGGGCAAAGCGATTACGTTTACATTGGGCCAAATCTAATAAAATTAGAACTTGATACAGCTGATAATTATATAGCATGTGGTTACCTAAACACTCCAACAGGAGTTAATAATGGTGAGCCAGGAGGTATAGTTTTCGTAGATTTAACTACTCACCAAGTGAAGCAACAAATGTACATAAAAGACTTCACGGATGTGCAGCTGAGTCAAAATGATGGTAGAATATACTACCTGACTAAGGAAGGTGTTTATACAATGCATGATATTTATAGCCGCGCCTTGCCACAGCTTATAATTGAAAATACAACCAAAGATATATGGTATTCACTGTCGTATAATGAACAAAAACAGGAACTGTGGATTGGCAATGCTCGTAACTACCAATCGGATGGTGAAGTAATAGTAACAGATGAGCAAGGGCAGATTATCCGCCGACACGAAGTAGGCAAAAACCCAAGTAATGTTGTTTTTTACTAACTGCAACTAATAGCAAAATCAATCGTCTTTATAGCTTATGAGTGACTACAGAAAATATTTGGAACCGACTACGGCAGCACAGCTGAACGGAATAGACCTGAAAGCAAAAATGGTGGTAGAAGGGTTTATAACTGGCTTACACAAATCGCCTTACCACGGGTTTAGTGTTGAGTTTGCCGAACATAGACCTTACCGTGCTGGTGATGAAGTAAAGAACATTGACTGGAAGGTCTATGGACGTTCTAACCGCTACTATGTAAAGCAATACGAAGAGGAGATCAATCTCCGCTCCACAGTGCTGGTCGATATTTCTGCGTCTATGGCTTTCGCATCGGAAGGGCATATACCGAAAGTTGAGTATGCCTCTTATCTCGCAGCATCGCTCAGCTACCTAATGATGAAGCAAAGGGACTCCGTTGGCTTGGCACTATATGACAATGAGGTGCAGACTTATTTGCCTTCAAAATCGAAGCCGTCATACTTGAATTTGATTCTAAAGGAATTGGAAGCCGTAAAACCCACTGGCGAAACTGAAACAGCAAAAGCATTGGACAAACTAGCTGACCAGATAAAAAGACGTGGACTAATCATTATAATCTCTGATTTCTTCGATGATGTGGACTCAATCAGCTCAGCGCTGAAACACTTTCGCCATAAGGAAAACGAGGTGATAGTATTCCAACTATTGGACCCAAGGGAGCTCGATTTTGATTTCGGCAGGACAGCTAAGTTCGTTGATTTAGAAAGTGGTGAAGAGATGGCAACCAATAGCCACCAGTTGAAAGATGCCTACCAACAGAAGATGAAGGATTTCACAAAGCAAATTAGGGATGTGTGCCACAGCCAAAAAGTAGACTACAACTTAGTAGTTACCTCCGACCCATTCGACAAAGCAATGCGTGAATTCTTGTCTAAGCGTGCAAAGGTGTAGTGAATAAATTTAAAAGATAATTGTCATTCTGATGACGCTGTAAGCGGCAGAAGAATCCAGGTACAATCATAACTATCTCGTTAAAATAGAGATGGACTCTTCGGTAATTTCATTACCTCTGAGTGACATGAGGAGAGCTGTCATTCCGAGGGAGTCCATGTGGACGACCGTGGGAATCTATAATTAGACAGCCAAGTCCTTTCAGTCCTCGCTGTGACAAGTTTAGTGAACTTTGTTCTACTGCTTCGTGGAAATCCCTGGGGTAAGTCACCTAAGCTTGTCGTAAGAAAGCATCACTTCGACAGGCTCAGTGAACTTTATTCCTCTTCAGTCTGAGTATTCTCTGTCAGCTGCGGAGGGGCATAAGGTCTTAGATTTAATACTTCTTAGTGCCACGAATTAGGATAGTCCCGTAATCAGTTACCAGATTATCTACTGTTTGGAAGCCAGCTTCTTTCAGCATTATCCAATAGTCATTCTCGGAGAAGTTGTTACCCTTTTCTGTGTGTAGCTTTAGGTTAAGCGAGTACATAACGCTTTGTGGTGGTCCCGTTCTGTCATTATTGATGAAGTTTTCGTGGATTATCAGTCTACCACCGGTGTTTAGTGAATTGTAGCACTTCTTCATCAGTTCAATATTATCCCATATTGTAAATTCTTCAAAAAGGAAAGAAGCGTAAATCAAATCAAACCCACCCTCTAACTCCATATCCTTATCAATAATAGCAGAGGTAAATTTATAGTTTGATGTTTGTAATCTCGCTTCTTCAACATAGATCTGTGTCTGAGGTATTACTTTCGGATAATCGAGCATCACAACTTCCATTTCTGGGTTGCGTTTCATAAACTCAATACTATACATACCAGAACCACAACCGAAGTCCAACATTTTGTTTACATTATTCAGGGTTATCGCTTTCGATACTCCCTCTGCTTCATGGTTGTAAGAACGGTGAATTGAATCGATATAAGACTTAACAAACTCTTCAGATCTATCTATGTATATGTTGTTGTATATCGATTTTCCAGACTTTACTACATCTGTCAGCTTACCCCAACTTTCCCAATTCAAATTCATGTGCAGCAACGAACCAATGAAATCTGGACTATTCTTATCCAAATACCTTTGGCTATCACTCGTATTTTTGAAATGGTTTCTATATTTAGTGGTGAATTCAAGAGAAGTAAGAGAGTTCAATAGTCTCTCAGTAGCATCTTCATCTGTCTGAAGTTCAAATGAAATGTCCTTAGCTGTTAACTCGCGTGAGCCCAGCAATGTGAATATTTCTAACTCCAATGAGGTTAGTAATATCTTAGTTTGTCTAAAAGACTTAGCAATATTAAGTATATATTCTTTTGTAAATTTTGAATTTCTTGATTTTTTCATTTCTTCCTTCTAAAAACAGTACTACCAATTCTTTGTGCAAATAAACATATTATCTACTAATAAAAAAAATATAGATAGAAATATTATTTATTTGAATATATCTTCCACATCTTGAACTATTACGTCAACACTATTTCCTGGTGTACCTGTTTCGAAGGTAACTCTCTCTAACAAGCGTCTCCAATTGCTGATGTAATCTTTTAGTGTATTTAATCTTTTGTCAGCAAGAGCTTGGTTAGGAGCATTTACTTTAAATATAAAGCTTGTATTTCTGTTAAATCTCATTGATAACTTCATCTTCTTAAGCGCTGCTTTGCCCGCTGCAGTCAAATCGTTGTTACCTGGACCAAATAGTTCCATTTCATCAACCTTAACACCGGGTTTCAGAGCTTTTACTTTAAATGTATGAGTAATTTCGCTATATCCATCTTTAGCACTTCCTGTTGTGTAGTCTATAGTCTCGCGGTATACATTATCCCCATCAAAAGTCACTTCAAAGTGAGTGCTGCCTTGTAATAACTGGTCAAATGTACCTGATTCTTCTTGTGATTTTACCACAAATTTACGTCCATTGTCTGGTTTGAATTCTAATTCTATGCTCATTGGCTTTCCTGTAGTTACATCTACTACCTTTGCTTTAAGCATAACTTGCTCACCCAATTGAGCATTTAATCCAATTATTGCAAACAAAAACGCAGTTATTACCGTTATAGACCTCATAAATTGGTATCCTTTATGTTACTTTTTATTCATTAAAAATTTAATATAGTAAAAAAAATCATTTTTTCTATGAGATTAATACGCATTATGATACTATTAGTTCTATCTGCAACTTTTTATACAGTTGCAAAATCGCAAGATGTACCTGACTATAAGCTAAATCACCCACTAGTAAAAGAACAAATAGGTTACCTTGACTCTTTGATTAAGCAACATGCACCCGAACAGCATGCACTCAATGCCACACTCAGAGTAACAAAAGCATTTAACAGATTGAATAAATCAATGAATGCATACTATTGGCTTAGTAGGTATGTTGATTTATTCCCCACTAGAAAACGTGCCTTACAAAACCAGCTAGAAAAGTTTGAGGCTGCCGCTCTTACTCAATATCCAGATTCTTTGAACAGACCACTATATGCTCAATATGCAGTAGATAATAAGGACACTGAGAATGGATATGTCTCATTTATCCGCTATATCTCAGATGATGTAAATCATGGTAGATGGAACAAAGTAGTTGAACATTTGAAAAGGTTTGCTCCAGCTTACCTTAACTCAAAACAAAAATTTGAAGACTTATACAAAATTGTAATCCAACCAGAAGAAGGACTTAGGGTAACTAATCTAGGAGAGAATATTAATACCTCAGTGAGCGAATGGGACCCCAATCCCACTTCTGATGGCACTAAATTATATTTCTCTGGCAATCACAGAGCTGGTGGAATGGGTGGCGACGACGTGTGGGTATCACATTTGGAGAATGGTGTATGGCAAAAGCCGAAGAATTTGGGAAGAAAAGTCAATGGAAGAAACAGCGAAACGATAGACAATATCTCTGTAGATGGAAACACGCTCATGCTATCAGGTGATTTTATGGGGACTTTTGGAAATTTTGATATTTACTCAATTGAAAAAGATGGTGATGAATGGGGTGATTTGTTCCACTATCCATATCCAATAAACACCGAATACACTGATGAAGGTGGTAACCTTACTGCTGACCGTAAGGCAATGCTATTTACATCCGATAGACCAGGTGGAACTGGTGATTTTGTTCCTTTATACACTATCAATCACGGAAATAGCATGGGGAATATGGATATATATGTCAGTTTTGATACTGATAGTGGTTGGAGTGAGTTAGTTAATCTGGGGCCAAAGATTAATACCTCCTATGCCGAACGCTCTCCTTATCTACATCCAGATGGAAAGACTTTATATTTCAGCTCAGATGGTCACGCAGGTCTTGGTGGACTCGATGTATTCAAAACCGTTCGATTGGACGACAGCTGGACGAATTGGACTAAGCCAGTAAATTTAGGCAAAGAAGTAAATACTATCTTAGATGACTGGGGCTATAAAATAGGAATAACTGGAGACAGCGCCATATTTGCTGGATATATGCGAACTAATGGTTATGGATTTTGGGACCTGTTTTCTATTTCGCTACCTAATGATGCAAAACCTAATCCAGTTGCTATAGTAAGTGGTAGAATAACAAATAGCCAAGGCAGAAGTGTTGCTGCAGAAGTAGTATGGGAAGATTTGGAAACTGGTGAAAAGCTCGGCACCACAATGAGTAATAGAATGACAGGTCATTTCTTTATAGCATTACCTGTGGGTAAAAACTACGGTTATTATGTAGAAAAAAGTGGATATTATCCTAGCTCAAACAATATTGACCTTAGCAATGCAAAAGATGGTCAGAATGTAAAAACAAATATTGAGCTGACATCGCTGAGAGAAATGAAGAACAGCAAGAATAGTGTAGTCGCTAATAACATTTTCTTCGACTTCGATTCTGCAGAATTGAGAAAAGAATCCATTTCGGAGCTAAATAGATTAACTAAGTTCATAATATCGAACAACGTTAAAACTCTGAAAATAGTAGGCCATACGGATAAGGCGGGTACTGAAGAATACAATAAGCAGCTATCCTTACGCAGGGCAAACTCTGTTAAGCAACACCTATCTACTAAGCTAAAAGATGTGAAAATAAGTACAGATGGAAAAGGTTATAGCAACCCAATTGACCCTAATTCCCCTGCCAAAAATAGAAGAGTGGAAGTATTTGTGGAGTAATGTCTTCTGCAAGTGAGTTATACTTTAATTAACTATCATTGCGATGGAAGTGGGAGGATCTCAATACAGAAGTAACCACGTCAACAATGCAGGCATTGTCTCCTTGTTATGACGTTGTTAATGTCAGTTTTCGCTGTGACTTTCTGGTCCTCCCCAATCTGAATAAATTTTGACTAATCTACATTGATACTAACAGTTTGGTCTTTATCCATATAGAATTTGCACTCACGGAAATCTGGTTCCGATAGAACTACAGTTGGGTTATTTGAAAACCCAAAACCTTCCTGAGGCACACCGAACATATTATAATCCATTTCCTTATTTCCATTCTCATCTAATAATATGGCTATACCCCACCATCCATTGGGAACTTCATCTATTTCTACTGTTATTTTACCGCCGTTAGTTTCGGCAGACTGTGATATTTCTACTTTTTCATTGTCTAGAAACTCTTCTTCGTTATTCCACAATGCAACGTGGTAAGTACCCTTAGTTTCTTCATCTCCAACTATCTCTACAGTAAGTTTGTGAGCATAAGCTGAATTAAATGTTATAAATGCTAATGCCAAAATAATTAATATGTTTTTCATCTTAGTACCTCCAATTTTACTTCTACAACTCCATTTTTAATCATATCTATTTCCTCTGCTGCCTTTTTGGACAAATCGATTACCCTTCCTGCTGTATAAGGGCCACGATCATTTATTCTTACTACTACTTGTTTGTTATTTTTCAAATTTGTTACCCTAACTAATGTTCCAAATGGTAACGATTTATGAGCTGCAGTCAGCCCACTATTTCTGAAAGTTTCTCCTGATGAGGTTTGCCTTCCCTCAAATTTGTCTGCATAATATGATGCCTTACCATACATAACCGTTGCGACTTCTGCATCGTCATAGCCACCATAAGCAGGATGCTGCTCGGATGAAAACCTTACTGTAGAGGAGCAGGAGCTTAGTAATACTACTGTTGTAATTAGATATAGTATATGTTTTATCATAGTAATTTATTCAACTCATTTGCTTTTATTACCTGCTGCAAATCTTTAATATTTGCAGACTTTCCTCTTTTCGAAATGTAAATAGCATTGTCTGATTCAACTACTATCAAGTCCTCTATATCAGAGACTGCAATCATTTTATTCTTGGCTTTAACCAAGCTATTGAAGGTATTAATAGATATTATGTTACCTTCTTTTACATTGTTATATTCATCTTTTTGTGATGAGTTATAATACTCGTCCCATGTACCGAGGTCACACCAATCAAAATTTGATTTAATTATATTTAGGTGTTTAGTTTTTTCCAATACACCATTATCAATTGAGACTGGGTTTACTTGTTTGTATATATAATCCAGATTATACTCAGAATTAATATTTGTATCATTTTTATCAACCTTATTCAAAAGGTCAATAGCCATGGGAATATTATCTTTCAACTCATGGTTTATAACTTTATACTTTCCAGAAAAAACTCCCAAATTCCAAACAAAATCACCTGATTCTATAAAGCGTTTTGCAGTGTCGGTATCTGGCTTTTCAGCGAATACTCTTGCTTTTCTCAATCCCTTTTCAAATAGATTTTTATTCCCAATTATATCATCTTCATATTGAATATAACCAAGCTGATTGTTAGGGTATCTTGGTTCTATTCCTACTGATACTAATTCATTCAGCTCATTGGCGCTTTCTATAGAAGTTTCAATAGCGCTTAAGTATGCTTCTTTATTTCTAATCAAATGATCAGATGGAATATATGTAAATGTATCCTCATCATTGTATTTTTCTTCTAGCAATTTATTTGCCAAAGCTATTGCAGGGCCTGTATTTTTTCCAAAAGGTTCGAGAAGGATATTCTCGTCATCTATATTTTGAATAGTTGCTTTTAGTAAGTCATAATACTTCCTAAAGGTAAGAATATAGATATCTTCTTTTTTAAAAAGCTCATTAACTAAAGTATAAGTTTCCAAGACCAAAGGCAGTTTACTAACAAATGATTTGAATTGTTTGGGGTGATCTATTGTGCTTTCTGGCCATAGTCTTTCACCAGTTCCACCTGCCAATATAACTACTACTTTCTTCATCTATCTCCTTAGCTATTAATTTTCTTAATAATGTTGGTAGTAGATTTCCCATCAACAAATGGAATAATAACTACCTCGCCACCATTTTTTTCTACTAATTCTTTCCCTACTACTTCTTCTGGTTTATAATCTCCACCCTTTACTAATTTATCTGGAACCACATCTGTAATTAAATCTAGCGGAGTGTCCTCTTCGAATATAACTACGTAGTCTATGCTTTTTAGTTCTGAAATAACAATTGCACGGTCTTCTTCGGGGTTGACTGGCCTATTTTCGCCTTTTAAACGCCTTACAGACGTATCTGAGTTTAATCCAAGTATTAGTATGTCTCCTTGGCTTTTCGCCTCACGTAGGTAAAATACGTGACCCGAATGTAAGATGTCAAAACAACCATTTGTGAAAACAACTGTTTTTCCTTCCATTTTTAGTTTTTCCGAAATGCTCTTTATTTCGTTTCTACTTACTACCATTATAAATAACTCAAAATATTTTCTTGATTGACTGACACAATTCCTGGTTCTTCACAAACATATCCAGCAGCAATATTAGCAATAGTAGCTGCCTCTTTCATACTTGCATTAGCAGAACAACATGCTGCAAAAGTTGCAATTACTGTATCACCTGCGCCAGAAACGTCAGCAACTAACCTTACCTTAGTATCAATATGGTGATTAGTACCATCCTCTTCAAATAGCATCATCCCTTTATTTCCAAGGGTTAATAGAACATTCTTGCAACCCAAGACTTCTTTAAGTTTAGCACCTGCTGTCTTTACTTCATCCATAGATTTTATTGTCATATCTAAGGCCTGAGATGCTTCTTTTTGATTCGGCTTAAGGACCGTAACACCTTTATAATTTAAGAAGTTATCAAACTTTGGATCAATATATGTTGGTATATTTTTCTCTTCAGAAAAAGCCAATACTTTTTCAATTAATTTGGCAGAGATAGCTCCCTTGTCATAATCACCAAATATAATACCAGATAAGTTATCAGCTGACTCTAATGATTTTAATATATGGTCTTCGCCATTGCTATCTATCGTATTTCTTACCTCTCTGTCGAGTCTTACTATTTGCTGATTGTTTCCAATTATTCTTGTCTTTACTGTAGTGGGTCTACCTTCTTTGTATAAGCCAGAGGGGTCAATACCCTTATCCTTGCATATTGTTTCAAACATTTCGCCACTATTATCATCACCTATAACACCACACAACAATGCATTTACCCCTAATGAACTTAGGTTAGAAGCGACATTAGCTGCGCCACCTAAATGAAAAGTTTCGTGCTCTAAGTCAATTACAGGCACAGGTGCTTCAGGTGATACTCTTGTCACATTACCCCAGAAGTACCTATCTAACATAATGTCCCCGATAACGGCTATGTTTTTATCAGCAAAAGAACTGAATATCTCTTTTACCCTATTCTTCTTTATATCATTCATTTTTTGTCCTTGTTTAACTGATGTTTCAGGTTAATTAGTCCTGTCTCTAAATCTGAAAATGTCATATTCAAACTTGTTTCTGCTTTCAAATTAGTTAGTCCTCCCTTTTCTGGTCTGACAGCTTTCTGTTTTAATTTAGCAGATGGGATTTTATTAATCAAATCGCTATCAAAATTGAATATTTCAACAATTTTCATCGCAATATCATATCTATTATAGTATCCTCTACCTGCAAAATTAATCAATCCTCGTTGTTGTTTTTCAATTATTCTATGAATACCTTTAGCAATATCATCTGTAAGAGTCGGATTGCACCACTGCCCATCTATTATATTTAGCTTTTTCCCACCTTCAAGTGAATTAACCACCCAGCGAATGAAATCAATTTTATTATAAGAACTGTTACCATAAACTACATTAGTTCTAACTATAGAGTAATTATTACCACCTTCTATTCTCACAGCATTTTCTCCAGCTAATTTAGATTTACCATAATAGCTCAATGGATCTGGTAGAGCATCTTCGGTGTATGGGCCCTCTTTCCCATTGAATATGTAGTCCGTTGAGAATGTAATCAGGTGAAAGTCATACTTATTAGCAAAAATGGCTAATGATTCGGGCAGAATTGCATTCATCTCCATTGCTAATTTTTTATTGTCTTCACAACCGTCTACATCTGTCATGGCCGCAGTATTTATTACTACATCAGGGTTTTCATCTTCTAATATAAAATTTAAAGTCTTTTTGTGTCTGATATCAAAAGTATAGACGGCATCTTGCTTCCTTTTGTTCAAATATTCTGAACCAGACGAAAAAAGAACTATGTCGTAATCAGTTTCACGGCATAGGTATTTATATGTAGCTTCTGCTACCTTTCCTGATGTTCCCGTTATTACTACCTTTTTACTGATTTGTGACCTCTAATGTTTCACGTGAAACATTTTACTATTTTAAATAGACTGTTAGAATAGAAATATCTGTAGCAGATATACCAGAAATACGGGACGCTTGGCCCAAAGAACCAGGCTTTATCTTGCTTAACTTCTCTACGGCTTCTGTAGATAATGAATTAATCTTACTATAATCAGTACTTTCTGGTATCATCTTGTTTTCATTTTTTAAGAAGTGCTCAATCTCTTTCATCTGTCTTTTGATGTAACCCTCGTACTTTATCTCTGTTTCAAGCTGATGTGCAAGCTTTTCATCTTTCCTCACTCTTTCTAATATCTTGCTCTTACTTTCCATACTGTCTAATAAAGGTCTTAATTTTGTACGAGAACGCTTAGTAAGTTGGTATATATCTGTGGAATAGGATATCTCGCTCTCGTTAGCACTGTTAAGGTATTCGTTTACTTCAGCTGGTGTAACTTTGTTCTTTGTTGTTGCCTTGTAGGCATCATTCAAAGTCTTTTCTGTTTCCTCTACCTTTCTTAGCCTCTCATCTGAAACAAGTCCTACTCTGTGTCCATGTTTAACTAGTCTACGTTCGGCATTGTCTTGTCTTAGTAAAAGACGATATTCTGCTAAGGAAGTGAATATTCTGTAGGGTTCATTGGTACTCTTGTTTACCAAATCATCAATCAATACACCAATATATGCTTCGGAACGCTTTAATACTAAGGGCTCTTCACCTTTAATCTTTAGACCTGCGTTAACACCCGCCATAAACCCTTGCACTGCTGCCTCCTCATACCCGCTTGTACCATTTATTTGCCCAGCAAAATAAAGTCCATTTACAGCTTTAGTCTCCAGAGTGAAGCGTAGCTGGTAAGGGTAGAAAAAATCGTACTCAACTGCATAACCAGGAACTGTTATCTCTGCCTTCTCAAGGCCTGGTATTGTGACTATAGCGCGTTTTTGTATGTCTAGAGGAAGGCTTGTTGAATAGCCATTAACATAAATTGAATCCGTATTCAATCCCTCTGGTTCTAATAATATTTTATGACTTTTTCTTTCTGAAAAACGGAATATCTTATCCTCTATAGATGGGCAATACCTTGGGCCAGCACCTGTTAGGCGGCCAGAGAACATAGGCGACTCATCAAAACCCTCTTTCAATATACTATGAGTAGTTTCATTTGTTTCAGATTGGTAGCACACCATTACATTTCTAACTTTATCTGTCCTGTAAGAGAATGGTCGAGGTATCATATCTATGTCTGCTACCCTCGTTTTAGAATAATCTATGCTACTTTCAGCTATTCTAGGAGGTGTTCCTGTTTTGAGTCTTCCTCGTTGAAAACCATAGTGATTAAGCATATCAGAGATTTTATCTGCAGTGTCTTCACCAATCCTTCCCCCTTTAGTCTGCTCCAAACCAGTATGCATAACTGCTTTTAGGAATGTCCCTGCGCATAATACCACTGCTTTGGTATTTAGGGTATCGCCATTAGATGTCTTTAACCCAACTACTGTATCGTTTTCTATCAATATCTCCGTTGCCTTTGCCTTAATCATAGTAAGATTAGGGGTATTGAAGAGTGTCTCCTTGGCGTAAAGTGGGTAAAGGTCTTTATCAATCTGGCATCGTGGTGACCACACCGCTGGTCCTTTAGAGGTATTAAGCATTTTAAACGAAATACCTGCTTTGTCTGCTAAATAAGGCATTTCGCCACCTAAAGCATCAAGCTCTTTAACTAAATGCCCTTTTGCAGAGCCACCAATTGAAGGGTTACAAGAAGGTTTACCCATATTATGGAAGCTCATAGTTAGCAACCCTACTTTTAGTCCCATCTTCGCTGGTGCAATAGCTGCTTCTATTCCTGCGTGTCCCGCACCAATCACTAATATGTTAAAATTATTGTCCATTTACATTCTAATATGTTTCACGTGAAACATTTTTTACTCTTTTTATTGCGTGTCAAAATCAATACCAAACAATTGTGGCAATTTGTAAATATGATCACGTATGGGTGAAAACAATTGATTAGTTGTGAAAACAACTCCACCAAAATTACCATCGTATAAATTGTAAGCTAAGTCAACTCTAAATATACTATTCTCCCCTGTAGTTTTTCGACTATGAAATCTAAATCCCAAACCAACAGAATTGTAGAATTGGGCTTCTACTATAGGCACAGATTGATTCCAAGTAGAGCCTATATCATAAAAGCCTGCAAGCTCGAAATCAAAAAGCCAAAGATCAAGCCCAGTAAAATATCTTAATTCCAAATTACCAAGTAATCTGTTGTCTCCTGCAAACCTGTTTGCATCATAACCACGGAGACCAAAATCATTGTCTAGTATAAGCTGTCTAATAGGTTGCCATCGCCATGCTGTTTGTTGCCTTATCGAAGCGGCTAATGTCAACCTATTAGACAGCTTTTGAAAACCAAGACCTAGAAACTCTTGATATGTATAAAATGCCGTAGCACCTTGAAATCCTGTTCCAGCAGTCAGCTGACCAAAAAGATAGGTGTCACCGTCGTAATAGCTTTCCTCGCCTTGCCCCCCAAGATAAAGAAGATTATCCCCTTTGCCTTCTAAAGGAAACACTTTGCCCAATATTACTCTACCGTATCCACCGATAACAAGGTCTTCCATTCTAAATTGGTTAACCTTATCAACTGGTATAAACTCTTGACTGAGTGAACTAAACTGAATTAATATCTTACCACTATTATCAAAAGCACGCCTAAACTCTGGTAAACCTCTGTTTGTACTATTATATTCTACCAAACCAGTAAAAAATAAACGTGTTTCACTATTAATAGCTTGAGAATAGAATACCTGTCCTACCCTTTCGTGAAATGGCATGAGCAAGAAGGAATCTTGAGCATTGAAATACAAAAAATCCTTCCCATATGAGTTATTAAGCTTAACACCATATAGTAGTTTATCTCTTGAGTTACGATATGGATTTACTATATCTAAGTTTTGATCTGTTCTAAATCTGTTGGCTTTTAGATATGTAAGTAAGCTCAGTTCTGAACGAAATATTCTGGGCATTTCTATTTGAGCCAGACCTTGCCAACCAATATCATTCTCATTCCTGTACAGACCTTCTAATATTACCTTATTACCCGTTCCGAGTAAATTCTTTTCTGATAGGCGTCCACCATACTCTGATATACCCCCACCCGTTCCATATAGTATAGATGGTGTCAGTGACCATCGGTCTTTGGTAACAACGTAAAGGTCATAAAAATCAAAACCAACAGAATCGAGTTCAATTCTTACATCAGTAAAAAGACCAGTCATTCTTAGGTTGCGTTCCGTTTCAGAAAGAATTTGTTCAGTTAACTCATCTTCTGGTTTAAATAATAATTCATCCTCTATTACATACGGCTTAGTAACTATATGCAGCGAATTCATTATGTCTTTTAAATAAAGAGTATTAGACTCTGTTGAGTCAAATACGTTGCCATTTTCTATATATATATCACCAATTCTAGGTTGTGCAATAATACTGTATGTGGTTGCTGTACATATAGTTACAATCGTAAGAACAATATTTAATACCTTTTTTACCACTTAAAGTCAGCAGCTGCTTTTTTGGCAATTTTTACTGCTTCATCTGTATTATCAGCTACTGCTGTTATATGTCCCATTTTTCTTCCTACTCTGGAGTCAGCCTTATCATAAAGGTGAAGCTTTGCTTTTGACTGCAACATCTTATCTGGTGAAGAAGGAACTCCACTACCATCGCGTTCGCCCAATAAGTTAATCATACAAGCTGCACCAGTGATCAACTCTGTGTTACCAAGTGGTAATCCGTTGATTGCTCTTATTGCATTTTCGTATTGCGATGTATAGCATCCTTCTATAGTGTAGTGTCCAGAGTTGTGCGGACGAGGAGCTATCTCATTGACTAACACTTCCCCATCTTCAGTAAGGAATAGCTCGATGCCGAATACACCAATTCCGTCTATTGCTTTTACGCAAGCTAGTGCTGCTTGTTGTGCAATGTCAGCAACAGAGTTATCTACTTCTGCAGGTGCAATAATCTGGTGACAGATATGGTCACGCTGAATAGTTTCCACACATGGGTAGATAGCTGTTTCACCATTTTTACTACGTGCTACCATAACTGCTAACTCTTTTGTGAAGTTAACGAAAGATTCAGCCAGAAGGCCCGATTTGTTATTTTTAGTCAGGTTGTTGTATGCCTTCTCTATCTCTCCCTCACTTCTAACTGTTTCATTGCCATAGCCATCATATCCATACTTTCTTGCTTTTAGTACGAAAGGATATCCGAACTGCTCCCCGAACTTTTTGCAATCTTCTATATTATCCATTTTATTGTAGTTTGGTAGCTTTAGTCCAGCATCTGCAAAAGTGTTTTTCTGGATGAACTTGTCTTGAATTAACTTCAGTGTCTTAGAAAAAGGGTAAACTGGCTTGCTTTCCTCTATGTATTCTAATATCTCTGGGTCGATAAATTCATTTTCCAGAGTGATGACATCGCAAGAAGCGACGAATTTGTCTAATCTTTCGCGGTTGTTGCCAGAGCCAGAAAAGTCAAACTTTGTCATAAAAGTAGCAGGGCTACCAGGCTTGTCCTCGATAGTAGCAAATCGAAGACCTAAGCGATAAGCGTCGTTAGCTAACATTTTTGCAAGTTGACCTGCACCCAAAACACCAATTATAAGCGAACCATTATCAATTTTTGATGGTAACATATGAAAACTTTATTTGTTTCTTAACTAAATATTTGTAGCAAATTTAAGATAATTTACTAACTTAGATAAATTTTTAACAGGATAAATACATTCATTAACTAATAACAAATGGTGATTTGCCTTCAGTATCTATCGAAATACCGTAGATGACGTACTAAGCGGCCGAGTATTAGTACTAAATCAAAGTTATGAGCCGCTAACTATATGCACTCCCAAGCGTGCTATGTTGCTCTTGTTCACGAGCAAAGCAGAGCTAATAGAAAAAGAGAGTGGGAAGTACATACGCTCGGTGAGCCAATCCTTCGACTTTCCAAGCGTAATCCGCCTACTCGAATACCACAGAATAAGCTACAAGCAAGTGGAGCTAAGCAGAAAGAATATATTCCGTAGGGACGGTAGGCGCTGCCAGTATTGTGGTACGACCAATGGGAAGATAACAATAGACCACATAATACCAAAATCACGTGGTGGTAAGGAGAGCTGGGAAAACCTAACAACGGCGTGCTTCAGCTGCAATAATGTAAAGGGCAACCGCACACCAAGCGAAGCAAAGATGCCCTTGCTATCAAGGCCACAAGAACCAAATTACGTTATATATCTAAACCAAAAGATAGGTAACCCAAAAGTAGAGTGGAAGCAGTTTTTGTATTGCTGAGGGGTGAAATAGTACGCAAAATAAAATATCCACATAACAATTTAGATATAGGAAGTTTAATAATGAATAGCAATGACGAAAGCTTTCTTGGTATTTATCATGAATACGAACAATCACTTACAGATACTTATTACCACGACATAGTTTATAAGACAGACTATGGAGAAACATAGAATCAAATCAATCCAGAACAATTCGTTTATGAACAAACTGGAACACTTTATAATACCCATAGAGCCGTAGATGCATTTTTCAGTAGCAAGAATAATGGGAAAATGATTATTAGATTTTATTGGTCATCAAAATTCGAGGATTACTTTGAATACACATATTATGATTATTATACAAAGGAATATAAGATGTATGATAATTCATTTAAACTTGAGGAAATGCTTTGCTTTGAATGCCATTTAGATGAATATGTAACATTGAATAAGAATTTATTTCCAGATTTAACATTGAGAAATAGCAATAATAATTTAGATTTAATGAATTATTATGACATAGCTAAATTGAATAAAGATTCACTTATTTCTACTGATGAATATTTACACTTATCAAATTCAACCGAAATAAATAAAAGAAACTATCTAATAAATAGAAGTAGCTATAATCATCACTTAATAATGATTAATCTTTATTACAAAGATAGTAATTCTGAAAATGAAAGATCAATTCAAAATTTTTACTTTCAGAGCTTTGACTCAGGGAAAACTTGGGAATATCTTTTTAATGATACTAACACTTATTTTAAAGGATTGAATCAAATAGACCACTTTGATAATAACTTATGGGTTTCTAGAAGGATTGTTGATGACGAAAAGTATGGTTTTGGCTACTCGAAAATATATCGATCTACATCTCCTTTAACCAACATAGAAAGACAAAATAGAGAATTGGGGTTAAGACTGCTAAATGACCAGAATAGTTTAAATATAAAATCTGAAAATCAATACATTAACACCCAAATTAGTTTATATGATCTTGAAGAGAAAATACTGTTTAATAAAGAACTGTCTATCAATAAAGGTAACAACTATATAGAAATACCACAGCTACAGCATAAATTGATACTTGTAACAATCAAAACAAAAAATGGCGATCAGGTATTCAAGCTATTAAACACTAATTAATTCTCCTTTCTGTATAAGATGACCACACATGCCTTTAGCTTGGAACGCCATAGAGTGGGCAAGCTCCTCCAGCGGAGGGGAATCCTAGAGGAAAAAAAGGCCCAGCCGAATGACTGAGCTTAAGTTATTGATTTATTGCTTTTTACTTATACTTCTTCAGTGTAGAGCATTTCGTCAGTGAACTTCACTATCGACACCATATCAGAAGCTTTCAAATATTGTATTAGCTCAATAACACCCGACTGAAGTTTGTTTACTTTTGTCTCACCCATTGAACCAGAATGATCCAACACAAAAGCAATAGCATATTTTGGGCTGTTGTCTGCTTGTACCTCCTTTATTTTAAGGTTGTTTATACCGCTCGAGGAATTACATACATCTGTTAGTTTATTCCATATTTCAAGGTAGTCTTCTTTTTTAAAAGGTGGTGCGAGATTTTTTAAGGTAGATTCCGTTTGAGTCTGCAATAACCAAATCGATTGATATCTCATTTGGGAATCTGGAGGAGTTTACGCTTATTACGTTCACATCAAAATTTATATCTGATTCTATTTTTGTAGGTTCTAGTCTGTTGTTTCTGTTAGCTGCAACATAATCTTCGTACGATACAGACTTACTCAGATAATTTGGCTTGTGGCTATTTTCTAGGCTATCAATTTGGGCCTCTTGTTTCTCCAGATTACTAACAATCATAGTAGGACAAGCTTGAACAATAAAAGAAAGCAATATGATAAGAAGTATATTGAAACGATTTTTCATAAAACTATCTTTGTATTTTTGATCAACCTATAAAAAAATTGATATTTAATTAACACCCAGTAGTGCTGTGTATCTTATCCACTCGGCGTTGGTGGCGGCCACCTTCGAACTCTGTAGTTATGAATGTCTTTACCATTTCTTTCGATTGGTCTTCCGTTAGGAAGCGAGCACCAAGGCAGATGATATTGGCATTGTTATGTTGGCGAGCAAGAGCTGCCATCTCGTTGTTGAAGCAATTGGCAGCACGAACGGACTTCACCTTATTAGCTGTTATACTAACACCTACTCCCGAACCACAGATAATTACTCCCAAATCATTGGTACCATCGCCAATAGTTTTGGCTGCTGCGTAGGCATAATCTGGGTAGTCAATTGATTCGGTGCTGTCGGTGCCGTAATCAGTTACTTCGTGGCCCATTTCTTCTATGTACTTAACTAATATTTTCTTTAGTTCAAAGCCAGCGTGGTCTGCAGATATTGCTATTTTCATTGTTTGCTCATTCCAATTATTTGATAAATTTCAAGTTACAGATTTATAAACACAAGTGCCTCTGTTTGTCAACATAGGCCTTTATTTCTGTGGATTACCGATGTTCACATTTTTGATTGTATGTGGAATAATTTTGCAAAAATAAATTTGCTTTGTGTTTATACACAATCAACTAACATTTCCACTTTTTTCTCCCATGTTATCTACACTCAAATCTTGCTTTTCCTACCCGACCCAATCCATTAATACTGTTAGAATAAAATACGATGCAAGAAAAAAGAATAAACACTTTCTCATCAGGATAATAAAAAATTGG
>JBDQHL010000002.1:0-78063 GCA_040264895.1 Bacteroidota bacterium
ATAGGTTGAGTTAAAATTTTATACAAAATTAAGGTATTTTGGTAATATAGTGGCTATTCTGGTATTTTTGTGTGCTATTTGGTACATATTCATTTCTTCTGAGCAGTCAACGATAGGTGTTTAGATTAGTGAATCATCGCTCATATGTTAATTGGAAAATTTGAATATAGAATAAAATATATGTATTTTAAGGTTTATTCGTTGTAAAATAAATGTTCAATAATAACAGAGGAAATAATGAAAAATATATTAATACTATTAGTATCGCTAAGTTTCATAGCAATTGGTTGCAACAAACCACCAGAAGATACCACCGACGGAACTCATGAAATTGTTGACCAAGATGTGCACAGCTCAGACCACGATGAAAGTCATACTGCTGATAGCCACCATGACCACGCAACTGATGGCGATGTTACTCATAGCAATGTATCGGAAGGTGGATTAGTTCTGAATGGTTCTGATAAGTGGGAAGCTGACGAACACACCAACAACTCAGTAGCAAAAATGCACGAAATGGTAGAGCAAGTAAAGATGCAGAAAGAACCAGACTATGATGGACTGGCAGCAAAATTAAAATTGGAAGTACAAAATCTTGTAAAGGGTTGCACAATGAATGGTGATGCCCACGATCAACTACATATTTGGCTCAATGATTATATGAAACGCATTGTTAAACTATCAGACAAAACTGATGAACAAGGTAGAGAAATAGCCTTGAATAATTTGGCAGAATCATTACATAACTATTCAGAATACTTTAAATGAAACTAAAAATAATTATTTCGAGCATAGCTATCTTAGGGATAGCTTTACTCGGTTCTTGCACTCAAGAAAAACGCCTTCCAGAAAAGGATTTGAGTCAGAATGATAAGAATAGAAAAGCACTCAGAATAATTAAAACTGCATGCTTCAGCTGCCACACACCAGAAAGAGAAATAGTTGGTGGTCGTTCTGGCCCACCATTCCATAAGATAAGGCAGCACTATGTAGACGAAGGCACTACTAAAGAGGAATTTGTTAGCGCAGTTAGTTCTTTCTTGAAAGAGCCAACTAAGGAAAAAGTGAAAATGAAACATGCTTATGAGAAATTTGGGCTTATGCCCAGAATGCCTTTGACATCTGATGATATTACTATGATTGCTGAGTTTATGTATGATAATGATCTGACGGCCGAGCAATGGAGCAAATCAGCTAAAATGGCTGATGTAAGCGAAACTGGTGAAGAATTAGACTACAAAAGCTTAGGTAAGCAGATAGCCCTTAGTACAAAATCAGTTCTTGGTAAAAACCTTATGTCAGCAATCAAAAATGGTGGGAGCCACTCAGCAGTTGAATTTTGCAACACAAGAGCTATACCCCTAACAGATAGTATGGCAAAAGAGCTAAATGCAAAAGTAAAGAGAGTGTCTGACAAACCGAGGAACTCTGATAATCACGCAAATGAGCTGGAACTGAAGTATATAGCAGATGCAAAAAGTCAGTTGAGTAACGGAGCTGAAATTAAGCCACATCTATTCGAAAGCAATGGCAAAATGATTGGCTATTACCCAATTACTACAAACGAAATGTGTATGCAATGTCACGGTACAACAGATGAAGACATTGATAAGCTAACACAAACTAAGATAGCAGAGAAATATCCTGATGACAAGGCGACAGGTTATTCTCCGAATGAATTGCGAGGAATATGGGTGATAGAGATGGATAAGAAGTAAATTAACTGAACTTGAAAGCTATGAAGATGTTTACATTAATTCTACTATTGGATTGTAACCTGTGAATTTAAACTTACTTTAGAAAAAAAATACTACTATTCATTATTGGAATAGTTTTTGTAGTTTAAGTACAAATAGATAAATAAACTGATTTTTTATGGAAAACAATTACTTTCCTATTGGGGTAGATGATGAGCTACAACAATTTCAAGACAAGCTAAGTAAGTTGAAAGCAGGGCAAGGTTCTGTTATAGCACTAGAAGGAGAAGCTGGAACTGGTAAATCATTTCTGATGATGGAAATGATGAAGCTTGCTCGCAAAGATGACGCTGTCATATCACTTATGATAGAGAACGAAGCACCAATTGGTAACTTCAATGTATCGAACTTGCAACAGCTTAAGGCATTTTCTACGGCTATGGATAGCTTACTGGAAGGTAATTACAAATCTGCAAAAGAGAGATTCAAAAAGAGATTGGGAATTTCTATTCTCGCATCATTGCCAATTACAGGGGAGATATTCTACGCTGTTAAGGAAATCAGCAAAGATTGGAAAGACTACAAAAAGGAATCTAGCCAAGAGAAAGCCGACAGCAAGGTAAGTGCAATAGATGAATTTTATAACGCCTTCTGTAGCTTTGCTCACAAACAACCATTGGTACTAATGATAGACGATATGCAATGGGCAGATGCATCTTCAGTAGAAATGATAAGGCGGTTTGTTAATAATGAGCAGCCAATTCTGTTTGTGTTTTCTTACAGACGTTCTGACTTTTCTGACCCCTCTATTCCACTATTTCCACTTATCGTTACCGAAAACAATGATATAAAAAGAACTCGGCTCAATGGGTTAGACAAGAAAGAAGTGGACTCATATTTCCGAACAAACATGAGTGGGTTCGAGGGTAATGAGAAATTTGTGAACTTGGTATATGAAAAAAGTCATGGTAACCCTGCTATACTCCATGAATATCTGCACTATTTCGAAAAACATCCTCCGTTCAACTCAGCTGGTGAGCTTACAGTCAACCTAAGCGATGTAATTATGCCAGTTACTGCAAGTGCTGCCTTAGCTGAAAATATAAATGAACTAAGCGATGATGATAAGAATTTACTGTCTATCTGTGCTGCCGAAGGACGTGAGTTTTCTGCATATATGATGTCTAAGCTGCTCAACACAGATATAGTTGACGTAATACAAAAACTAAGAACGATAATTGGTAAATCTCCTGTAGTTAGAAGTATTGGCGCTAACATAAGGTATGGTGTAAAGACAACGATATACCAATTTACTCAAGCATTCTACTATGAATATTTTTTAGATGGCTTGGAATATGAAGAAAAAATAGCACTTCACGAAATAGTGAGCAAAGAGTTAAAAGAGCTATATGACTCAGCTGATGAGGAAGAGAAAGAACAGATAGCCCCTTACTTAGCAGCACACAGCCGCGAAGCTGAAAATGATGAATTAGCCGACAAAATGATAGCTGTTAGCCAAGGGTATTCAGAAAAATATACACCTACAGAGAGCGAAGAAGAAGAGAGTAAAACTGGGGGCAACGGTGGAAAATCTGGAGGTGACGGAGAAGGAACAGGCGAAGTCAGCGGAACGGTGATGGTTGGCAATTTGGTAGATGAGTTTGATTTTTCCGCAATCAGAAATGAAGTACTCGACGAGGTATTTGCACAACGATATGAGAATGCAATATCGAAAGCTGAGAATATATACGACACAAGTGCAAACAAGCTAAGAGTTATAGAAAAGGTACAACTACTAACTATAATTGCAAAATCATACATGGGAATTAGCGATTACACTATGGCTGAGAATACTATAAACACTGCAAGCCAATTGCTCACTGAAAAAGGTAGCCCACAAGCTCAGTGCTTTATCCTAAACACAACTGCACTACTCGACGCAGAGCAAGGCCGCACCACGCAGGCAATGGAAAAACTACGAGAAGCAGCCAGAATGTCTATGAAATTACCCGATGAGCTAAAGCTGCTTACTATAACTAACATATCAAAAATAGTGAGTGAGAAAGATCCAGAAATGTCAGAAACCTACAAAAAGGTTGCTGAAGGATTAGCAGAAAAACTCAACTTCACTGAGTTCAAGGAACTTATATCGTAGAATAAATAAATTCCTACCATGAGTAAAGCTAGGACAAATGGAAGCATCGATGAATAGTAAAATGAAGATGGTACTTAAAGTAGTAGTTGTTGTTGCTATTATATTATTACTTTACAAAATAGTTGCATTAGTTACATTTAAGCATGTTGTAGATAATCAAAATCAATCTTCATTCAATGAATGGTATAAAGAAGACTATTTGTATAATAGCTACAAAGCAAACATTTATATTATTGACACACTTAATGAAGAAGAGATAGTAGTTTATGGTTTTAACCAAAAACATTCAATTACTTTTAGTTTTAGATTAGAATATTCCAAAAATAAATATTTTTTAAATCAAATTAGCATTGGCGATACAATAGAAAAAATAAAAGCAAAAAATCTTATTTATTTGTTGAAAGATAACAAACGAATAGATAGTTTTAAATTAAATTTTCTCTATGACATACAAAATGAGTAATACAAATTACTTAACTCTAACAATTTTCAAATCACACACCTGCCATAAACTTAAACATCTCTAACTTGCTATTCGACTGTAATTTAAAGAAGTAGACACCACATTACTTGGGTTTGTGCTCCTCTGGAGGGGCTGGCAGAAACTCATTTCTGACTGAGGAGGAATAAAATGTCACAGCGAGGACTGTAAGGACGTGGCTGTCTCACTTGAGATTGCCGCACTTCGTTCGCAATGACTCTTTCGTCCACCTCCGTCTTCCGATATTCTATCGGAATCCACCTCCACCAGCGGAGGACAACGTCACTCTGAGGATTCCGAGGAATCTGAAGAGTCCAGGCATGAAATAATCGCACAAAAAATAAAATATACTACCGATGCATTTGTAAACTTTTTGTATATTAGGGATAAGCTTTAGCCATTTTAGTTCGCGCGCAAATAAAAACGAAATATTAACTCATGTCTTTTCCAAGAGTAACTATATTGGTATACCGCCTGATAATTTTACAATTAGCTTTGCTGATAGTTACTGCTACTACCTATGCAGATGATTATGAATATGTGGATTCAATTTTAGAACTGACTCAATTGTCAACTGGTACTCCTAAACAAGTTGACCTTTACAACGAATTGGCTGCATTTTATTATGAATATAATAATAAAATAAAAAAGGATTCAACGTTAGTTTATTTACAAATGGCATTGGAAGCTGCTGAAAAAATAGATTATAAAAAGGGACTTGCTGAGACTAATTATTCTTTTGGGAAATATTATCTAGGAGTATCTGGCAATTTGCCAAAGGCCACTCCATACTTACTCAAAGGGCTTGATTTATTTTTAAAATTAGAGGAAAAAAATGGAATCTCAAAGAGCTATATGCAGCTTGGATTGATTAGTTATTTACTCCATTATTACGAAGGGGCTGTAGAGAAATTATTGCTTTCCTTAGAAGCTGATAATAACCCAACATCCCAATACCTTTTAGCAATTACTTATAGTGGGTTGGATAGTTCTGATTTAGCTAAAGAAAGTTTTTATAAATCTATAACTGATTTCAAAAAGTTGCAAAAATCAAATAGTCTAAACGATTGTTATATGTGGTTAGGCCGATTACACCTTAAAACTGGTCAGCTTGATTCTTCATTTTACTATTTGAATAAATCTATAGAATTTGCTAAAAGTAAGAATTAGGAACTTCTATTGGTTAGGCCCTATGCATTTTTATCAGAAGTATATTTCAAGACTAAAGATTATGATAAATCTCTCTACTATGCTGAGAGAAGTTATGAGTTAGAGACGAACAAAAATGCTAACACACAGACTGATAATATATCACATATACAAGCAACTAACTTACTAAGTAAAATATATTCTATGAGAAAGGACTACAAAAAAACACATAACTTTTTGAATGAATATAATACAGTAAGTCTTAAATACACCGAAGCAAGTACATTGAGAAAAATTGCAGATATGCAGAGTATGTTCAAGTTTGAGCAGGAGATTAATCTCCAAAAGCTTCGCCAAAAGAAAGACAAAGAAATAGCAACTCAACAACTCAGAAATGAAAAAACCTTAGAAATGCTTTCATCGTTGGATTTGTTCTGCTATTACTATTGTTAATCGTACTTTATAACCGATTTAATATCAGGAAAAAAGCCAACACAGAACTAAACAAGTTGAATAAAGTCATAACATTTGAAAAAACACGATCTGACAACCTTTTATTGAATATATTACCAGCAGAAGTTGCTGAGGAGCTGAAGGAAAAAGGCCACGCCGAAGCTCAACTTATAGAACAAGTAACTGTATTATTCCTGATATAAAGAGCTTCACCGATTTAGCCCAAAAATTAAGCGCTAAGGAATTAGTCAACGATCTAAATATTTGTTTTTCAGAATTTGATAGTATAATAGAGAAATACCAGATTGAAAAAATAAAGACAATAGGTGATAGTTATATGGCAGCCTCTGGATTACCAAAACCTAGGGAGAGACATACTAATTCTATAATCCACGCAGCTTTGGATATTCGTGATTATATAGAAGAAGCTAAAACAAAAAACATACATGAAGGGCATCCCTTTTTCGAGTTACGTATAGGTCTTAATACTGGGCCAATAGTAGCAGGAATAGTAGGGGTGAAAAAATTCCAATACGACATTTGGGGTGATACAGTTAATACTGCTAGTAGAATGGAAACCAGTGGCGTTCCAGGAAAAGTAAATATTAGTCAAGCAACATACGACATACTGAAAGATGATCCAGAATTAGTGTTCGAAGACCGTGGTAAAATCAAAACCAAGGGAAAAGGCGAAATGCAAATGTATTTCGTAGATTGAAAATATAACCCATTACTTGATGATGAAGTGCTGTAATTCCACCCAAGATTTTTTAAACCCTATTCCAAAATATAAACTAATAAATTGCAAATCCCCCTAGCCAGCTTTATCAAAGAGGAGTTTATGAGAAGTCCCCCTGCGTATAAAGTCTGGAGGAAAGTACGTTGAGCTTGTCGAAACGAACTTAGTACTCAAGTTCACTTCGACACTCGTGCTGAGCAACGTCGAAGTAGGCTCAGTGAGCTTTAGTCCTCCCTGATAAGGGAGTATTTAGTAGAGTTTCTTTTAACCACCACACTAATACAGTAACTTTAAAAAACACTAACTAAAAAAATAGTGCCAGATGCTAAACAAAATAGCCATATATTCGTAATATTCATTGAAAAATGAAAGAAAATATGTTCAATTTTTTTATTTAATGGAACAGAAAAAATGACAGACATACAAGAACTTAACGAACGAATACAACGCGAGAGTGGCTTCATCGATATGCTAATGATGGAGATGGGCAAAGTCATTGTCGGACAAAAATATATGGTGGAACGCCTGCTAATTGGCTTGCTATCAAATGGTCACGTCCTCTTGGAGGGTGTACCCGGATTGGCAAAGACATTGGCAATCAACACACTATCCAATGCAATAGATGGCGATTTCTCTAGGATTCAGTTTACTCCCGATTTGCTTCCTGCCGATGTGGTCGGTACTATGATTTATAGCCAAGGAGAGCAGAAATTTCACGTTAGGAAAGGACCTGTGTTCGCTAACTTCGTATTGGCGGATGAGATTAACCGTGCTCCTGCTAAGGTACAGAGTGCATTACTAGAGGCGATGCAAGAAAGACAAGTGACCATTGGCGACAATACTTTCAAGTTGGAAGAGCCATTCTTGGTGCTAGCTACCCAAAACCCATTGGAGCAAGAGGGGACTTACCCACTACCAGAAGCGCAAGTGGACAGATTTATGTTGAAACTTGTAGTTGGTTATCCCACTAAGGAAGAGGAAAAGCAGATTCTCCGAATGAACTTAGAGAAGACTTTCCCTAAGGTTTCTAAGATATTAGACCCAGCGGATATCATCAAAGCAAGGGACGTTGTGAAAGATGTCTATATGGACGAGAAGATAGAAAAATACATTATGGATATCGTTTTCGCTACTCGTTTCCCTGAGGAATACGGTATGGCAGATATGAAAGACCTTATCTCATTTGGTGGGTCGCCTCGTGCTACTATCTCACTTGCTCGTGCTGCTAAGGCGTACGCATTTATCAAGCGTCGTGGCTATGTCCTGCCAGAAGATATCAGGGCAGTTGCTCTTGACGTACTCAGCCACAGAGTAGGAATTACCTACGAAGCCGAAGCCGAGAATTTGACCTCGGAAGATATAGTCAACAAGATTATTGATAACATAGAAGTACCTTAATCGAAGTGAAAACTCAAGATTTAATAAAGAAAGTTAGAAAGATTGAGATAAAAACTCGTGGGCTTTCTAATCAGTTATTTTCGGGTGAGTACCACACCGCGTTCAAAGGGCGAGGTATGGCATTCAGCGAGGTTCGCGAATATCAGTCTGGTGACGATGTTCGGTTGATTGATTGGAACGTTACAGCTCGTTCGGGCGATGCTTATATCAAAGTTTTTGAAGAGGAAAGAGAGATGACCACTATGCTATTGGTCGATGCCTCTGGCTCTAAGATATTCGGTACTGGTGAGCAATCGAAGAAAGATTTGATAACTGAGCTATCGGCTGTGTTGTCGTTCTCAGCAATTCAGAACAATGACAAAGTGGGCGTTATTTTCTTCTCCGATAAGGTAGAGAAATACATTCCACCAAAGAAAGGGAAATCGCATATACTTAGGATTATCCGAGAGTTGATAGAGTTTGAGCCAGAGTCGAAGAAGACCGATATTGGTGCTGCTTTGGAATTCTTTACAAGTGTGATAAAGAAGAGAGCAATCGTATTTTTAATGTCTGATTTCATTAGTCCTAATTTTGAGAATCCACTTAGAATAGCAGCAAAAAGGCATGACTTAATCGCCGTAAAACTATTTGACGATAAGGAATTTACTCTACCGAATATTGGGTTGATAAATGTGGTCGATTCAGAAACTGGTGATACTATGTGGATAGACACATCGGATAAGAAAACAATAAGAAAGTTTGAAGAAGAAAGGGCTGAGTTTACAGCGAAATTGGAGACTCTATTACTGAAAAACAAGGTTGATATAATAGACCTTAAGACTGATGAGTCCTACGTTGTGCCGCTTCGTCAGTTCTTCAAGAAAAGAGAAGGAAGGAGGTAATCCCAAAGATTATGAGAATTTTTACTCTTGCGATTTTATTTATAATTGGTACAAACTTCACAGCTCAATCAGATGAGTTGAAGATAAATGCCGACACCAACAATGTGATGATTGGTGATTGGGTAAACTTGAGCTTGACCTATATGGCAGATAGCGTAGTGGACTTTGAGCTTCCACTCTTCTATGCAGATGCAATAGAAGGCATAGAGCAAATAGAAGAGTCATCGGTTGACACTACCAGCGGTAGCCGCTATGGTCTGATGAAGACATTCACAGTCTCCGCCTATGATTCTGGCAATTATACTATTCCGCAGATGTGGGCTATTTCGCCTTTGACTGAGGACACATTATACACCGATTCTCTCGTTCTGACTTATGGTATGCCGGCAGTGGATACCACACAAGCTATCAAAGACATCAAGGATATTTACATTGTAGATTACACCGATTATGGATGGCTATATTGGGTTGGTGGCATTGCTTTGCTATTGATATTGGCTGGTGTGGGCTACTATTTCTATAACAAAAGAGAGCCAAAAGAAGAAGAACCAGAGCCAGTTTACGACCCAAAAATTCCTCCATATATCCTGGCGATAGAGTCGCTGAATAGCTTAGAAGAAGAGCGATTGTGGCAAAATGGATTCTTCAAGAAATATTACACAAAAATGACAGACATTTTGCGAATTTACTACCATCGTGTTTATGAAATAAAAACTATGGAGCTGACCAGCCACGAGTTGATAGAAGTTATGCAAGAGCAGAAACTTTTTGATTCTGCGGACAAAGAGAAACTGCAATATATAGCTCAGTATTCTGATTTGTCGAAGTTTGCAAAAGCGAACCCACTACCAGAAAACAACACCAAATCGCTGGAATACGCTAAGGAGTTAGTTAAAAAAGCCAAACCACTAAGCGATGCGAAGGAGGAAGGCAATGTTTGACGGAATGGAATTTGCTAATCCTGAGTACTTTTGGCTGCTACTAATTATTCCAATAATGGTAGTTTATAAGATATTTGTGACGAACAAACGAAAGCCAAGCATTGCTTATTCGGACACTTCAAGCTTTGCAGGAAGTAAGTCGTGGAAAGTGAGAATGCGCGAATTGCCATTCTTTCTACGTTTGGTTGTGATAGCACTAATTACAGTTGTCATAGCGCGCCCACAAACTACCGAGGGCGAAGAGAAAGTAACTACCGAGGGTATTGACATAGTATTGGCTATGGACGTCTCCTCGTCTATGTTAGCAGAAGATTTGAAACCAAACAGAATAAAGGCAGCAAAGCAAACAGCTGAGGAATTCATAGACAACAGACCCAATGACAGAATTGGTCTTGTCGTATTCGCTGGGAAGAGCTTTACTCAAAGCCCAATCACAGTGGATCATACTATATTGAAAGATTTGCTATCGAAACTAAAGACCGGAATAATGGAAGACGGCACAGCTATCGGTATGGGGCTTGCTACATCGGTCACTCGACTGAAAGAAAGCAAGGCAAAGAGCCGAGTAGTAATATTACTGACTGACGGAGACAATAACTCTGGTTCGGTATCACCAGAAACGGCTGCCGAGATAGCTAAGACCTTCGGTATTCGTGTCTATACCATTGCCGTTGGGACTAAGGGCAAAGCACCTTATCCAGTGCAGACGCCATTCGGGCAGAGAACGCAGATGGTGGAAGTAAAGATAAACGAGCAGCTACTTACAAAAATTGCTGAAATCACAGATGGACGTTATTTCCGTGCTACCGACACGGAATCGCTCTCGGACATATATAAAACTATTGATGAGCTGGAAAAGACCAAGATTGATGTTGCTTATTTCAGCAACTACAACGAAGAGTTTTACCCCTATGCAATGGCGGCAATTGGTCTGCTATTCTTAGAGCTACTGCTCCGATTTACCATATTCAGGAAAATACCTTAGATGAATTTTGATATAGAAGATTGGGGTCTGATAGACTACCAAACGGCATGGGACAAGCAGAATGAGTTAGTCGATGCTATAAAGAAAGGTGAACGACGCTCAACATTAGTACTGTGCAGCCACCCATTAGTTATTACTATGGGTAGGAATTCGAGCTATGATAACTTAGTGCTACCACGCGGTGAGTATGACAATCGCGGAATAGAAGTAATAGACATAAACCGCGGCGGCGACGTAACTATGCACAATGAAGGGCAGTTAGTCGGTTACCCTATATTCGATTTGCGTGATTTCAAACAAGATTTGCATTGGTTCTTACGTCAGATAGAGCAGGCAATAATCAATACCGTTTCCGAATTCGGTATGGAATCAGACAGAGTGGACGGACTGACTGGGGTATGGCTAGAGGAAGCTCGTAAGGTATGCGCTATAGGGCTTCACTGCTCAAGATGGGTGACCAGCCATGGGTTTGCCCTCAACGTTTGCAATAATGTCAAAGATTTTGATTATATTGTACCATGTGGAATTGACGACAAAGAAGTAACATCTATAGAAAACGAGATTGGCACAGTAGTTGTTATGGATAAAGTCAAGGAAACAGTAATCGCGGAATTTGGTAAATTGTTCTAAAGAGCAAGCCGAGAGCGGTAATTTTATACAAGCGAAAGTAGCTCAGCTGGTAGAGCACAACCTTGCCAAGGTTGGGGTCGCGAGTTCGAATCTCGTCTTTCGCTCTACGGTGCAAACCGTAATTTCCTTTTATGCTGCATGCCTTATCGACACTTCCCCCCGTTGATAAGGCATTTTTTATGTGTGATAAATTTCCAAAATGCTATTGGTTTAAAAGTAAAGTGATGGTAGTTTATATGGAATCTCAATAATCTATATCTAAAAAATTCTATATTTGTACCATAAGTAGCGTACATGAATGTTCGTATATCAATATAGTTAACGATAATTGAAAAAATACAAACAACTTAAACATGGATACATTTTTGAAAGAAGCCATTAATGAAGCTCGAAAAAGACTTCATGAAGGTGGTATACCCATAGGGTCTGTTTTAGTCCACAGCGGACAAGTAATAGGCAAAGGGCACAATAAGCGAATTCAACAATCCAGCGTTGTATTACATGGAGAGATGGATACTTTAGAAAATGCTGGTCGACAGCCAGCCTCTGTTTACAGGAACTCTGTATTATACACAACATTATCACCTTGCTCCATGTGTTCCGGAGCAATACTTCTTTATGGTATACCGAAAGTTGTGATTGGAGTAAATCAAACTTTTGGTATTTTAACAACCCAAGATGCTTTAGGCAAAATGACCGACAAAGAAGTAAAAGATTTTAAAAAAGTATCAAAGTTCCAACCAAGGGAAGTGACAACATCTGACGGAACTAAGGTTGAACTCAAAATGGATGGATTTAGCGTTTCTTTGGTGGTGACATTAAAAGGACAAGACTCTGAAACACTTTGGACTACGGGAGGAGAAAATTGCCATAGTTTGATAATTTCACCGGACGAGAAATATGTTGCATACCTCTGTGAAATGAGTGGAATATTAGTAATGAAAATAAAATAAAAAACATGAAACTAGCAATTATTATATTTATTCTAAATTCCATTTTTGTTGGTAAGATTATGGGACAAACTTACCAAGTTAAGGTAAATATTAATGACAGTACATATATTATTCTGGAAAAAATTGATTTTGACACGACAGAAAAGAAAATTGAATATTTTGAGAATTTCCTAGTTGCAATTAATGGGAGACCAATTTTTGGAACGGATGGAGACTTACCAAAATTTACTTTAATAAAAGCAACTTTGACAATTGGAAAGAATGAATATGATTTGCAAGTTGACGATATGTATAACCCTTGGTTTGGAAATGGAATTAATGATAGACTGTTTAAAATAAAAAAAGAAGGAAATAGATACCAGTTAACGGGAATATTCTCTGATGGTGCTGGGTCTTACGGAGCTGAATGGCTAATTGTAGGAAAATCAAGTATTAGAACAATATTGACAAATGACGAATGGATATTTGAGTACATCCATGATGAATTATAATATTACTCCAAAGCAATCATTGTTATAAATTAGAGAAATAGTTAAGAGAAAGATTTTATAAATCAAAAAAAACGCCAGACTACAATCCGGCGTTTATGTATATATAATTTCTACTTATTCGGGTCTATCAAGAATGGAGTTTGACCATTCGTGATAATGACTTTGGCGTTGGGTGATTTGGACAGGTTGTCGAAAGCTTCTATGCTTCGCATCTTGATTAAATCCTCGGAAAGACCATCTTTTACTATTTTTTGAGCGTCTCTCTGACCTTCAGCTTCTATTACCTTTTTTTTTGCTTCCTGTCTTTCTTTTTCAAGTACGAATTCCATGGTGCTTACTTCACCCTTGGCTTCTATCACTTTTCTCTCTGCCTCTAGTTCTTCCTTCTTTAGAATGAACTGCATTCGCATAACTTCTTGCTCTGCCTGCAATCTACCTTCGATTGAATTATAAAGACCAGGAGGAAGTTTGATAGATTTCATCAATACCGTCTCTATTGTAATGCTTTTTTCTTCAAGATACTCATTCATCCTGTTTGTAATCTCTTTCTCAATTTCAGCCCTTTTACCAGAGTGCATATCCTTGGCCATGGATCTGGCACATACATCTGCAGCTGTAGAGCGGAAAACACTACTGATGACGCTTTCGTAATTCGGACCTAACCTTTGGATAAATTCTTGTACATTATTCGCCTCTATCTTGTAAAGAATAGAAATATTCGCCTCAATATTAAGCCCTTCTTTACTTGGTAAGCTAAGGTTGACTTCCATATTCACAGTACGAATGGGTATTCTTTCCATAGATGTCAAAAATGGATTTAAAAAGTGGGGCCCTAGAGCGTAAGTGTTTTCAGATAATTTTAGTTCCAAATTATACCTTAGGGAGTCATAGGACATTTTTTTCGATTAGGGTAGTAGTTATTTTAACTTTTTAGCGTTTACTTCTGCTTTTTTTTTAATACATTTTATTTCTGCTGCTGACAAATATCAAATTTTAAAGCACAACCCATTTTACCAATAAATATTTACTACTTCAGTAGTCATAATTATTAATTATAGATAACAGTGGAGCCTATATGCAAGCAAAAGAAGATATACATATAATTGGTGCGGGAATAAGTGGGCTAATTGCTGCTTATGAACTTGAGCAAACTGGTTACAAACCAACTATCATTGAAAAATCTTATGGAGTAGGTGGTAGAGTTAAAACTATCAATGAGGACGGTCTGGCTTTGGATCTGGGATTCCAGGTATTACTCAGTGCTTACCCTATGGCAAACAAATATCTTGATATGGATCAACTAAAGTTAACTAAATTAGAGTCAGGTGCATTGGTATATGCAGACGGTAAATCATATCTAATTGGTGACCCGCTGAGGAATTGGAAAGTTCTTGTTCCAACACTAATGGCAGATATCGGTTCAATCAATGATAAACTGAAAATATTGAAATTGAACCTAAAAGTAAAGAATAAGTCACTCGAAGAAATATTCAACTCGCCAGAAACAACAACACAAGAGTATTTAGTTGATTTCGGTTTCTCACCAAGAATAATAGGTCGATTTTTTAAGCCCTTTTTTGCTGGCATTTTCTTAGAGCCTGACCTAAAGACATCAAGTAGAATGTTTGAATTTGTTTACAAGATGTTTGGTGAAGGGTATGCTTGTATTCCTAAATTAGGTATTGGCGAAATAAGCAAACAGTTGAAGAGCAAATTGAAAAACACCAATTTCATATTCAATACCGAGGTAGAAAAAGTGACCAGTACTGATATTATTACTAGTTCTGGTGAACAAATACCTCACAAAGGAGTGATAGTAACAAACAATGCTTCCTCAATAATAGATGGACATAAGGCTCCTGTGATAAGCTGGAAAGAATGTATGTGTTTGTATTTTGAGGTTGATAAAACTAACATACCTGGTGGCACAATTGGATTGGTTACAGAAACAGATAGTTATTCGAACAATTTATATGCTTACAAAGATACTAGTACAGGTAAGAATATCCTGTCTATTACTACCCTTCAGCATAATAATAAGTCTGACGAGGAGATAATAGAAAAGGTGATAGAAGAAATTAAGAAATACACAGGTGCTTCACAGGTTAGTTATATTCAGAACTATAGAATTAAACAAGCGTTACCTGATATAGGAAACTTAAGTTTGACAGCGAAACCAAAAGAGATTGAAGTTAGAGAAAATGTTTTTCTTGCAGGTGACTATCTGCTAAATGGCTCACTGAACGCAGCCATGGAATCTGGAAAACTTGCAGCGCAAGGAATTATAGGAAAATAAAAAATTAGTTAATTATCAATTCAAATTAGTAATCAAATGCCAACATACAATTTACAAGATATATTAAACCTCGAAAAGTATCACAGGATCTCATTGATAAACAAAATGTCAGGACTAAGAAGCGCTAACTTAATTGGTTCTAAAAGTAATAATGGGATTTCTAATTTAGCTGTTTTCAATTCGGTTACCCACATAGGAGCAAAACCACCTCTTTTGGGTTTTATCCTAAGGCCACTATTAGCTGAACGACACACATACTCTAATATCAAAGAGAATAGATATTATACGATTAATCATGTGAACAAAGCAATACATCAGAACACGCATAAAAGTTCGGCTAAATTTCCAAAAGATGTGTCTGAATTTGACGAATGCGGTTTGACAGAGACATACATTGATAATTTTCCAGCTCCTTTCGTAGAGGAAAGCAAAATAAAGATTGGGCTTTCATTTCAAGAGGAAGTTCTTATTAATACTAATAAAACTATTTTGATGGTAGGAAGAATAGAAAAATTAATCCTACCAGATGAAGGAATCAGTGATGATGGTGATGTCAACTTTGAAACTTTAGACACAGTTGGAATAGGTGGATTGGACACTTATTACGAATGCAAACGAATAGCAAGGTATGAATATGCAAGAGCAGATAGTGAGATTAAGAAAATAGACTAAAAAAACTAAGCATAGTCTTAACTTTCATTACTACTTCACAAAATGTACCATCTGAATCTTATCATTCTCAATAGTGTAGATAGCAATGGCGTTCACTATCTCACCCTCTACTATACCTGTTACTTCCTCTGTATCGATTACTACATTGCCAAGGACTTCGCGGTTGGTCAGTTTGCAGTGTAGGTTTACTGCCTTCTCGAACATTTTGCCGTACCTCTCCCTCATCTTTTCTTTACCTTTGTACATCAGTTGATCAGGGAAAGTATATATCTCCACACTATCGCTAAAAGGAATAAGGAAGCTATCAATATCGCGGTTGTTGTATGCTGCCAGTTGCTCAGCGGCTAATCGCTCAGCAGTTTCCTCTTTCGTTTGTGAGAATAATATACTTGAAAAAAGTATTAGAGTTATTATTAGGGCGATTATTTTCATTGTTTGATTCTTGTTTCTGTTGATTTAATTTGGTCTAACAATCGCAATGGCTATTCACATAAGCGATAATATCTTGGAAAAAAGCATTGAACTCCTCGGTAAACAAGTCGTAAACATCGCGGAGATGATCCACAGCACCACCGAAATTTGATGGGAAACTGGTGCGTTCATCCATTTTGTCGAGCGTGAATTTCAGCCCTTCTAGGGATTTGTAATTGCTAAGCCAGTCGTATTCTATCATTCGCGGAAGACTGCGTTTTAAGCGAACAGGCATAACTTCCATTCTCTTTGAAAATATCTTATATACATCCTTTGCATAGTCAGGAAGTGATAGGTCAGAATAGCGTTCCCAATTATTGGCAAGTAGATGATCGTATAGGACATCGATAACCACAGGCGAGTACTTCTTGTGGTGTGGTCTCAGTCTTTTAGTTGCCTTCCGAACTATATCGTGCTTATCTGTGTAGGAATCAATTTTCCTGTGTAGCTCTATTCCAGCATAGATTTCATCAGGCACATGCGTCAACTCCTACATCGTTATGGAATCTGCGATAAAGTTACCTATCAGCAAGTCTTCGTTTTCACAAGACAGAAATATATGGGCGAGGTAGTTCATAGTATGAGTAGACGATTCTATTAAGAAAAAGATGTATATAGGTTTAGATTGTAGTTTTTTATGTGTGAAGGATAGATATTATTTCCTTACCAAACTTTTCAATTTTCTTCTCACCCCATCCATGAACTTTAGACAATTCAAAAAAAATTGGACGGTTTCTCTTTTGCAACCGAATATATATCTGTATTTAATAAAATCATAAAGATTGGAAGTGATTCTTGTTTTGCTTTCTCTTCTCTCCATTTTTTAATTTTTTCTACAACTTCTAACTCATCATCATTTAAATCAATTTTTTCATATTTAATCTTTTTAAATGTATCGTACTCTATAGATTCATTTTTTTATCAGTGTATTGAATGATGATTGACCAATAATTGATAGAGTCATTAACAAAAATACTTGATATTTCTATTACATGCACAGAATTGAGAAAGTCATTTATTAGGTTTTCATCGTACTCTTTATATAATTCATCAGTTCTTATTTTAAAGATTTTTATATTCATTTTAGTAAAAATTACTCAATAGAAATCTTTTTCGTTTCCCAGCTCCCATCATCTAATCTAAAACTAAATATAAGCTCATTTCCATTAAGCGCAAAATCTTTAAATAGAGAATTGGTGCTCAAAACATTGTTTTCCTTTCCTGAAGTCGAAACAACACCTGATTTAAAATCAAATGGAAACTTCTTATCCGAATTGTGATTTAAGAAAATCATTTCTGTGTATGTTGTATCAGAGAAATAAAGCAAATAATTCTCATCGGTATCACCCCATACAAATTGCGAACTGTAAATACGATTTATTTCTGTGCCCGTATCTTTATTAATAAAAACAACTGTTTTATCAAAATCAAATTTTGCTTCTTCAAGATTACCTATGGCAAGATTGCATGACCCTCTATTGAAGTAAGCATCTCTATTATTATCATTCAATTCAATAGAGTTAGTGTAATCTTTTACTGCTTCTTCGTAGTTCTGATTGCTGTGCTTCTCGAAGCCACTATTATAGTATTCTTTAAATGTTTGACCCGTAGCAGCTTGAAGAGCTATTAAAACAACTGTCAAAAAAAACAATATTGATCTATTCATTTGCATTAACCTTTTTTTCTAATATCCATTTAGTGTTAATGAAGATAATATCAATTCTATCCAATTACAAACTGAGAGTAGGTTTGTAAACATTAGATATTCAGTTTAAAAACACTATTACCTTCTCCCCTTCCTACTATTACCGCCCTGTCTTTTTTCTTTATTCTTTCTTCTGTTGGCAGCGTGTTCTTGCTTGCGTCTATTCTTTTCTTTGTCAAACCTCTTTTTCTCCATAGGAGTCATTGGTTTTTCTGTCTGTGGGTAGGGGTTGTCCTTGATTAATTCTAACTTTTGTTTTATTAGCTTTTCTACGTCCTTAACGAATGAGTTTTCTTCTGGTTCGGTGATTGAGATTGCTACACCCTCTTCGCCGGCACGACCACAACGCCCTATTCTGTGGACATAAGTCTCTGATTCGTTAGGAATATTGTAGTTAATGACATAGCGAAGTTTGTCAATGTCAATACCACGAGCAGCTATATCAGTTGCAACTAATACTCTTACTTTACCATCTTTGAAATCGCCGAGTGCTTTTTGTCTCTGGTTTTGGGTTCTGTCGCCATGTATTGCAGCAGCATTTATCTTTCTTTTTTGGAGGTTACGGACTATCTTGTTTGCACCGTGCTTAGTTCTACAAAACAATAGCACCTGGTCCAAATCTTCGTCCTCCAGTATGTGCAGAAGCAAGTTCGACTTGGTGCCCCTGTTGGTGTAATAGAGATATTGCTTAACAGTCTCAGCCGCAGAAGAAACAACGTCCACAGCTATTTTAATGGGATTGATAAGAATTTTGTTCGATAACTTAACTATACTGTCGGGCATAGTAGCAGAGAAGAAAAGTGATTGTCTTTTCTTAGGTAATAGCTTTATTATCTTCTTAATGTCGTTGATAAAGCCCATATCTAGCATTCTGTCTGCTTCATCCAACACAAAGTATTCTATGTCTTTTAGCGAGATGAATCCTTGCTCTATTAGGTCGAGCAAACGCCCTGGAGTAGCAACTAATATATCAACATCTCTTTTCAGGGCTCTAGTTTGCTTCTCTTGCTTTACTCCACCATAGATCACTGTGTTAGTCACATCAGTGTATTTGGCATAAGTGGTTATACTTTCGCCAATCTGAATAGCAAGCTCACGAGTAGGAGTAACTATCAGAGTAGAAATCTTTCGTTTCCCAGAGCCACTTTCTTCCTTATTAGTCAAGTGCTGTATGATTGGTATAGAGAAAGCAGCGGTTTTACCAGTACCAGTTTGCGCACTACCGAGCACGTCCTTTCCTTTCAGTACAAGTGGTATTGCTTTTTCTTGTATTGAAGTTGGCTCTTCATATTTTTCGTCTTTTAATGCTTTTAATATAGGTGGGATTAAGTTTAGTTCTTCGAATTTCATTATATGTTTTGTTATTTCGGTGAGTTGTAAAGATGTAATATACGAAATAGTGAACTGAAAGAGATTATGGAATAACTATTTTTTATTAAAACTACAAAATACAAAGTTCTGTATGGAACCAGATGGAGTTTTGTGTTCAGTAGTAAAGCACTCTTTTTTATTAAAATATTCACTTAATCTATCCACCATAGTTTTTTCCGAGTATTGCTTTATCTCTATTCCGCTGCACTTGGTAGGTCCATCTTCGAAGAAGGTCCCAATTACTAAGGTACCTCTTATATTCAGACTGCTGTGAGCAGTTTCTATATAATTATCTATTTCAGCTGAATCTGTTAAAAAGTGAAATGCTGCACGGTCGTGCCAAAGGTCATATTTTTGTGTTGTGGTAAATTTGGAAGCATCGGCAACTATCCATTTTACTTCGGTTGCTTTCTCACCCAAACGCTCTTTTGCTCTGTTTATAGCAGCTTCAGAAATATCTAATACCGTGATGTTACTATATCCCAACTCAAGCAAATTATCTACCAAAAAGCTATCGCCTCCACCAATGTCAATAATACTTGCATTTGTTGAATTGCAATGCTTTTCAATAAGTTGGAGTGAAGTATCTGGTGTGGGTTGGTACCAACTAACCTCTTCTAACTTTTTCGTTTGGTATATCGTTTCCCAGTGTTTTTTTCTGTCAAATGGATTCATTTTTTATCTTGCTTTTCTTTACAATTTATCTGCTATAAACTTCTCAGCATTTTTTCTATGCTCGTCCTTTTTGTCATCTGACATCTTATTGAGAGTGTGGACTAACATACCAATTCGTGGGTTAGACTGAAAGAAGTCTTTATGATTCATCATAAATGACCAAAACAAGCCATCCCAAGTTTTTTCCCAATCCCCCTTAGGATAATTACTCATCTTCTTAATATAGTTTGACCCACCAATGTAAGGCTTTGTTGCAAAAGTACCGCCGTCTGCAAACTGGCACATACCATAGACATTAGGTACCATAACCCAATCATAAGCATCAATGAACAATTCCATAAACCATCGATAAACTTCGTCAGGATCAAATTCGCACAGCAGCATAAAATTACCAATAACCATTAGCCGTTCTATGTGATGACAGTACCCTGTATCTAATACCTTCTTTATTGTTTCATCAATAGGAGGTATTCCAGTGCTGCCATCATAGAATGACTTTGGTATTTTTCTATTAAAACCCCAAAAATTCTTAGTTCTGGAAAATCTGCCCTTGCACATATACATTCCGCGAATGAACTCTCTCCAACCTATTATCTGCCGGACAAATCCTTCAGTTGAGTTGATAGGGACATTATTAGCTTTCGCATATTCCACAGTTTTATCAATAACATCACCGGGCAAAAGAAGCCCAATATTTAGCATCGGTGTCAATACACTATGATTGAGTATCGATTCCCCTCTGACTATTGCGTCTTCATAAGCACCGAATTCGTGAAATCGTTCTACAAAAAACTGCTCGAGCCATTCATTTGATTCATCATAATCAATAGGGTATAATCTTTGTTTGGTTATACTTCCATAATTATCAGAAAAATGTTTTTCAGTGTAATCTACTGCTTCATTCCATAGTTCGTTGTCTGTTGGGAATTGAATATTGGGTGGTGTTTTTTTCTTTGGGTATTTCTTCCTATTCTCTTTATCATAAGTCCAATTTCCGCCTTCTGGTCCACCGTCTTCATCAATCAGAATATCTAATTTTTTTCTCTGCTGTTTGTAAAATTTGGTTTGGAAAAAAGACTTTTTATCTGCTCTAAAGAAGTCACTTAAATCCTCTTCTGTATTTATAAACATTGGATTGCTATGAACTACTAAATCACAGTTTTTAGTAGCATCCTCTATTCGCTGCATCAACCAATCATCAGTTGGATTAATTATATTAATCTTTTCTATGCCTTTGTCTTTTAACTCCTGGTCAAAATTCCGCATGTCAGAAATATCCACAGTGGAATCAACATAGGTGACGGATTTATCTCTTTTGCTTAAGTATTCCTCATAAACTTTCATTGTGGCTCTGTGGAATGCTATTTTTTGCTTGTGGAATTTATATTGCTTGAAGAACAGAAATTCTTCAATAAGGTATATCTCGTTATCATTATCAATCAATGGGCTTTCAGCAAACAACTGATGTGGGAATACTATATTTATTTCTTTCATTTTGATTTATTCCTTCTGCATCTTTCGCTACAGTATTTTACATTTTCCCAATCTCTTTCCCATTTCTTTCGCCATGTAAATGGTTTACCACAGGTGGCACATATTTTAGTTGGAAGATGTTGCTTTTTCATTTAAGTTTGTCAGAAATTCAAGAATGTAATAATATTCAGTTGGTCTCTGCTACCGTTATTAAGAAACTGATTCATATAGCCAAGTTCAAATTTTGCAAAGTCATTTAGTTTGTAACCAAGCCCTAAATATGTTCTATTTCTATCAAATAATTCGCTTTCACTATTGATAAATATCTCATTATAAGCAGATAGATACCAAGAATTTTCTAATATATCTTTATTCGAAAATGGTATATTTATCGAAAGGAAATAGCGGAATCTAACTCGTAAATCTGTATCTTCTATCCACCTTTGCTCAAAGCGGTAACGGTGTTGTAACTTCACTATCCCTAATGACTGCCTAGAAATAAACTGTTGGTAAATTCTATGTTCGTTAATACCAATTTTATCTTCATCATTCACATAGTTCTGACTATTGATGAAACCATAACCAAGCAATAGATTACTATTGTTTTCTGTTAAATTGTAGCCAATTCCAGTCCTAAGTAACAACTGCTCCAAATCACCGATACCATTATAATTTCTATACTGTACTTCGTGGTGCAAATTGAAATCAGAATCTATTTTTTTATTACCAAAGTAAATAAGCCAGTTTCCTAGGTTGCTTTCTTGTGCTAATGAAGTGAATGGAATAACAAAAAGTAATAAGAATATTATCTTTTTCATTTTGATAATAGCATAAATGAGTAAAAAAGTCAATTTAACGAAAATTTGATACTAATCTTTTATTAAAGACTAAATAATTATACTTGTTTTTAAGTAATCGGTCTTATCTCCTTCTTCACCTTTTTCCAAAAAGAAAAGAACGATGAATGGTATCCAGTCACCGAGCTAATCCAATCTCTTGGTTCTTCTGCCCCTTTGTAATGTTTGTTTAGTGGGTGCTCTTTGTATATTATATTCTCTATACCTATTTCACTTTCTAACTCATGAAACTCACCAATAAACACCTCTATTCCATCGATATTAGCAGCTAAATCTAGAATGAATTGTATATTCTTTTTAGCCAAAGGAAATTTTTTGAAGACTGATGGCTCCAAAAGTAGAACTCGTTGTCTATCTTCTTCTTTTTTCCATTCAGGGTCTAAGTTGTAATAGTTATAAATCAATGTAGTTTTATTCTTATCTAGCTTTGGTCTTTCAATTTTTGGTAACTCTAAGTTACTCGTAAATACAACTGCTTCTTCTAACTTTTTGGGTATATCCATCTCAGGAAATACGCTATAGTCAACATCTAAGAATGTGCCACTCTGATTGCTGTTAAAAAACTTGTTTATATTACCTTGATTTGCATAATACTTCTTGTTAGAAAACGCCCCGGCAACCCATTGCCAACTAAGTTGGTTACTTGCTAAATCACCGTCGAGTAAGTGCAAATACATCCATCTGGCAGGTGTTAACCAATGACATTTTGCAATATTGCAGCATATAGAAGCTACGTACATACGCATGTGATTGTGCATATAGCCATTATTGTAAAGTGATTCTATAGCTTCATCTACTACTTTTATTCCCGTGTCTGCTTCGACTATGGCCTTAGGTATATCGTGACTAATTACATCGGATTGTGTGTTCTTCAAATCAGAATGTATGTCATCTCCTTTTGCTAACCATACTTGTTGCCAGTAGTCCCTCCAAGCTAATTCTTGAACTAATTTTTCTACCTTATACCAGGGAAGGTCTAAAGAAATTATGTATTCATATACTTGCTTTGTTGAGATTACACCGCGCGAAATATAAGGACTGAGATAGGTTACAGCACCATCACCATAATTTCTGGTCTTCGCATATAGAGTTGGGTCTATATCCTCTATTCTTTTGCGAATGCTCTCTATGTCGGTTGGAAAATTTATCGTTTTGATATTTTATTATTAGTAATGCTTTTTTGTCTTGAACACTTGAAACGAGAATGCGTGAAGCCACGCTTTTTTTGGTGCTTTAAGCTGACACCAGAATTAACCCTTTTTCGCCACATTCTAAAGGAACTTGGCTTTAATTCTTTTCGCATTATTTTAATAACTTCTGGTTCAGAAGTGCCAAATTGCAATTCGATTGCTTCGAAAGGAGTCCTATCCTCCCAAGCCATTTCTATTATTCTATCTACTTCTACGTTTTGCATTTTTCTTTTATTCGTTTTTTTAAATTTAATTACGAATAAAAACAATTTTTAGCTTTAGAAAACTAAATCTTAAACTAAACACTCACACCAAACAAATACCCAACTAAACCAGAAAGGCCCATAGCAAGAGTGCTCCATACAGTAATTCTAATTATGGCTTTAGTTACCTTAGCTCCACCAGCTTTGGCAGATGTAGCTCCCAATATCATTAGAAATATAATAGTGAAGCCATAGAGCCAATACTCCATACCGCTGAGTGGCGCTAACAAAACTACTACCAGTGGTAAAAAACCACCTAAGGTAAATGTTCCACCAGAAGCCAAAGCCGCTTGAATAGGGTTTGCTTGACTCATATCCGTTATACCAAGTTCATCCCTTATGTGAGCACTAAGTGCGTCGTGTTCGGTTAGCTCTTTGGCAACTTGTATAGCCGTCTCTTTCTTTAGTCCCCGCTTTTCGTAAATTTGTGCTAATATGCTCAGCTCTTCTTCTGGCATTTCTTCCAGTTCTAATTTTTCTCTTTCTATATCTGCATTCTCAATATCAGTTTGGGAACTAACCGACACGTATTCCCCGGCAGCCATAGATAGTGCTCCTGCTACCAACCCAGCTATTGTAGCCAACACAATTGGTTCAAGAGTCGTGCTTGCTGCTGCCACACCAATTGCTAAACTTGATACAGATATTATTCCATCATTAGCACCAAGTACGGCTGCCCTGAGCCAATTGCTGCGGTGTATGTAGTGGCTGTCTAAATAATTGTCTATTGTTATTGGTTCCATGCTGAAATGTGTCTATATTTTTGTTATTGTATAAAAGTAATATACATAATTATATAGGATCTATTAATCTATCTCATTATTTATATTATACTCTATTTCGCTTATTTCTAATTTCAGCCAGGTCCACTCCCCTGAGTCTAATTTCCATTTGGCTTCACATTCTGTTGGTATTCTAATGCCATTCCGTGATTCAATTTTATTAGCTATAACTATCCATTTTCAAATTTGTCTCTACCTACTACTTTGAATAGCCCATAAATACTAAGGTCAATAGACCAATTAAACGCAGGTGGATAAATAGTAAAATACTGTTCTGCCGTTGCTTCTGACCAGTCTTTCTGGTCTGGAGTCATTTTTAAATTTATTTCCTGATCCAAATAAATGTTATCTATGTTGCCTTTGCTCATTGCCCCACTATTCTCTAACCAATTCCTAACAGGTGGTGGTAGTGCATTAAATTTCTCTTGGCTAAAACTATCGAATTTTGTGGGTGTTTGGTTGGAGTACATAGACTTAATTTCATCTTCGACAATAGCTTTAAAGCTTTGAGTTGAAAAGGCGACAAAGATAGGAATCAATAAAGCTATGTTAATTACAGTTGCAAATTTGGTATCAGCCCAATGGTTAATTATTAGGAATTGCGATATAATAATTACCAAAAGGCAAACTATCCACCAGTTATCACTGTCTAATATTAGCATAATCGCAGTTGTTACAAATGAAATTGAAGCTAAAAACCAAACTAAACCAAATCCTTTTGATACTGCTTTTGATATATTTTCAAACTCCACAATATCAAACGCTTTCAGAAAGCCAAATAAATGGATTGTACCGTGAAGTAGTATTAATATTATAAGAACACAATACATATGTTTAATATTAAAAAGTTAAATCAATTATTTTTATAGTTTGTCAAACTCTGTTTTCTTCTCTTTCATCCAGTTATTTACTTCTTCTTCAGTCATATTTCTCATCTTATTCATAGCTTCTAAGTGAGCCTTATCATTCTGTTTCATCATTTCCATACCGTGTTGTTGGCTCTGTTAAGCTATCTCTTGGAAGGTTTCTGCTTTGAATACAGTATCACAAGCCCCGCCTAACTGATTGCAAGTCATTTCTTTCATATTATTCTCCAATGTAGTTATAGTACTATCACAATATACAATTAAAATTGTAACTAATAATTTTATGAACTGTTGTTCGGTATTATATCAATAATAGGACCCAACAATGAAATACATATACACAATAATTCTTGCGATTGCTTTTTTGGCTTGCTCCGATGATGATACCACTTCACCCGAAGATAAAATCTGCATTCCCGAAGGCTTGCAAGAAAATCTAATAGCGTTTTATCCATTTTCGGATGGTAGCATAGAAAACACAGTTGACGGCAGTACTCCAGATAATATGAACAATGCTACACCAGGTGAAGACCGTGATGGTAATGCAAACTGTGCATTCAGCTTTAGCAAGGCTGACAGTAGCCACTTAGATGATAAAAATCCGAAATTCCTTGATGACAGAAGGTAATATTCTGTTTCTCTTTGGTATTATCACACAGTAAATAATGACGGTGAATACGAAGGACTAGTACACAGGGGAGATGCAAACACCAGAACAAATAAGCTTGATATTGGTATTTACGATGTAAACAAAGCTACGTTCAGTGATTTCTTTTCCGTATGGGACACAACTGATACTAATGAACTAAACAAATGGTACCACTTGGTTGCTATATGCGATTATGACAGTAAGACAATGAGACTTTATCAAAATGGTGTGCTAATGGACTCTTACACAAGTGTGACTTTAGATGTAATAAACCCAAGCAACGGTGGCACCTGTTCATAGGTAAGGACTTTACTGGTAGAATAGACGACATAGCTATATTCGACAAAGTGTTGTAGAGTGTAGAAATTCAAGAACTGTACGAATCAGACGCTTGTTGTGAGTGATAATTACTTTTACATCTAATAATTATTATATCATCTTTTTTCATTATATTTATAAAAAAAAATAATTAAAGAGAATAAAAAAATATGAGATATTTACTGTTGTTACCCCTTTTTGTAATTGCTACATTTGCTGATAATGCTGAGGAAATGGTAAAGCAATTCAAGACTAATAATAATATTGACTCTATTAGGAATGCCTATATTGATGAGCTAAATAACATAGAACCAGGTCTTGATTATAATATTATTAATCAGGAAATCCGATATGAAAAGGCTCGTTACAAAAACAATCAAAAGCTGAACAGAATTCAAGATGAAGATAATAATGTAAACGTTATTGGATCCTGGTTTGAAAAAGGTAGTAACAATCAAGCAGGAAGAGTTATTGCTGCTGATATCGACTTTCCGAATGGGCTAATATATTGTGCATCACACGGAGGTGTAGTATGGAGAGGGGATATGAATGGTGAAAACTGGACGTCGCTAAATGACTCATGGCAGTTTCCTGGCATTAGGAAAGTAAAAGTATATACTGTAAACGACAGAAAGAGAATTGTAGTTATTGGAAGTAACCAATCATATTGGACAGAAGATGAAGGACAAACATGGAATACTGGAACTGGTTTAGAAAACGTACAAAGGTGGGGCGGCATTACTGAGGCTTCACTGAATGACAATGGAATAGTTTATGCTATAGGGCAAGAGTGGGATTACGGCGAGGATTGGCGTTCAAAAAGATTCCTTTACTACTCAGATGACTATGGTGAGAGTTTTGAAAGGATACGTGTTTCTCTTGTTGGTAATAGGCTAAGAAATGGCTGGATGGAAAGTAATTCTGACAGATACTTTCTGGCTGAAAAAGATACAATATTCGAATACAAGAAAGGTGAATTAGTTAACCAATCTTTTATAAATAACCCTGAAATCAACTCATTTTACGCAAATGATTATTCCAACAGACTCTCACTAAATGGAGTTAATAACAATGGCAACATAGCATTGCACTACGCCGTTAGAGTAGTTACTCAAGGGCTAGATGGTACTGTATATTACAAGTCGAATTCCGAAGATTTTTCAGTTATGAACTATACTGGAGATTTTGATAAATTTGACTATTGGAGTTATAATATTTCAAATTCTGATATTGATAAAATTTATTGGGGGAATGTTAATTTGGAATTTTCTTATGATGGCGGTAAGAGCTGGGAACTTGTTAATAAATGGGGTGAATATTACGGAGACCCTGAAAACAAACTCCACGCTGACATCCCATCAATAGATGTATTCGACGACCCAACAAATGGTGACGAGGTAATACTAATCTCAACCGATGGTGGATTGTATATTTCCAGATCTGATATGAAAGAAGTAAAAAACCTGTCTCTTTATGGGCATAATATCAGTCAATACTATGATGTAGCCACCAGTGCTGACGGTAGTGTAGTTTATGCTGGTTCACAGGACCAAGGGTTCCAGCGAAGTTTGGATGATAATAACACTGTACTAAGTTATGACCAGCTGATTAGTGGTGATTACGGCCAGTTTGCTACTTCTGACGGAGGTCAAACACTATGGAGTGTTTATCCAACATTCGCTATGGTGTATCAAAATGCAAATACTCAGAATGAAAATAGAAATTCTTGGAGCTACGAAGGAAGTGGATGGAAGTTTATGGCACCCACTGCACCCGATTATTCAGACCCGAACAGCATTTATATTTCTGGGGGGTCAGCTGAAGGAGTTTCTTCACTGTGGAAGCTAACAATAATTAACCGAGAGATAATACCTGAACAAATTCTTGTTGATTTTGATGTAAGTGGTACTTGGTTTTCTGCTGTGTCAACTACTCCTACAAATAAAAGCATTATATATACTATGACAGCCGATGGCAGATTTGCAAAATCTACTAATTCGGGATCAAGTTGGGTAATAACAAACAATTTTGAATCTCCTGGTCCGCATTATTTCCATGGTGCTGAAATTAGAGTTTCTGAAATTAATCCCGAGAGAATAATAATTTGTGGTGCGGGATATTCAAACCCAGGAGTGTACCAATCATTTGATGGTGGAGAAACATTCGAAGCACTAGCTGATGGATTACCTTCCACAATGATATACGATGTAGAGTTCGGTAAAAATGATGAAGTAATATATGCTGCTACGGCAGTTGGACCCTATATGTACTACGACGGTAATTGGATAGATATTCAATCTGGTGTGCCAGACCAGGCATATTGGGCCGTAGAATATGTACCAGCAAAAGATATAGCCAGATTTGCAAGCTATGGCAGGGGTATATGGGACTTTAAAATAGAAACACTTGATGCTACAAATGTACAGACTTTTGAGAGTATCGACTTTTCTGTTTCACCTAATCCTGCATCGAACAGTATAAAAGTCAACTATGAATATACCTACCCACTTAGTATTAAAATATATGACAATAGTGGAAAGATAGTTAAGCAAATAGAAACTAACACAAACTCAGAGATTGACGTTAGTAATCTACCTACAGGTATCTATATGATTATTGCCACAGGAAATGGTAATACAGGTTTTGAGAAGCTAATAGTAAAGTAGATTTTTTAAATTGTGGCGTTGACCTTCGGCTGCTGAGCTTGTAAAAGCACCGTCTATCTCAACGCTTGCGTTGAGCAGTGTTCGTAGTAGGCCAAATGGTCGGCCTGTCATTGCGAACGAAGTGTGGCAATCTCTATTGAGACAGCCACGTCCTTTCAGTCCTCGCAGTGACATGCTTTGTGAACTTAGTCCTCTGCGGGCTGATGTGGATGAAATAGTCACAATTTGTAAGTAATACAAATTATTCTTAAAATTATGTTTTATTGATAAAACTAGTGGAAAAGTAAATATGAGTATATTGAATAAACTAATTGGTAATGCAGGAACAGTAAAGAGTGATGAATTGACTGCAGAACTAGGAGAACTCTTGGTTGAAGGTGAAACAATTGATATAGGTTTCAGAGTATTGCGGGACACATTTGCCTTTACTAACAAAAGATTAATTATTGTTGATAAACAAGGTATTAGGGGAAAGAAAATAGAATACTTAACAATAGGATACAAAAGTATTTCTCGATTTAGTATTGAGACGAATGGCACTTTTAATTTAGATGCTGAATTAAAAATCTGGATTTCGAGTGAACAAAATCCTTCAGTAGTCAAAAAATTCAATAAAAAAGTGAATATATATGATGTAAGTAAAGCTCTAACAACTTATACATGCTAATATTTATTTTAAACTATCTCTTGCTTTTTTGATTATTTCGTCATATTCTGATTTAAATTGTTCTACCAATTGCTTTTCTAGCATACATTCAAGATTATACAAGACTTTTTCCTCTGCTTGATCCTCGATAAATTCTTTACTTGAAATGTCATTAAACCTCGACAGAAAATCGAATAGAACTATTGATTCATTTTTGGTTAATTCGATTGTTGTTTTGTTTTTATAAAGCGGTTTTTTGGGTTTTCTTTTTTTCATTTCTTCTAGATAGCCGGCTCCTATTATACCTGTTGGCAGTGCAACTATGCCGATACCTAGCAATGAAATTATGGAGCTAAATAGTATTCCTAAACTGGTAATTGGGTATATGTCCCCGTAACCCACTGTAGTCAGTGTGGCAACAGCCCACCAAAGAGAAATTAAAATATTAGAAAATACCTCAGGTTGGGAGGAGTTTTCGATATAATACATCATAAAACCAGATAAAAATATCAGAAAAAAAGTTATAACTATTGCAGAAATAAGTTCTGGTTTCTTATCAATTATAATCTTTTTTAATAACATTAGGGATTCGTTCAAATTTCTAAGTTTGAGCACTTTGAAAAACTTAAACAATCTTAGTATTCTTAGAAACCTTAAATCTATAACAACGAAGAATGGTAATAAAAAAGGAATTATCGAAAGTAAATCAATTATACCGTATAGTGAGAAAACAAACTTGAAGATAGATTTTAAACGAGAATCTGATGGGTGTGTTAAATCTGAAATATATAATCTCATAGTATATTCTATAACAAAGATTGACATTATAACCTGATTAGTAGACTTTAGAATCGAAGAATATGTAGATTTAATGGAAACTATTGATTCCAAGACAATTAAAACTATACTCAACAATATAAGTACAAAAATGAAAAGATTAAATTTACTTAAGCTATCATCATCCCTATAAGCAACCCATCTGTATAGATATTCTTTCATAATTTCTTTTAAATAAATTCTGCATTCCCCCAATATAACAAAAAAGCAGTACCTAATTAAAGATACTGCTTTTAAAATTCATCAATTGACTTTTGTCCCGCACTTGTCCTCCGTTGGGGGAGGTGGCTTTTGCTAAAAGCAAAAGACGGAGGTAGACGAATTAGTCATTGCGAACGAAGTGTGGCAATCTCATTTGTGAGATAACCACGTCAACAATGCAAGCATTGTCTCCTCGTTATGACATAAATTATCCTCCTCAGTCTGAAACAAGTTCCAGACAGCCCCTCCAAAAGAGCACAAGAGACGAAAGCATTTCGACTATGCTCAATGCACTTAATCTTACAATATATACTTACTCAAGTCAGTACTTGTAGCAATCTCGTCCAGATGGTCTTTAACAAACTTCTCATCTATCGATAGCTCTGCTTCATCTAAGTCAGCAGGTGCATTGTATAGTATTTCCTCGAGCAATGTAGTGAGTATAGTGTGCAATCGTCGTGCACCTATATTTGTTATTTCCTCATTCACATCAGCTGCCGTCTTTGCTATTTGGCGAATACCGCTCTCATCAAATTCTAACTGCACGCCTTCTGTTTCTAACAATGCTTGGTACTGCTTTATCAGTGCATTCTTCGGTATTGTCAATATCTTAACAAAGTCATCTTCGGTAAGTGAGTTTAGTTCTACCCTAATTGGGAAACGTCCCTGCAATTCAGGAATCAAATCCGATGGTTTAGACACATGGAATGCACCCGAAGCTATGAACAATATGTGGTCAGTATGCACTATACCATGCTTTGTGTTTACAGACGAACCCTCGACTATTGGGAGCAAATCACGCTGTACACCTTCACGCGACACCTCACCGCCACCAGACTTCGAATTGTTTACGGCTACCTTGTCAATCTCATCTATGAATACTATACCTGAGTTCTGTGTGCGAGCCAGCGCATCTTTCACAACGGCATCCATATCTATTAACTTATCTGCTTCTTCTTTTATTAAAAGTGGAAGAGCATCTTTGATTTTTATCTTTCGTTTCTTGCGTTTTTTGGGCATCATATTGCCGAGCATTTCTTGTATGTTTATGCCCATATCGTCCATACCCATTGGCCCCATTACTGCCATCCCCGATGGACCTTGTTGAGTCAGTTCTAACTCAATGTCACGATCATCCATAACGCCATTTTTCAGCATAGCACGGAATTTTTCGCGAGTGTCTTTGTTGTCTTCTTCCTCTGCATCATCATCTTTCACAGGTGGAATAAGTATGTCTAATATTCTATCTTCGGCGTTCTTCTCTGCCTTAGTTTTTATCTTTTCTTCTTGCTCTTCTTTCACCATTTTCACAGCTGATTCCATCAGGTCACGAATCATAGATTCTACGTCACGACCAACGTAGCCAACTTCGGTGAACTTTGTAGCCTCTACTTTAATGAATGGAGCGCCTGCAAGGCGAGCCAATCTACGTGCTATCTCTGTTTTACCAACACCAGTTGGACCGATAAGTATAATGTTATTAGGCATTATCTCATCGCGGATTTCCGTTTGTACATTTTGGCGACGCCATCTATTACGAAGAGCAATTGCAACAGCTTTTTTAGCGTTGTCTTGCCCTATTATATATTTATTAAGTTCTGTGACTATCTGCTTGGGAGTTAATATATCCTGCGGTATAGCCAGTTTTGGTTCGTTGTTGCTCATTTTTCTCTCTTATATTTCTTCTATCGTTAGGTTAGTGTTGGTGTATATACAGATCTCACCAGCTATATTCAGTCCGTTTTCTACTATCTCTTTTGCACTCATATCCGTGTTGTTGTATAGTGCTCTGGCAGCCGATAGTGCGTAAGGTCCACCCGAACCAATAGCTAATATGTTGTCATCAGCTTCTATCACATCGCCAGTTCCGCTTAGTAGCAACCCTTGTGTATCATCCATAGCAATCATCATTGCTTCCAATTTTCTTAGGTATCTGTCCGTTCTCCAGTCCTTAGCCAGCTCAATTGCTGCACGCTTTAAGTTACCGCTGTGAGTTTCCAGTTTCGATTCGAACCTACCCAATAATGTGAAAGCATCTGCAGTAGAGCCCGCGAAGCCTACCATTACTTTTCCGTTGTAAAGCTTTCTTATCTTTGCTGTGCTATGCTTCATTATTGTATTGCCAAGCGTTACCTGACCGTCAGCACCGAGTGCAGTCTTTCCGTTGCGTACTACACCGAGCACGGTGGTCGATCTTATTTTTTTGTCATCGTTCATCGTTTTCTATTTCTATTTTTAATCTATAAAATATTCTATTTTTTAACAGAAGTTATTAGACGAGTGTGCAAGCTATTTGTTTAGAATGGGCGTGAAAAAAGTTGTGGGGGGGGGGGATTAATACTTTACACTTATTTCACACTTTTCCACACTCCCATACAACAAATTAGAGTACAATTCGTATTTTTGTTAGCACTCTAATTGTAAGAGTGCTAATAGTTTTTAAAATCAATTTTTTAATATATTTAATAAGTTAATCGGAGGTTGTTAAAATGGCTTTAACTCCATTGCACGACAGGGTGTTAGTTCGCCCACAAGCACCAGAAGAAAAAACAGCTGGTGGAATTATTATACCAGATACTGCAAAAGAAAAACCACAAGAAGGTGTGGTAGTAGCAGTTGGTAACGGTAAAGTAAACGAAGAAGGTAAAGTATTGCCTTTGGCTGTGAAAGAAGGAGACAAAGTACTATACGGCAAGTATGGCGGCACTGAAATCAGTGTTGACGGCGAGGACTTACTTATCATGCGTGAGAGTGACATCTACGCAGTTATTTCATAATTTTAATTAGAATATAAAAGTTTAGGAGTTTAATAAAAATGGCTAAAATCATAGATTTTGACATGAAAGCAAGACAACAGCTAAAAGCAGGTGTAGATAAGCTAGCTAACGCTGTTAAGGTTACTTTGGGCCCAAAAGGTCGTAATGTAATTATTGATAAAAAATTCGGTGCACCAACTGTAACTAAAGATGGTGTTACTGTAGCAAAAGAAGTAGAATTAGAAGACCCAGTAGAAAACTTAGGTGCTAACATGGTACGTGAGGTTTCTTCTAAAACTTCAGACGTAGCTGGTGACGGTACTACTACGGCAACTGTATTGGCTCAAGCTATATACAGAGAAGGTTTGAAGAATGTAACTGCTGGCGCTAACCCAATGGACCTAAAGCGTGGTATTGACTTAGCTGTAACAGAAATCAAAGCTGGTTTGGCTTCTATGTCAAGAAACGTAGAAGGCACAAAAGAGATTGCTCAAGTTGGTACTATCTCTGCTAACAACGATGACACAATCGGTAACTTGATTGCAGAAGCAATGGAAAAAGTTGGTAAAGATGGCGTTATCACTGTAGAGGAAGCAAAAGGAACTGAGACTTCATTGGACACAGTAGAAGGTATGCAGTTTGACAGAGGATACTTATCACCTTATTTCGTAACTGACACAGATACAATGGAAACTTCTTTGGAAGATCCGTACATCTTGATTTACGATAAGAAAATTTCTGCAATCAAAGACGTATTACCAATCTTAGAGAAAGTATCTCAAGCTGGTCGTTCTCTATTGATCATTGCAGAAGATTTGGAAGGCGAAGCGTTGGCTACATTGGTAGTAAACAAATTGCGTGGTACACTTAAGATAGCTGCTGTAAAAGCACCAGGATTTGGTGACAGAAGAAAAGCAATGTTAGAAGATATCGCAGTTCTTACTGGCGGTACAGTTATCTCAGAAGAGAAAGGCTACAACTTAGAAGGAGCTAACATTTCTTCTTTGGGTACTGCTAAGAGAGTATCAATCGACAAAGACAACACTACTATTATAGAGGGTGCTGGCTCGTCTGATGATATCAAACGCAGAATCAACGAAATCAAAACTCAAATCGAGAAGACTACTTCTGACTATGACAGAGAGAAATTACAAGAAAGATTAGCTAAGCTTTCTGGTGGTGTTGCAGTAATCAAGATTGGTGCAGCAACTGAAGTAGAAATGAAAGAGAAAAAAGCAAGAGTGGAAGATGCACTTCACGCTACTCGTGCAGCAGTGGAAGAAGGAATAGTACCAGGTGGTGGTGTTGCTTATATCCGTGCATTAGCTAACTTGAAAGACGTAAAAGCAGAAAACCATGACCAAGAAACAGGCGTAAGCATTGTTCTTAGAGCATTGGAAGAGCCATTACGTCAGATAGTAACTAACTGCGGTGGTGAAGCTTCTGTAGTAGTTAACGAAGTTAAGAATGGCGAAGGCGCTTTTGGTTACAACGCAAGAACTGATAAATATGAAGATTTATTCGAGTCAGGTGTAATTGACCCAACTAAAGTTAGCCGTGTAGCATTAGAAAATGCGGCATCAGTATCTGGATTATTGCTAACTACTGAAGCAACTATAGTTGACAAGCCAGAAGAAGACGCTGGCGGCCACGGTCACCCAGAGATGGGCGGCATGGGCGGCATGGGCGGAATGATGTAATTCAGACACAACAGCTCTGAACTTGGTCACTGAGCATGTCGATGTGCCCAAAATTCAACCCCAAAACATACAAACCCACTATCATTTCGGTAGAGGGTTTTTTTGTTGACTATTCTTTACCATTATCAAAAACTCAAAACCTTATTTATTCGTATCTTTGTATAAATTTAGAATAACAAAAAGACAGAAAAGATATGAATCCGAATGGCGATGTAAACATACAAATTGAAAACAACATAGCTACAATTGAATTTTATCATCCATCGAGCAATGCCTTACCTGGCAATGTGCTAAGAAAACTAGCAGAAACAATAGATGAAGCTGGTAACAATGATGACGTTAGAGTCATTGTCCTTAAATCAGGTGGTGACAGAGCATTCTGTGCTGGTGCTTCGTTCGATGAATTAATTGCAATAACAGATTACCCAACTGGAAAAAATTTCTTCATGGGATTCGCCTTAGTTATAAACGCTATTCGCAAATGTCCTAAATTCGTTATCGCAAGAGTGCAAGGAAAAGCCGTTGGTGGTGGTGTAGGAGTTCTTTCTGCTGCTGACTATACATTGGCTACAAAATACTCTTCAGTCAAACTGAGTGAGCTTGCTTTGGGTATTGGACCATTTGTTATTGGCCCAGCAGTTGAGCGTAAGGTTGGTAAATCAGCATTTTCACAGATGTCTATTGACTATGATTGGTATGATGCTGAGTGGGCTAAAAACAGAGGATTCTACGCAGAAGTCTACGATGATATTGAAGCATTAGACAAAGCCGTTGCAGAATTCGCTACTAAGATGGCGGGCAATAGCCCAGATGCTATGGCAGAGCATAAGAAAGTAACTTGGGCTGGCACTGAAGATTGGGATAAATTATTAGAAAGTAGAGCTGAGATCAGCGGAAGGTTAGTGCTATCTGATTTTACAAAAAATTACATTAAACAATTTAAAGAAAAGAAATAATGTACCTCTTCTTCGATACTGAGACAAGTGGTTTACCCAAAAACTATGATGCACCGATTTCTGATTTGGAGAATTGGCCATACATAGTACAAATTGCATGGTTAGAGCAAGATAAATACGGTAATGACATATCCACTGGTAACTACTATGTAACTCCATCTGGGTTTGACATTAGTCCTGATTCTGAGAAAATACACCGTATTAGTAAAGAAAAAGCAACGGATTTGGGCTACCCAATTACAGACGTGTTAGAAGTTTTCATTGCTATAATTAAGAAATCGCAATTCATAGTAGCTCACAATGTTGAGTTTGACTACAATGTACTTAGTGCAGAGTTTGCACGCCATTACATAAAAAGTGACATAGCCGAGAAGAAGAAGATTTGTACTATGCAAGAAACGATAGAGTTTTGCAACTTGCCTGGCAGCAATGGTTTGAAATATCCCCGTTTGTCGGAACTTTACTACAAGCTATTTGCCAAAAATTTTGATAATGCTCATGACGCCAAAGCGGACATAGATGCAACTGCAGAAGCTTTTTGGGCGCTGAAGCAACGCGGTGTTATCGATGAATTCAACCTGAGAACTGAACAAATAATTGGGGTTAAAAAGAAGCAAGAAGAAGAAACAGACGATGATGATTCGAGTATGTCGTTGTTTTAATAGTAGATTTATTCTAACCACTCTCATCTAGTATTTCTAAATCACTTCCTGAGATTGAATCCTTTTTAACCTTCTTACTTTGGTTTTTCCTCAGAAATTCTTGTTGTGCAGGCGTAAAAAGATTTTCTTTATCAATATAATTATTAATAACTTTTATAACAGATAGTAAGAACTCTTCATCGTCAGTATCTTTAACTATACTTATAATTTCTTCCTTTATTCTATCTACTTCAGTCATTATAATTCCTTACATTAATGAATTAAAATATTAGTTTTGTATTCTAATATAACAAAATATCTGAATATATAAACGTATTATAAAATTATGGCAAGAATAGCAATAGGTTTATCAGGCGGGGTTGACTCTGCAGTATCAGCGCACTTACTTAAAGAGCAAGGGCATGATGTTATTGCAATGTTTATGCAAAATTGGGATGACCCAACTGGCACACTTCGAGGTGATTGTGAGTGGGAAGAAGACTTTGAAATTGCTCAGCTGGTTGCACGCCATTTAGATATACCTATTCACCATATTAATCTAAGCAATGAGTACAAATCGCGTGTAGCTGATTATATGTTTGCAGAATACGAAGCTGGCAGAACACCCAATCCAGATGTACTTTGCAATCGAGAGATAAAGTGGGATGTCTTCCTAAAGGCAGCACTCGAATACGATGTAGATTTGGTAGCAACTGGACACTACTGCCAAAAAGATGAGGTGGATGGTCAATATCGTTTGCTAATGGGTAAGGATAGCAATAAAGATCAGAGCTACTTCCTGTGTCAGCTTGACCAAGAAATGCTTCGCTATGCACACTTCCCTATTGGTGGACTTTCGAAACCAGAAGTTAGAGAAATAGCCAAGTCGCTAAAATTACCAAATTATGATAAAAAGGACTCGCAAGGTCTATGCTTTATCGGTAAGATTGACCTGCCTACGTTCTTAAAACAAAAGTTAGAACCCAAGCGAGGCGACGTAATTGAGATTCCTGACAAAGAGCACAATTGGAACATAGGTGAAAACCTATTAGACCAATGTATGCTCGATGAAGTCTGCTATCCAGTTCCTATGTGGGCTAGCGATGGCCATAAATTAGGACAACATGATGGTGCTCATTTCTTCACTGTAGGGCAAAGACGTGGACTTGCAATAGGTGGAACTAAGTTGCCTCTATTCGTAATAGGAACCGATGTTAAAAATAATATAATATACACTGGACAAGGCGAAAACCACTATGCACTAAATCGTCCTGGCATTCACATTAAGGCTAGCGAAGTACATTGGGTTCGTCCATCGCAAGAGATGAAAATAGACGAAATTCGCGAATACGATGTTAAAATTCGTTACCGACAACCCAATCAAAAAGCAAAACTAATCCGTAAGGAAAACGGTGTATATATTATATTCGATGAGCTACAGAAAGGAGTTGCAGTAGGTCAATTCGCTGTTTGGTATGATGGTGATGAGCTTATTGGCTCAGGGGTTATCTTCGCATAATTGCCTTACTCTTTTATTCTGATTTTTATAATGCTTAAGTTTGTAAGTGAACAATCCCACAAGTTGGGATTTTTCTATTTTAATTATATATGAGTGTGGTTATGGAAGGACTTTCAGCGTCAATTTGGTCATCGGCAGTAGTACTATTTTTCCTAATGGATCCATTGGGCAATGTGCCTGTTGTCCTGTCCGTACTCAAAGACATAGACCCCAAGCGACAAAGAGTAATAATTGCAAGGGAACTACTAATAGCATTATTCATATTGCTTATATTTCTATTTCTCGGCAAACCAATGCTCAACTTCCTACATCTGCAACAAGAAGCTGTTACAATCTCTGGTGGAATAATACTTTTGATAATAGGACTAAGGATGATATTCCCATCTCCCGAAGGTATAGTTGGTCAGCAACCAGAAGGAGAACCGTTCATAGTACCACTGGCTATACCACTAATAGCTGGCCCATCCGTATTGGCAATGCTTATACTGATGACTCAGAATGGACCAAACAAAATGACTGATTGGCTTTTTGCGTTGCTAATAGCATGGGGACTTTCAGCTGTAATTCTAATAGCAGCACCTTTCTTACTCAAGCTTTTGCGTCGCCGTGGACTAACTGCCCTAGAAAGACTAATGGGTATGATATTGGTAATGATATCAGTACAAATGCTTATAAATGGACTTAAATTAGTTACATAAAAAAAGCCCAACTAGTACTAGCTGGGCTTGGTAAAAGATTGTTAGAATTTTACTTAATTTTGGTAAGGATGATAAAAGATTCTGTTGTTACATCAAAGTCGTCATCTTCTTTTTTCATTTGCAAATCAAAAGTTCCACTGGAAGATGTCTCGAATATGCCTTCTATCGTAACTCTTGCGTTAAACCCATTGTAAAATTGAAAGTCCTCTATAAATTCATTAGAGTTAATTACTTGCTTATAATCTAAATTATCGTCAAACGCCTCTATCATAACAACACCTGACGATGGTAAACCGTTTAATCTTATTGAAGGTCTTCTCTCCGTTCCAGTTGGAGCGAGTATCAAAATCCCCTTAATTTTATATACACTATTCGCATCAAGAGTAGCTGTAATATCAGTGATATTTACATAAGTTGTTGTACTTACCGTCTGGTCAGATGACTTGGTTAATACCGTTACCTCTGGCAGTCTGCGCCACCGCCGCCGCCACCAGTGATTATCTTACCAGTGTTATCTAGTTGTATATTTTGTGTGCCGCCGCCAGCTAAACCGGGCATAGTAATGCCAGTTGTTTTAGCTTCTAATGCAGTAGCGCCATCTATTGCTATCACTCCCTTGTTATTAACTTCATCATAACTAAGAGTCATTTCCGTACCACCAGTCATACCACCATCTGGCCCTACGTGAAGTGTATTACTCCCTACGTAAGCATCTTCCCACCTATTATCATCTTGACCAAGTGAGCTACTAGTGCTTGGTGGGCTGAAGTCCCCAGAATTATTAAAGACAGTCGTGCTACCTTGCATCATCAATAGTTGGTCAACTCTCTGTTGTGAAAACAAAGTGCCACCAACATATATATCTACGACCACATTCGTATTTATAGAGCTAGCACTAACGCTAGACAAATCTCCATTTGCACCAAGATGGTCAGCTAGTTCTACTATTACTATGCCATTATCATTGGGCGTCAAATTATTGGTTTCACTTATGAAAAGTGTTGAGTTAGTAGAATAGTCTTTAATTTCAGCTCTCACACTTTGTGAAGAAGTATTTGTAGTGTAATAAGCAACCTTAATAGGTTCTAATGATAGTGATGTAGATACTGAAAACAATATAGTTATAACTATTAGTAAAAGCTTTTTCATAAATCCTCATAATTAACTTCAAATATTATGACGGAAATAAGCAATTTGTATATTTTTCACAAGAACTACATAAACTGAAACTTTATACAAATACTATATTTTTAAATTAGTCTCACTTATTTCTTAGTTTCGAAATACTAAAAATTAACAATCACAATTATGACAAAATCAGCCGAAGAAGCAGTAAAGCATATAAAAAGTAATGACAATGTTTTCATTCATTCAGCTACTGCAGTTCCTACTTTGTTAGTAAATGCAATGAGCGAACGACACAGTGAACTAAAGGATGTAAGTATCTACCAAATCCACACCGAAGGACCTGCGCCTTATTGTAATCAAGGTATGGAGGATTCATTCCTTGTTAAGGCAATGTTTGTTGGCTCTAACACACGTAGTTCTATACGAAGCGGAAGAAATAGCTATATACCTATTTTTCTAAGTGAAGCTCCAAAACTCTTTAGAAAAGGGACTATTCCAATCGACGTTGCTTTGATTACTGTTTCCCCACCGGACAGACACGGCTTTTGTTCTCTTGGTACATCAGTAGATATTTCTTTAGCAGCAGTCGAATCAGCAAAATTCGTAATTGCCCAGGTTAATGATAAGATGCCAAGAACTCATGGCGATGGAATTATTCACGTAAATGATATTGACATACAAGTAGAAGGTAATAGGGATATATATGAAATTCATTATTCAGAACTTTCTGATGAGAACAAATCAATAGGAAGAAATATAGCAGAATTGATTGATGACGGCTCCACATTACAAATGGGTATAGGGGCTATCCCAAATGCAGTATTATCTTTCTTAGGTAACCATAAAAATCTTGGAATTCATTCTGAAATGTTCTCTGATGGAATATTGCCATTAGTTGAGAATGGAGTGATTAATGGAATTCACAAAAAGAAGCACCCAGGCAAAATTGTATCTTCGTTTGTGGTTGGCAGCAAAAAGCTCTATGACTTTATTGATGACAATCCTGTTTTACATATGTTGGATTCTGATTATGTCAATAGCCCAAACGTAATTCAAAAAAATCCAAAAGTAGTAGCAATCAATAGTGCTATCGAGATTGATTTAACTGGTCAGGTATGTGCTGACTCAATAGGTTCAAAAATTTATTCTGGTGTTGGTGGGCAAATGGATTTCATCCGTGGTGCTTCACTTTCAGAAGGCGGTAAACCTATAATCGCTCTGAGCTCAGTTACTAAAACAGGAGAATCTAAGATTGTGCCTTTCTTAAAACAGGGTGCAGGTGTGGTTACCACAAGAGCCCACATACACTATGTAGTTACCGAATATGGTGTAGCTAACTTGTATGGTAAAACTATTGACGAAAGAATAAATGAGTTGATTGGAATCGCTCACCCAATGCACAGGGAAGAACTTGAAAAGTCGAAAAAGCTATTGTTTTGTTAATTGGGTTTATTTTAAGCTACCACACAGTGGTAAATATAAGATACACCAAAGAATTGAGGATAACCCTTTACACTTTTAAATCTATCAGTACTCATTAAAAGATCAACAAACTCCTTTCCATAAGGAAAGTTATCAATAGTTGTTGGCAGATAAGTATAAGCATCTTCATTATTAATAAGTATTTTACCAAGCTTTGGCATTAATCTTCTGCTATAAAACTCATAGATTGATTTTAAAAAACCATTAGGTTTTCCGGTTTCTAAAATCATTAACTTTCCACCTGGCTTAGTTACTCTAGTTAGCTCTGCTAGACCACGATGTAGGTCGTCAACATTTCTGATACCAAATGATATACTAACAATGTCAAATGTATTATCATCATAATGAAGATTCATAATGTCGGCTAATTCTGCCTCTACTGTAACGTCTTTCTTAAAAGCTTTCATTGGTAATTTTTTGAGCATATCAGAACAAAAGTCTGTTGCCAAAACTTTACCTTCTTTACCGGTTACTTTTTTGAATTCAATAGCCAAATCACCTGTACCCGAAGCAGTATCTAAAATATTGTCATCTGACTTTGCACCAGATAGCTTTACCAATCTCTTACGCCACAAATGATGCAAACCGAATGACATTACATTATTCATGTAGTCGTAGTCATTAGATAAATTAGCGAACATATTTTTTACTTCTTCACTCATTGCTATATCAGATTATTTTATTACTTTTATCAAACCTTTCACTCACAAATATAATATATATATGAACAAACATCTACCTCTTTATTCTAACTATATATCAACTCGTAAAATAACACAAAGCTTATGTGCTCCTCTCATAGAAGAAGATTACACTACTCAAGTGGATTGGTTTGTAAGCCCTCCCAAGTGGCATCTGGCACATACAACTTGGTTTTTTGAGACTTTTATTCTCATACCCAATTTGAAAGAATATAAGGTATTTGATGAAAAGTTCTCTTATTTGTTCAATAGTTACTACTTATCTAAAGGTGACCAATTAACGAAATCGGAAAGAGGAGTTCTTGCTAGACCACAACTTAATAAGATTATGGATTATAGAAAGCAAGTTGATTTAGCTATTGAGCAGTTACTAGGCAGTTGCTCTGAGTTAGAATATTCAAAACTAGAGTCACTGATGCATATTGGTATAAATCACGAACAACAACATCAAGAGTTGTTGCTTATGGATATAAAATACAACTATGCTTCTAGTAGCTTTAAGCCTAACTACGCTGATTCAAATTTAAAGTTTGATACAGATATATTGCCCCAAGAATTTCTAAAAGTAGACGAAGGAGTTTACTCTGTAGGATTCGAAGGTGATGAATTTCATTTTGACAATGAAGTACCAAGACATAAACAGTACGTACATGATTGCCATATATCTAATAGATTAGTAACCAATAAAGAATATCTTGGTTTTATAACTGATGGCGGGTACAAAGATCCCCTTCTTTGGTTGTCTGATGGTTGGGACTGGAAACAAAAAAACAACATTAAGAAGCCGCTGTACTGGAATATTAATGATAATGGCTGTGATTACTTTACTTTACATGGACTGAGAGAGTTGGATCCTTCTGCACCTGTTAGTCATATTTCATTTTACGAAGCCAATGCTTTTGCTAAATGGGCTGGCTACAGATTGCCGACAGAATTCGAATGGGAAGTAGCTTGTAATAATTATAGTGCTGATGATTTGGAAAAAGCCAACCTATTAGATAATAGATTTATGGCATTGCCGAATACAAGCGCTCCACAATGTATTGGTAATTTGTGGGTTTGGACTGAAAGTGCCTACTTGCCATATCCTAATTATTTACAAGATAAGGGTGCATTGGGTGAATACAATGGAAAGTTTATGGTAAATCAGAAAGTTCTGAGGGGTGGCAGTTTCGCTACTCAGAGAAGTCACATAAGGGCAACATATAGAAATTTCTATCACCCTGAATCGAGATGGTGCTTCAATGGAATCAGATTAGCTAAAAATAATGACTAATTGTCAGGGGAGTGACTATTTGACACCTGTCGTTGTGTCATATCTTTCTTCATAGATTTGATACCAAAGTTGATACCATAGATAAATATATAAATGAACCCGATAATACCTGCTGCTTCTAATATATTTATGCATTGCATTTTGAAGGTGTCGAATATCATTTTGTTACAGACGTTCTCTAAAGTAAACGACATAAATAGAAAAAGCCCGCCAATAAAGAATATAAAAAATATTGTGCGGGCAATTTTTTCAATTGTAGTTTTCGTTCTGTTTTCGTTAGCTTTCATTGAGTGAAGTGTATAAACCGTTTAATTTCTTTCTTAAATGCAGAACAGCATATCTCTTTCTTGCTAAAAGAGTATTTATGTTTACGCCTGTTTCTTCTGACATTTCTCTAAACGAAATACCTTCAAATTCATTTTTAACAAACACATTTCTTTGCTCATCTGGTAATTCTTTTAGTCCATCTTGTACAGAATCCCATATTGTTTTTCTAAGCAAATCGTCTTCAGGGCTAGCACCTTCGTCTTCTATGAAGTATTCGAAAGTATCCATTCCTTCTTCTTGTTGCTTCGGTGTTTGTAAATCCGAAAACGCCTCTGCGCGTTTCTTTCTGTATGAATCAATAATTCTATTTCTTACTGCAGTGAACACCCAAGATGCTATATTTTCTATTGGTTTTTGAACATTTTTAGATGCTGCTAAAACATTTGTGAATACATCTTGTAGGATATCTTCTGCTTCTTCCTGCGATCTTACTCTTTTTCTGATAAAACCTAGGAACTTCTTTCTATCGTTCTTGAACAACTCTTCTATTTGTAATGCTAAATCCATCTTATAAATCCTCGTTTTTCTTCAATTATTTTAAATAAGACTATTTTACTCTTATTTAACCTCAATAACTATCTAAACGCAAAAAAGTTTCACTTTTTATAAACATTTTTTTAATTTTTGTTAAATTTTTTTATTTCACTGACATAATGTCAAGTAAATATAGTCTTAATCTGTATAATATATACGTGGGAATACCGTGCCAACAATATGATAAATCACAAAGCCACAATCTCTGCACTTGCTCACGAACTCTCTATTACAATAGGATACGAGATAGTAGAAATATATCAGCAGTCCAAAGGAGTGTTAATAATAAGATTAGAAAATAATTCTGAAACTATATTTTTAGAATTTTCTAATAATCAACCATATGATAGATTATTTGCTAGGGTACTACACAAGAGAGCAAAAGCAAATACAATAGATTTATTTCAATTCTTAGTTGGTCAAAGGATTTCTAATATAGTACAAGTCAACGAAGATAGGGTTTTGTGTATAAGCACTCAGGGCTATTTACTATTCTTTAAGCTATTTGGGCATAACCAATCTGATTTGGTAATTACAAATCACAAGCAAAAAATAGTAGCTACTTATGCTGCTACCGAAAATGTAGAAGATCAGTTTGAGCTAGAAGAAAAAAGACCAACCTTACCTATAGATATGCCTGATGAAATAAAAGTAGAAAAGGCAATAAGAAGTAGTAGTTATTATTTGGGTAGGCACTATACTAATGATTTCATAGCAAAGAGTGAATTAGATAAAAACAAAACACTTGGTAATATTAACAAACAGGAATTAACAAATACTCTGACAGAATATTACCTCACATTGGCTAGGTCAAGTAATTCATATGTCTATCAATTAACGGATAATGACTATCTTGTGAGTTTGATTGAGCTAAATGGCTACGAACTACACCAAAAGTTTGAAACGGTAAGTGAGGGTATTAGAACAAAATTTATTCGTGAGATTAGCCGCAAATCATTAATAGAATTACAAAAGAAAGCCAACACTATCTTAACGAGAATAATAGCTAAAGATGAAAAAGCAATAAATAGAATAAAGCAGCTAGATGATGGAAAGGAAAAATCCGATATGTATCGTCACTTTGCTGAGCTTATGCTCTCGCAACCTAACCCGAGAGAAAAACACGGAAAAAAAATAGATCTGAAAGACTGGGACGGTTCAAGTATAACTATTCCCTTGGACGAGAAATTAGACTTGGTTGATAATGCAGAGAAATATTTCAAAAAATCAAGCTCTATACTTAAGGAGCGAAAAATCGCGAAACAAAAGCTACCAGAAATAGAAAAAAACTATGAGCTAGTAAAAGAGCTAAAAAGCAAAATAGATTCAGCTGATAATGTAAAAATTGTAGAAGATATAATTTCTGAAAACAAAGCAATATTTGGAAGTATAATGAACAAGAGTAACAAAGAAGAAAGAGAAGATAAATATAAGAAGTTTGAACTTAGTGAAAACTATACTCTATACGTTGGTAAAAACGCCAAGAATAATGATGAACTAACGCTCAGGTTTGCAAAACCTAATGATATTTGGTTGCACGCTAGGGGAGTTGGCGGTTCGCATTGTGTTATCCGAGTAGATGGAAGAAAACCAAGCAAAGGCATAATAAAAGAAGCGGCAGCAATAGCTGCTTATTATTCTAAAGCAAAAAGCTCTAACTTGGCTCCAGTGGCATACACTGAAAAGAAATATGTTAGTAAACCAAAGGGAGCTAATCCTGGAGCGGTTGTAGTTAGGCGTGAAGATGTAGTAATGGTAGAACCTGGCTTACCAGAATAAAAAAAGTGAGCTGTTATAGAATACCTCCCTCCATACTTAAAGTCTTTTCTATCTGAGATTACTTATTTTTTGAACTGGATGATGTTATTGTTTATTGTCATTTCAGAAGGATTGAAATTACTAGCAATCCATTGAAAAGTTCTATTTTTATAAATGAAGACATGAGTAAAATCATTCTTATAATACCAATTATCGAAGTCAACATCATTAGTGTATATATTCGTTTTACAGTACAATCTGCCACCTGTGTTTAGCATATTGAACAATCTGCTAAACTCTTCAAAAGGGTGATGGAAATGCTCTATTACCTCGCAAGCATAGATATAATCGTATTTGTTATTTAACAGGTCGGGGTTATCATAATAAATAGGGTCATACTGTTTTACCACGAAACCATTATCACTTAGCTGTTTGTGGACAGCAGAGCCATTGCCAGCACCAAAGTCAAGACCAATATGTTCTGCAGTTTGGTTAGCAATAAGTAAATCAGTCAGCGGCTTAACAAAATCTTGATAACCCTCATCTTCAGGATCATTTTGGTGCTTTAGGTATCTTTCCTTTTCTTCTTGATAGCTTGGCAGCTTTGATTTAGGACGGAACAACCCCTCACAAGTATTACATTCATAGAATATATCCTTGTAGAAGGAAGTTCCTTCTGACTTACACATTGGGCATTTTTCTATTTTCATATTCTATCACTCCCTGTTGACCCACAAGTCAATTATTTGTGATATTTCATCGGATTCTTTCATTGCTAATATTTGTAAGTTTATATCTCTTCTAATTGGACTTTTCGTAGGAAATACGAACCCATAGTTTTGTTTGTATAGCCCATTGGTAGTAAGAGTAAATTGCTTTTTATCCAACTTGTTGAATATATATTCCAAAGGAATAATATCATATACAATAGCATCAATTTTACCACTATTCAATAACTTCAGTGCCTCTTCAATATCTGGAACTTCAATTGGCTTTCCACCATTTGCTCTTATATTATCAGAAAGTCTGGAAATAGAAGGTATAGCTACTTTTTTCTCTTTATCTATATCGTTTAAGCTAGTTATAGTCTGGCTATTGCTATTGCTTGCTGTAAGTGTGCTAGCTATACCTGCTACGAATGACGTTGCCATAATTAATGATATTATCATCCAAGCACCTAGTATAACTTTCCCAGCAGCAGTTTTAGGTGAGTAATCTCCGTATCCGACAGTGGTCATGGTAACAATCGCTAACCATACACCTGTTCCAATTCCTTGTAATGGTTTGTCTCTAAATTCCTTCAGCTCTCCTTTTCGCTCTACTAACCATACCAAAAAACCTACTAAAGTTAGTATAAGGACAAGCCCAAAAACAGCGTAAAGAAAATTGATACTAAAAAATGGAGCCAACCTATCCCATATAGTAACTTCAACTACTGGAGCTAGTATAGCAAGCTCTGTGTTGTAGTATGGCTGGGAGAACGAGATCTGTTTTGCTCTTTCTAGGTTGATAGTAATAGGACCGATGAGTAAATCAATTTTGTTTGAAGTTACTGCATTTATTCCTTCCTTTACAGAATTGTAATGTATGTATTTAAAGTCATAGTTGAGCTCGAAAGCGATATCTTTCCAAATATCAATTATTATACCTTCTGGATTACCTGTATGATAAAGAAATGGAACCGAGCCAGAATACCCTACTTTAAGTTGTTGTCTAGTCTGTAAGTTAGCACTACTGTCTATTTCTAATTCTTGACCAATTGAGGGTGTCAAAAAACATAGAAATAGTAATGATATTATTATATATTTATTTTTACTCATAGTTATAAACATACTAAATTTTTATTTGATGATAAAAAGTCTTCTACTTTAGTCTCATTAGCCTTCATAAATTCTCCTATTTGATATATAACGATGATAAAATAGAGATTTTTTCACTTTTACCCAAAATTATTTATGATTCTAAAGATTCAAGAATTGGAAATTGAAGTTATTTCCACTTTTATAATATAATAACGGTTCTCTGTTTTGAGATGTATTCATATCGACTACGCTCTGTGTAAACAATACATATCTACTGTGCTAATTTCAAGCATTTCGACAAGCTCAATGCACATCAATTACCCCCTTCCTCATTCTCCACCTGGCCCTTACGTTGGTATGAGCGGTAAAGTAGAAAAAGGTACAGAATAGTTACTAAGGTGGAAGGTAGCCAGCCGAAGCCAACTACATAGTAGAAGAAGAAATAGCTACCAAGACCAAGCAAGGTAAGTGCAGCAAATTTCTTTGGGTTTGTGTCTAATTTCATTTCGAGTCATACTCCTCGAACAGCTTATAGACCGGTACATCGGCTATTACTTTGCCAGCGTATTTGCGTCTTACTGCTTGGGTTGCCTCGGCTAATTCGCGTGATTTTATTCCATAATCTATAGAGTTCTGTGCTTCCAAAAAAGCTGCAAAATCATCAGCCACTTTGAGCAAAGTGCCATCATAAGGGTTGTATTTGTCTTCGTTGTACTTGCTGTTCATCTCTGATTGGTCGACTATTTCGCCGTCGTTTATTTTTGCAGTAAACTCATCGCGAGTGAAGAATTTAATCTCATCCAACCACTCTGGTTCCAATTGTGGAAATATCTCTTGTTCAGCAAGCATTTCTTCTATTCGCTTTATCTCTTCTTGCATACCAGGAACGGAGCGTTTCACAGGCTTTATTATATCACGAGTTACTACTTCTGGCAAATCGTGGAATATCCCACCCCAGAAATTGTTGTATATTCTTCTATCTGTCACATTAGGTATCTGCTTAGTAAAGAAATACGACAAACAAGCAACCAACATTGTGTGCCCTAATACCGATGTATTAGGTATTCGTGGCAGGTGTCCCCATCTAACTTGGTAACGCAGTTCGCCGGTAAGGTCTACAAAATTCTTGATTTTCTGTTTGTTCAGAATGTTTTGAATTCCCTTCAGGTCTTTGTATTTCTCTATCTCATTTACTAGTTCTTTGTGAATGTGGTCTATCTTATACCCCTCGGGATTAGCATTTCGAACTAATAGAAATTCGTAGTAAGTGGAATATATGTGGGCAGCGTCTAATATCTTTTGGCTATGCGGGTGGATATAGTCATCCTCAGTCATGTAGCTTTTGAACTCTTGCTTTATCTCTTCATTGGTGAACTTATTCTCAACCTCTTTGAATATCATAAAGTTGAGTTTTTTCACTAACTCTTTGTTCTTGCTAATTTCTTTAAACACAGGTGACTGTATATCGCTGATTACATTTCTTCTAATCAACTCATATATTCCACCTTTTATTATATCTAACCACTCAAATTCGTAGCCCTCTTCTTCCTCATACTTTGCTAGGCAGTAGGCAATCATCATTTTGTGTGAGTGTTTATCTATCTGTATTAAATCTATTGGTCTTAGTTTGTCATTCCATCTGACAATGGAAAACCCTTTGAAAAGTAAGTCAATAAGTGATTTTTTTAGCATAATTATCTTCTTTTATTGTTTTTTTTCTATTCTCTTATCTCTCTGCTGCTTAGCCAATACCCTTAGGTCAGCCACCTTGTCGCCTTCATCTATTATCTCTACGCCCAGTATCGTTTCCAGCACGTCTTCCATAGTTATTAGTCCTTCCACTCCACCATATTCATCAACTACTATGAACATATGCTTTTTTCTTCTTAAGAACTCTTCCAATGCCTTGTCTAACCTGGTGCCTTCTTCAATTAGGTTTAGCTCTCTGGTAATAGAGCGGATATTCTTATTATTCTCACCTTTCAGTGCAGTTAGAAATATATCTTTGGAAAGTACATAACCTACTATTTCTTCGTGTTCGGTGTCCTGACTCCATACAGGTATTCTGGAATATTGGCTCAGCTCAGTTATATTCTGAACTTCACCAATAGTTTGCCCTTCTGTAAAAGTAATCATAACAGTACGAGGAGTCATTACATCAGATACTAATACCTCACTAAAGTTCATTATGTTCTTTAGTATTCTATACTCATCATCGTCTAGTGAACCCTCGTCTTTTGCAGATTCAAACATGGCAGTTATCTCTTCTCTACTGTTTTCTTCAGCATTTTTACCGCTAACTCTTAGTGATATTTTGTCTGTAAGGGCTTCCATTGGTTTGTTCAGTGTAAAGAACAAATCATAGAATGCGATGAACTTGTGTACATACTTTTTAGATAGCTTCATACCAGCTACAAATGATGCGAATTTGAGCACAGCTATAATTACTAATAGAACAACAAATGAAACTATAATACTAAATAAGCTGTCATCTGCCAATGTTAGACTTAGTCCATAAGTAAACAGTGCAAGGGAAAGTAATAGTGTTTCTAAAAGTAAGAATGGGTTTAATGTTTCGTCGTAGCGAAGCCAAAACTTTTGCAGTCTTCTGGAATTAGGTATCTCATCTTCAATCATTTCATCCAGGTCATCTTGACTTAGCGACGAAATTAAGTTTGAAATAAACGAAATTAAGGTGGCAACTATAATAGAAATAGTCGTTATCGTCTGGGGTACGTCCATAAATTAAAAAGCTTCTTGGCTCCTAATGTTTATAATATCTGTTAGTTAGAACAAAACTAACGTAACTGTGATTATATTAGTTTGTCCAGTCTTTATCAACTATGTTTATCCTGCCGGGATAATTGATATTCCCCAACGGAGTTTTAACAGTTGGTCTGGCATCTAATTTTAAATTTGCGGCCGATCCGTTTTGCCCACCAATGGCAAGCGCCAGGTTTATAAGGTCACTGTATCCGTCATTACCAAAGAATTCGTATAAATCTATATTCATTGTCAGGGGTATATTAGTCGCGTTCCCAGTGCCAGGAATTATCAAGTCGTTACTAATATCACCAGCTATAGTTTGCTTCCCATCTATGAAAAGCCTCCAGTCCAATCCAGTCAGAGTAGCTGATGATTGCTTAGTACCACCAGTGCCATCATTGGGATTACGTGCATCTAAGTTGAGCACAAACTGAGCAGGCAATCTCTTGTCCGAAAATGCCTTAGTTAGTCTAATGCCATCCATAACTGATAGGTCACTAACAGACTTTACATTACTTAAGTTTACTCCTGCTACGACAAAGTTGTTTACATTGTCTAACTTAAATTCTAATCTCTGTAAGTTAGCTATAGAGTCTTTTATCTGGTTCAGCGTCTTGCAACTACTTAGCATAAGCGATGCAATAAGTATTGCCAAAACTGATATTTTCAACCTGTTAATTTTCACTATACGTTTAGTCCAGCAGTTTCTAGTACATCATTCGAGGACTGACCTGCACTGTCTAAAGCACTCGACAAAACCGATACTTTTTTCTGTGCTATATATAAATCAGTTAATAGCTTAACTTGTGCTACTAATAATTTTTCTTCAATCGGTTTACTCAAGAAGTCATCTGCACCAGCATCTATTGACTTCAGCTGATTAGCTGTATCACTAAGAGCTGTAACAATAACAATAGGAATATCCTTATTATTATCATTTTGTCTTAAATTTCTAACAGTTTCATATCCATCCATTCTTGGCATCATTACATCTAGTACTATTGCGTAAGGTTTTTTCTCCTTAACTACTTCCAGACACTCAATACCATCATGTGCTATCATTACTTCATAGCCGTTACTTTCTAGATATCTTTTTAACAATTTTGTTGTGATTTTATTATCATCAACTACCAATATTGGTTTTGTACTTATAAGTTAACCTTAATTGTTGAATTTTTATTACAAATTTATTAAATAAAGCGTTACCTGATGCTATAAATCTAACTATTTTTTAACACAGTTACAACTACTCCAAGCATTTTAAAACTATCATAATCTATTATCCATTATACAATAGTCGCCATCCTCAATGCCATTGTGGTCAATAGTAAATCCTACGTATGGTCCAAAGTGCTTATATTTCCCGTAAGTTAATAATAATTCACCGTTTACATAACAATCTACAACATTTTTTGTGCGAACAACCTTAATTTTATTCCACTGGCCTTTTGGGTTAATAACATTTTTCTGTTGTTTCCATTTTCTAATTTCTTGAGCTTTGCCGCTCCTTTTACCATTCATATACCTATACTGATTTCCTGAAACTACAATTCTCAAATGCTTATCTGTGTCTGGGTTCCTACTGAATATAAGGCCATATCCCCAAGTTTCTATACCAGCAGTTTGTTTAATGTCAAACTCAATAATGTAATTCGTGTCTTTTTCTAATAGGGTATGCATAAAAGACCAAGCACTAGATTTCTTTTCCTTTCTAATATTTTTAATTTTGTAGACACCATTCTTAATTTCAGCATCCAAAAATTTAGATTTACCTACAAACCATTCATTAGGATTACCATCGCTAAAGTTATCTTCAAATATTACTTTCTGGTTTGTTTGTGCTGATAAACTGATTGTTAGAAGGGCAAATATTGCTAAGACTAAAGATTTCATATTTCTACTGAAATTAATTTTAATTATATAATGATTTGCAAAAGTAAGGATAAAAAAAAGAGTAGCAACCAATTGGTTACTACTCTTATAAAATTAATTGCTGAATGAATCGAATTGTTACTCTTCGTCTTCAGTTTCTGTCAAGTTTCCTCTTTTCTCTTGGTCTCGTTCTATTGCTTCGAAAAGTGCTTGGAAGTTACCTTGACCAAAGCCAGTAGCGCCTTTTCTTCTCTGTATTATCTCGTAGAAAAATGTAGGTCTGTCACCAATCGGCTTAGTAAATAGCTGCAATAAGTAACCACCGCTACCTACTTCTACATCTACTAATATTCCTAACTCTTCTAACTTATCTATGTCTTCTGTTACCAAATCGCCATGCTCTTTGCTCTTCGCTCTAATGTCATCGTAGTAATTTTTAGGAGCTCTGTCCAAAAACTCCATTCCGTTAGCACGCAGGTTAGCAACAGTTTTTATAATGTCGGTAGTAGAGAGAGCAATGTGCTGAATACCAGTACCATGGTACTGTATTATGTACTCATCTATCTGAGATAATCTCTTTCCTTTATATGGCTCGTTGATTGGGTTTTGTATTACCCCATCTTTAGAGCGTACTACTTTAGATAGCAGCGCAGAATATTGAGTAGAGATGTCGCCAGGACCATAGTCAACAAACGTTTCGAAGTCTAAAACCCTGTTGATATAACTTGCCCAAAAGTCCATTTCATTTACGTGTACATTACCTACTATGTGGTCAATGTGTGTTAGTCCAGTTGCCTTTTTTTCAATTTCGTAGTTCTGAACTGGCTTGTCGAAACCAGGTTTGAATAGCCCTTTGTAATTGTCATAGTTAATGAAGTTGATTTCGGCATCGTCATAAAGCTTAATTGCTGCTTGTTCTACATAACCGTCTTCATCTTCTAATTTATAAGGTGGCTTTACTGGCACTCCACCATTTTTGATAGCATTTTCATAAGTTTTTTTTACGTCTACTACTTCTAAACACCAACGCTTTACACCGTCTCCATGCAAATTTGTAAAAGACATAATGTCTGATGTACTTGGCTGTAAAGAGCAAGTAATCATTATTTTAAGGTTTGTTTTTGTTGCAAGTAGATAACTTGCTCTGTCACGAGTACCTGTTTCTGGACCTTGGTAAGCAACTATATCTAAGCCTAATGCTTTAGCGTACCAGTAGGCAGTCATTTTACCAGAGCCGACATAAAATTCTACGTAGTCGTAGCCACGTATTCCCATCGAGTTGTTTGGAACTTTACTAGGAATTCCACCATAACAAATGTCCATTTCCATGATAATATTTCCCTTTTTATTTCTTTAAATTTTGTGCTTTACAAATATACAAAAATTACAGAACCTATTTATATTTTAAATTTAAAGATTGGTTGTTCTAATATGTCATACAAAAGCAAAGAATACAAAAGGATACACACAGTACTGTGGTTATTTTATGGGTTTTTTCTTCTAATAATTTTAGCATCCGCCTATATTTCTATATCTGAATTACAGAGAGCCGATATATTGACTCATAATTTCAAATCAATGAACTAAGTTTACTATGCATTCGATGAGTTGTCAGAAGATACTCTTAGCTATGATTATAGAAAACAAATACTTAATAAGGTTAAGAATAGCTTAGAATCAATAGACGAAATAAATTATGAAAAAAATCAGATTCTCTACGAGAATATCAAGCTTCACATAGGTGAGTACGAGGAATTTTTAAAATACAAATGAAAACCACAATACAAATTTAGAAAGCCAAATTAAAGAACGGATTAAAAAGTTTGTAGAGAATATATATAGTGATGAAGTTGAAAATTTGAATCAAACTAAAAAAATAGATTTAATTCTGATCTTAGTGGTTGTGCTTACATTGACTATTGTACTATTGTTAGTGGTATTCCCAGTAATAAAAAAATCAGACAGACTCACAACTAAGCTAAGAGCAACAAGCAACGAGAAAGAAGTTGCCTTGATGAATCTAAAAAAGCAAACTCACGAATTATTTCTTAGAGAAGAAAGATTTAGCTCAATTGCCGAGCTTTCTCCAGTTGGATTGTACATGACAGATGCAGATGGTAGCTGCGAATATGTGAATGAACGATATAGTAAATTAATAGGATTAAGCATTGAAGAATGCATGGGGGAAGGGTGGAAGGATGGACTACACCCAGACGATAAGGTAAGAATATTCAAAACGTGGTATGAATCTGTAGCAAACAACGACCCAGTTTATATCAATGAATATAGGACTGCTAAAACAAATAGAGATATTTCTGTCAAAGCTAAAGCACTTAGAACTAAAGATGGAGAGATATATGCATTTTTAGGAGTGATAGAACCTGTACTGATTGAATTAATAAATAAGGATGGAAGTGTAAAAAAGGTAGAATTCAGATACAGAAATACCAAAAGTACTGAAATATGGGGGTTAATTGATAAAACTGAAATATTAAGATTAGAAGCGGAAAAAGAAAAAATGTCTGAAATGTATGATCTGATACTTAATGCAACTAAAATTGGTGTTTGGAACTGGGATTCAAATAATAATAAAGCGACTTGGAATGACTCACTATTTGACTTACTTGGTAGAGAAAGAACATCTGAAAATCTTTTTAAAACCTATATGGAAAGAGTTCATGAGGATGACAAACAAACAGTTTTAGATAATAACATCAAATTAATGAAAGGCGTATTAGATGAGGTTGTATCTAATTTTAAATTTATTAGACCAGACGGTGAACTAATATACTTAAGGTCTATTGCAAAAGTTGAGCGAGACAATGAGGGTAAAACCGAGAGAATGTATGGAATAAATATTGATATTGCTGAAGAGAAACAGTATGAGAAGAATCTAGTAGTTGCGAAAGAAAAGGCTGATGCCGCTAATAATGCCAAATCAATCTTTTTAGCTAATATGAGCCACGAAATAAGAACACCTATGAACGCCATACTTGGGTTTGCTGAAATTCTGAAAAACAAAAATGAATCTCCTGAGTTAGAGAATTATATAGATGGAATTACCAAAGGTGGAAACACATTATTGTCTCTGATAAATGACATATCAGATATATCGAAGATAGAAGCAAATAAGATGACTCTAAAAAATTCAGTAACAAACTTTGAATTGTTACTTGATGATATAGATAAGATATTCACGATTGTAGCTAACAAGAAAGGTATTAAGTTTAGTATAGAAATGCTACCTACCACCCCAAAATATATGCTGTTAGATCAAACGAAAGTGAAACAAATATTAATAAATCTTATAGGTAATGCTATTAAGTTCACTGAGATGGGTAGTGTAAAATTAGACATAAATTATAAACAAAATCCATCTGATGTTTCTAAAATGGATTTATATCTTGAAGTATCTGATACAGGCAAAGGTATAGAAGAAAAATATTTGGATAAGATATTTGATCCATTTACACAAGAAGATAACAGAGATAACAAGGAGTATGAAGGAACTGGATTAGGGCTTTCTATAGTTAAAAAGCTTACAGAACTATATGATGGTGATACTAAAGTAGATACAGAAGTTGGAGTGGGAAGTACGTTCAAAGTAAGGCTAAATGGTATTTCAATTTCAATTCTAAAGCCAAAAAAGTTCACAAACTTAGAACAACACCAAATTGACAATTTAGATTTTAATAATTTGAACATACTTTTTGCGGAAGACATAGAGTCAAATAGACAGGTTATTAAAGGTTTGCTTTCTAATTCAAATCTAAATCTATTTTTCGCAGAAAATGGAGAAGAAGCCCTGAAAATTGCAAGGGAGAATGAGATTTCTTTAGGTTTCATTGATCTACATATGCCAGTAATGGATGGAAGAACAATGGCAAGAATATGGAAGGAAGATGATAGTTTAAATAAAATTCCAATTGTAGCCTTAACAGCAGAAATGAGAGATACAAATTCCGATTCTGATGATCTATTTTCAGATTATTTGACAAAACCAGTCTCAGGTATTGACCTATACAGAGCTATAGCCAAATTTGTTAGTCCTGATTCGGATATTAATTTGAGTAATACTGGAAACAAAACAATAATTATCAAATTAGACGATAATATCATAGATGAAATAAAGGAAAAGAATCTTTATGGTATTGTTCAAGAGTCAATTAAAATAGTAAACACAAAAGAACTAAGATATTTGATTACAGAATTGCAAACTATCTCAGACTAAAATGATGATGACTATTTGAAATCAATTACTAATGAATTAGAGTTAGCTCTTAATTCATTTAACATGGATAAGATAAAATCTTCCCTATTGTTAATCACCAACAATTAAATACAAACCCTCCAAATGTAAGCTAAAATACTTTAATGTCCTTAAGTTGTTGCCAATTATAATGCAAGAGTATTATATTCGTAGTCTATAAAAAATCTATATTTAAAAAAAGGTATTTAAAAGTGAAAAAATTATATATAATTATGGCGGTTCTACTAAGCGGCTCTTTTGCTCTATTTACTCAGGTAGAATTAGTAGAAGAAGTTACAATCGATATAAATGACCAAAGAACTTTAGACGCATTTTACGACTTTCAACAGAACAATGTAATAACAGCGGAAGCAGAAAATTGGGACATCTCGTTTATGAATGCACTATCGAGTGCAATCAGAATAAATGGTGGTCAAGGTGTTCGTTTGTGGCATGTTACAGATGGTAGTATTGATGATTTCAATCAACCATTGGATACTACTGGTAAGTTCGAAGTTTGGGAAGAGCTATACAATTCAACTGATGAATGGGAAATAGGTGCGTTCAATATGGGAAATAATGGCTTCTCTGACGAAACTCCAGGTGAGTTTGGTTGGGGACAATATAGCCAAACGGTAGTAAGTGGTACTGAGCTATTTGTAATAAAACTAAGAAATGGAGACTACAAAAAGATTGCAATAGATGAATTAAGCTCTGGTACGTTCTATTTCTTCTTTTCTGACCTAAATAATGAGAATGTTGAAAATGTAGAATTCTCAAAATCAAGTTTTGCTGGTAAAATGAATGGTTACTATGATTTGGAGAATGGTGTAGAAGTAGATAGAGAGCCTATGACTGAAGAGTGGAATATGGTTTTTAGTAAGTACACACAAATAGTTGAAGGCCAAGGAGTAGTACAACCATATCCAGTAGTTGGTGTTAGAACTAAAAACAATATTATGGTTGCTCAACTAGACGGAATAGAGATAGTAGAAGACAAGTTCGATATGCCAAGTGAACTAAACTACACAACTTCTATCACAGAAATTGGCCATGATTGGAAAGAGTTAAATTTCTCTACTTTCGAATATGAAATGGTAGAAGGTCGTGTTTATATAGCTCAAGAATTCACGCCAACTCAAGACGGTGAAAACGTTCCTATTGGTGCCCCTGTTGCTATTAGATTCACTGAATTCACTGGTGGCAAATTTGTATTCAAAACTAATGACATTACTCTTTCTGTTAATCAATATGATTACGACGAGAACCAATTTGCGATCTATCCAAATGTTGTAGAAAGAGGAGAAAATATTAATATGATTTATACTGGTTCTGATTTGGGTGCTGCTAATTTGAATATATATTCTTCTACTGGCGAACTAGTAACAAGCAAATCAATTGAGCTAAACAAGAACCTACAGATTAACAATATAAATGCCAATAACATGAGTGCTGGCGTTTACTTTGTTAGAATAGAAAGCAACAATTCAATCTACACACAGAAGTTTATCGTAAAGTAAGTTGAAGATTAACACTTACATAGTTATTTTTTTTCTTGCTACTTTTGGTCTATTAGCCAAAGGTAGCTTGAAAGTTAAAGATAAAAAAACAAAAGAAACGTTGATTTCTGCTTCGGTTATGTTTGTTAATTTAAACCCAAATAAATTAGATTCTAACTTCAGGAAGACTGATGCTTATGGTTCAGTTACAATTCCTTATGACTCAGCTTTAGCCAAAGTGTCTTACTTAGGTTATGAACCAGTGGAAATAAAAACTTATAAAACCACTAAGAACTTAGCTTTACTCAAGCAAGTGTCAATCCTATATTCTGAAATTGTTACTACTGGACAATATTCACCCACCCTTAGTACAAACTCAATAATTAAAGTTGATGTACTTGACCGAGATTTTATTGAAAGTAAGGCTGCAAACAACCTAAGTGATTTATTACTACAAGAGGGTGCAATAAATATCAATCAAGATGCACAATTAGGTAGCAACTTATCTATCAATGGCCTTGGTGGTGAAAACGTTAAAATATTGATCGACGGTATTCCTGTGATTGGTAGAACTAACGGTAATATTGACTTAAGTCAACTTAGCTTAACAAATATTGATAGGGTAGAAATAGTTAAAGGTCCTATGTCAACTCTTTATGGAACCGATGCACTTGGTGGTGTAATAAACCTAATCTCATCTAAAGAAAATGAAGACAGCTTTTCCGCAAATGCACGTGGGATGTACGAATCAGTTGGTAGATATAATCTGGATGTAGGTGTTAATGGAAGTATTAGTGACGGTTACGCAAGTCTTAATCTAGGACGCCACTTTTTCGGAGGGTTTGCTCCTACTAATAACTCACGCTCTAAGCTCTGGAAACCAAAAGAGCAGTATTTTGCTGACGTAGATATAAAAACTACATACGGTGGGACTGACATAAGATACAAAGGTAGTTATTTTGATGAACTATTGGTTTCAAAAGGTCAGCCTATTGCTCCATATTTTGAGGGAGCTTTCGATAATAAGTACAGTACTAATAGATTCAACAATGCTATTTTTATTTCGAAACAATTACAGAATAATAAGAATTATAATTTATCTTTTTCACATTCAGATTATACAAGGTCGAGAAATACATTTTTCAAAGATCTGGTTACTCTAGACGAGGTGATTACTGGAGATGAATCTGAACAGGACACAACCAGGTTCAATTCTATCAATATTCGAGCAGCATTCTTTGATGAATTTTTGAATGATAATCTTGGGTATAATGTTGGGATAGATTTTAACTTAGACAATGGTTCTGGTGGAAGAATAGAGGGCACTCCAGTAATAAATGACTATGCTGCATATATATCTACAAAGTATATAATTGAAGATTTGCTTACTATTCAACCTGCAATGAGAGTTATATATAACACAAAATATGATGCACCTCTGATACCTGCTTTGAACTTAATGTCTGATCTGACAGATGAACTGACGGTTCGTGCCTCTTATGCAAAAGGATTCCGGGCACCATCACTTAAAGAATTATATTTCTTTTTCGTAGACGCAAGCCATAATATTCAAGGGAATCAAGATTTGAATGCTGAGAGCTCAGATGCATTTAATTTAGGGTTTGCATACACTTTAGTGAATAATAAAAGGGTGTTAAAATTCGAACCAAACTTCTATTATAATGCTATTGAAAATAAAATTAACTTAGCAAATGTACAAGGTGATTTGTTCACTTATATCAATATAGGTCAGCACAGAACTATAGGTACCAATACTACGTTGAAGTATATATACGACGACTTCTATAACAAGATTGGTTTCAACTATATAGGTACAGAAAACTTTATTGATGGAGTTTCTAATGGTGTTCAGTACACGCCAGAAGTTACATTCAATTCATCGTGGGAGTCAGATTTTTGGGACTTAAAGTTTTCAATTTTCTATAAGTTTACTGGAGAATCACCCGGGTTTGTACTAAATGATCAAGAAGAAATTGAGAATTTTACGATTGATTCATACCATAATATGGATGCAACGATTATGAGAAAATTTGAAGATTTGGGATTGTCTTTTTCAGTTGGTGCTATTAATATATTTGATGTTACTACTGTTAATAGCAATCAAATTCAACAGGGTGGAACAGGTCACTCTGGTGGCTCAGCAGCATTGCCTGTGGGATATGGAAGAACAGTTTTTGCAAAATTTGAACTGGATATATAATGAAAAAACTAATATTACTTTTAGCTATTTCTGTATTCCTGACATCGTGCTTCGACGAAGACATAGCTGTTACCCCTTTGGATAGGGGCGACGTTGTTTCGAATCAAGTCGAAATGATGGGCAAATATGAGAATCAAGTATATTTTGATTTAGGTAGTAACACTACTGTGAGCACTAATAAATATGGTGAATGGGATTTAGGATTCCAGTCATATGATAGCTATCATATAAGATTAAACTCTGCTAGAAATATGGCAGTCCAAGATTTAGGAAAAGTTGACTTTGCTTCAGTTAATGCAGAGTCAGATGAGATAGAATACAAGAGAGATGTACCAAGTGGTAACAAAGATTCAATGGTTATTGGTAAGTGGTGGTTGGAAGAAAACGGAGAACTAATAAGTAAAGAACATGTTTATATAGTAGACAGAAAAAGAAGCCATGATCGTACCAGAGGTGGGTTAAGAAAGATTAAAATTCTATCTGCAAATGAAAATAAATTTGTATTTATATTCGCAGAGTTAAATTCGTCTGAGTCTGACACAGTAGTAGTACCAAGAAATGAAATGTATAATTTTATTACTGTATCACTTGATGGAAAAGGAAGTGTTACAAATTTGGAACCTAGGTCAGATGAATGGGACATAGTATTTACAAAATACACAGAACTTTTCGATGTGCCAGGCTTTGAAGTTTACCCTGTCACGGGAGCGTTAATTAATACCAGATATTGCGAGGTAGTAGAAGCAGATAGTACAATTTCTTTTGATGAATTGACAAGCGAATCTATTGGGGAATATGTATTAACTAATAAACGCGATGAAATCGGTTGGGATTGGAAACAAGTTGATATCAACACTGGTGTATATACTGTCAATCCATTAAAGAAATATATTATTAGCGATACAGAAGGTTTTTATTATAAACTTAGATTTATAGGCTTCCAAAAAATTGTGGACGGAAAAGCAGAAAAGGGTTACCCCGAATTTGAAATTAAATTATTATAAAACGATTGATTAGTTTATGTCAGTTACTAAATTGAAAGAACAATACGAAGAAGTAAAAGCAAACAACCCAGGCCTAAGAATTAAGGAATATGCTGATTTAATCGGTATAACTGAATTAGAATTATTAGCTTCGGGTCTTCATGATAAAGCAACTAAATTAGATGATAAACCAGTTGAGATTTACAAACACTTGCCTGAGTTAGGTAGGTTAATGGTACTGACTAGAAATGAGTCTGCAGTTCACGAGCGAAAAGGTGTCTTCAATGAAGTACAAATGCATGGGACAATGGGTCTAGTAGTTGGTTCTGATATTGATTTACGTATATTCTTTGATGATTGGAAGTACGTGTACAATGTAGAAAAAGAACACAGAGGCAAACTACTTAGGTCTATTCAGTTCTTCAACAAGTATGGTAAAGCTGCTCAGAAAGTATATTTGACTGACGATAGCAATGAAGAAGCATACAGAATGCTGATTGATGGATTCAAAACTGAAAATACTGAAATACCCGTTGTTGAAAAAGGTGCGAAACCAAAGAACTATAATAATGTTGAAGATATAGACTTTGATAAGGCAATTAGAGATTGGAACAAATTGGACGACACTCACAACTTCCAAGCTATATTGGATAGCCAGAATATAAGAAGGCTGGACCTAATGAAGCGAGCTCCAGATGAACTCGCTTGTCGTGTTCCTAACGATGCTGTAATTGATATTCTATACTCAGCAGTTGAGACAGAAACTCCAATAATGGCTTTTGTTGCTAATGATGATTTGATTCAGATTCATACAGGTGAGGTTCACAATATAAGACTTATTGAAAACTGGACTAATGTAATGGACCCAGATTTCAACTTACACCTTCGCAATGATTTAGTTGCAGAATCGTATGTAGTCAAAAAACCAGGTGATGCTGGTGGTACAATTACATCGCTCGAATTATACGATATGGATGACGAACTTGCTATAACTTTCTTCGGTAAGAGAAAGCCAGGTATTCCTGAGTTAGAGAGCTGGAGAGAGATAATTGCTAAATTGGAAAAAGCAGATTAATTATGAGTAAGATTGATAAAATAGTAAATGTTTTGAAAGAGAGGTGGGGTGTTAGCTCTGCATTCGATGTAGTTGTTATTCTTATTGTATTTGCTATAACTGGAATGTCGTCATTATACGTCAGCAAATTCGTATTTGAGGCACTTAACCTAACTTCTGATGACCCATTTTGGCTAAGAGCAATTGTTTATATATTTACTGTTTTGCCTGCTTACCAAGTTATACTTTTCATTGTAGGTACTTTGCTCGGACAGGGCAAGTTCGTTCGCAGCTTCCTTAAGATGATGTTTGGTCGCCTTACTTTTTGGAAGAAGAAGAAAAAGACAAAAGAAATTTAAACTTCCCATTTGCAAAAAAATCATTAATTTGTAGCTACACTTCATAATACAACAGGAAAAAGCTATGAATAAACTATACTACTTAGGACTTGCATTTCTTGCAACAATATTACTATTATCATGCTCTGATGATGATAATGGAGCCAGCCCAGATGACAATGACACAGAGACTTTTAGTTTTCCTTTGGAAAGGGGAAACGAGTGGGTTTACGAAGAAGTTTTCTATGATAATGAAGGGAATGAGGGAGATAAATCCGGGAATCAAAGGATTGTTTCCGTGGGAGAAACTCTTACACTTTTTGGAAAGGGTTGTTATATGATTACCACGAGTAATGTTCTTGCAGGAGCCGACGGTTCCACTTCAAAGAAATATGCTTATTCAGATGAAGAGGGTTACTATGAATATGATCCTGCTTTTTTTGATATGTTAGAAGAAGCAGACCCCAATGTAGAGAGGGGATGGATAAAACTATTTGGAATTGGTCAAGAAACCTAGACTGCTTATAGCTATCAGGGAACAGCAGGTTTATTAGACTCACACATAGTTGACGTAGCAGATGTGAGGGTTAAATACGAAAGAACTACAGAGCTAATTTCATCTGATAGTACCACTATTACTGTTAAGATATTTACTGTTACTACTTACTATGAACTAGAAACTGCTGAGAATTATTACTAAAACTCTGAAACTAGAACTTACTATGTGCACGAAGAATATGGTGTTTTATCTGAAAGAGAAGTGCAAACTGGTGGCAATGGCGGCTGGGGTTGGAAATTAAAAAGTAAGAATTACTAATAACAGAATTCAATAAAAATATTATCTTACTTTTTTAAGAATTCAATTATAACAAAAGAATGAAGAACTCGATTTCTAAAGTATTATTAATAGTCACAATCTTTGCTTTTTTCTCCTGTAGTGATGACGATGGACCTCAATTAATAGAGAATAGTAATAATGAAAGGCATGTCTTTGTTTTAGAACAAGGTCAATCTTTCGATTATGATCTTGCTAAGACTGACTTTGAGACATCTAGTGACACTATAAATAAAGATGTAAAAGTTTTTCGTTTAACAAGTACTTCTGTTGGTTCTTCTGTCAATATTGATGGTAAACAAGCATTTGTAATTAATGATAGTGAATTTCTAGAGTATTCTATATTCTCGAATGCTAAATATTTCTATAGCGATGACAACAGTTTAGAGATTTATACTGAATCGATTTTGGACCTTGCTAACTTGAATTCAAATGACGACGCTTATTATCCTCTAAGGGGAAAGTGGCTGAAAATTATTGATTTCAAAGAAAAGGAATGGACATCTGTAGATACTAAAGATACTATAAATTTGAATCTTAGAACATATGAACGAAAGTATGAAGTTACGGGTAAAAGGATAAATGTAACAGAAGTTACCTATGATGGGAAAGTCTTTGATGCATTAAATATAGATATAGTATATAAACATGAATTAAAATTGATAAATAGTTCTGAACGACCTATTGTAAGACAAGTTCAGACTAATATACTCTCGATTGGAGAACTTGGTATTTATCAATTGAAGACTTCTTCAGGCATAATAGCGAATGAATTTTATTATTCCATTCTATCAGACAATGATTAATAGAACTGTATAATTATAAAAAAAGGCATTAGATTAAAACCTAATGCCTTTTTTTATACCATCTCTAGAATTTTACTTTTTGGCATTGACACTATCTATAACAACTTTGTAAGTTGGATCTTCCAATACGTTTACATCAATAATTGCCTCAGCATCCTTAAGTAGTTTACGGCAATCTTTACTTAGGTGCCTAAGGTGAATTTTCTTACCTACCTTGTGGTAACGCTCTGTTATCTTATTTAAGGCCTCAATAGCTGACATATCAACTACTCTGCTCTCTTCAAAATCAATGATTATTTCGTCAGGGTCACCAAGTACATCAAACTTATCGTTGAATACTGTAACTGAACCAAAGAATAATGGTCCATATATTTCATAGTGTTTTATACCGTGATCATCAACATATTTTCTAGCTCTAATTCTCTTTGCATTGTCCCATGCAAAAACTAAAGCAGCAATGATAACACCAACTACCACCGCAATTGCCAAGTTGTGCAAGATAGCAGTTACTAGAGTAACCAATACCATAACAAATATATCTGTTTTAGGCATTCTACGGAGTGTACGCAAACTAGCCCACTCAAAAGTACCAATAGATACCATTATCATTAGTCCAGTTAGTGCAGCCATCGGTAGTTTTTCTATCAGCCCAGCACCGAACATAATGAAAACCAAAAGCATAACTGCAGCAACTATACCTGACAATCTTGCTCTAGCTCCCGACGACACGTTGATAAGTGACTGGCCAATCATAGCACATCCACCCATACCAGAGAAGAAACCAGAAATTACATTTGCTGCACCTTGAGCTACAGCTTCTTTGTTGCCTCGTCCACGAGTTTCAGTTATCTCATCAATAATATTTAACGTAAGCAAGCTTTCAATCAATCCCACACCAGCCATTACAGCAGAGTATGGTAATATTGTCATAAACATATCCCAGTTTAGAGGAACAGAAGGAATATGGAAAGGTGGAAAGCCACCTGAGATAGAGGCTATATCGCCTACTGTTCGCGTTTCGATACCAAATGCAACCACAATGCCAAATATTGATAAAATAGCCACTAACGAAGCAGGAATAGCTTTACTGATTTTAGGTAAACCCCAAATAATAAGCATTGATAAAAGTACGAGTCCTAAGAACATATACATTTCAGGACCAGTAAGCCAGTTGCCAGCATCGTCTTTAAACTGTGCTAATTGGGATGAGAATATAATTATTGCCAACCCATTGACAAAGCCAAAGATGACGGGGTGAGGCACCAGCCGCATCAGCTTACCGAGCTTTAGCACTCCAGTTAGAATCTGGAAAATCCCTGCCAGTATTACTGCTGCGAATATATACTCAACTCCGTGGCTAATAACTAAGGCAACTAACACAACAGCCACTGCACCAGTAGCGCCAGAAATCATACCTGGGCGACCTCCGAATATGGAAGTGATTAGCCCCATAACGAATGCTGCGTATAGTCCAGTTAATGGTGATAGCCCAGCAATAAGCGCAAAGGCAACTGCCTCCGGCACTAATGCCAGTGCTACAGTTAGCCCTGAGAGTATCTCGGTTTTGTAATCTACTTTTTCAGATGAAAAATCGAAGAAGTTTATAATCTTTTGCATTTCTAAGTATCTTTATTTCAATTAATGACAAATAAAAGACGGCAATTTCTTAAAAATTAAGCTCATTACAATATTTTTAGGTAAATAAACTCCAATAGTAAACCTCACAATATCTCACTTGCTAAATAGAACGATCCAACTATAAGAATGGGATTACTAATTTGCTTTGCCTCACTTAGTGCAGCCTTTGGATTGTCGATAGTGCTATATTCCACTTCTGAATTTATAACAGCAGATGCCAATTCGCTTGCTTTAGCTGACCTATCTCCTGTGACCTGAGTGAATATAAACCGCTCTGCAATCTGTTCTAATTGATTAACTATATCTCTAAAATTCTTGTCTTTCATCATAGCAATAACTATTGTCCATTTCTGATTTGGATAGTAAGCGAAGAGTGATTCTATTAGATTCTTAGCTGCAGCAGGTGAGTGCGCAATGTCGATTATAGTCAAAGGGTTTTCATCTATCACTTCCATTCTACCGAAATAGCCAGAGTTCTCTCTTAGGCTTTTGATTGCGTTTAATTGAATTTCTTTATCTACTGGGTTGCCCAGATATATTTCGGTTACTGTTAGTGCAGCTTTATAGTTTTTCTGAAATGATTTGCTGACATAAGATTTAGTGATTTCGGTTAACACATTTTGCTCAATTTCTGATGTGGGTGTAATAATCTCAGCTGACATTTTGCTGGCTTTGTCTGTAATTACATCGAGAATAGCTTTATCAGTATTAGTGTTAATGACAGGAGTATTTAGTTTTATTATACCTGCTTTTTCGAATGCGATTTGCTCTATTGTATCGCCAAGAAATTCCTGATGATCCAAATCAATATCCGTGATACATGTAACCTTCGGCTTGAGTATATTTGTGCTATCAAATCTGCCGCCCATGCCTGTTTCTATTACTGCAACATCCACATGATGATTCTGGAAGTGCATAAAGGCCATTATGGTAGTAATCTCGAAGAATGTGGCATCTAAGTCTTCTGCTATTGGGAGTAAGGTTTCAGAAAAGTCAATAAGCTCATCATCGGTGATTGGAGTTCCATTGACTCTTATTCGCTCGTTGAAATCCTTGATGTGTGGCGATGTGTAAAGTCCAACCGTCAGCCCCATTTCTGTGAGTAAAGAAGCCACAACAGAGCAAGTTGTACCCTTGCCATTTGTACCAGCTATATGGATTGTTGGATAGCTATCTTGCGGATTGCTCATTGCATTTGCGAGTGCTATAGTGCGTTCGAGTCCTGGCTTTATTCCAGCTCTCAGCTTAGCGTATAGGTCACTTAGTAGTTTTTCTTTTTTGGTGTTGTTCATAGGTGGGTAAATTAACAAAAAAACCCCTCACCAAATAGATTGATGAGGGGTTCTATAGGTCCAAAGTTTTTTTATCTAGCTTACTTCACCTTGTGCCAGAGAGTAAGCTCTTGCACCACTGAAATTATAAATATTTTCAGTTTTGATAAAGTCTAATCCAGCATTATTAATATTCTTAAGTAGTTCGATAATTAAATTCTTCTCTATGTTAGCACTACCTTCTGAAGTGGCGTAGTCAGGACTTACAAATCTGCATGACCAATGGTCAGAGCAGAATATATCTCTATCAACTCCAGGATAAACAGCAATTCCTCTGTTTGAAATTGTCTTCAATTTCAAGCCATCTGGTGTTAACTCTTCTAGTCTTCTTCCTAACTCATTTGGTTGTCGGTTATTTTCATTCCAATCCAAGTAAATATCGACACCTACTAATGTCTTAGGAGCACGAGGAGTGTTGTATTGTGGTAAAGCGATTTGGTGGTTAGATGGCTTTGCAATAGTAAAGTTCTGTGGCTTTTGCCCAAGTCTTTCTATTACTGCCTGAGCAAATTCCTTTGTACCGACTAATTGCTTTGTCAATTCGCTTTTTAGGTCACCAGTGTGAATACCGTCTTCTATAGTCTTTAGCAATGCATTTTGTATTTTGAATGCATAGTCACCTAAGTTAAGATGTACTAACATCATACAAGCACCATTTAGCAAACCACTTGGGTTGGCTATGTTTTTGCCAGCTATATCTGGTGCCGAGCCATGAATTGCCTCGAACATTGCTACCTTTTCTCCTACGTTCGACGAGCCACCCATTCCTACTGAGCCAGCTATTTCGGCTGTTACATCGGAGATAATATCGCCATATAGATTTAGAGTAACAATAACGTCAAATCTTTCAGGGTCGTTTGCAATTCTTGCGGTCCCAATGTCAATAATATAGTGCTCTGCTTCTATTTCTGGGTATTCTTCTTTTATTTCATCAAATACTTGGTGGAATAGACCATCAGCGTGTTTCATGATATTGTCTTTCGACATACAAGTAACTTTCTTTCTGCCGTGTGCCTTTGCATATTCGAAGGCATAGCGAATGATTTTTTCACTTCCTGGACGAGATATTAATTTCAGTACTTGTACTACTTCGGGAGTTTGTTGGTGCTCTATTCCAGCATACAAATCTTCTTCGTTTTCACGAACAACAACCACATCCATTTCTGGGAAGTGAGACTGTATGTATGGGCTGTATGCTTTTACAGGGCGTACATTTGCAAATAATCCCAAAGTCTTACGGATAGTCACGTTCAAGCTTTTGTAACCGCCACCTTGAGGGGTAGTGATTGGGCCTTTTAAGAATGCACCGTTGCGAGTGATTATGTCCCAGGCATCGTCAGGAATACCTGTTTTTATCCCTTTCAGATATACTTGCTCACCTACGTTGATTTCCTCATATTCCAGAGGAGCGCCAGCAGCTTCTAATATATCTATTACTGCATCTGTTATTTCTAAACCAATTCCATCGCCCTTGGCTAATGTTACTTTTATCTTATTCATTTACTAATTAATATTTTTGATTTATGTTATTAAGAAGTTGCAATATAAGAATTAGAACAGTTTTGATAAATTTAATATTTGAAATAGGAGGAAAAAAGTTAGTTTAAATTACGGAGATGAGTTTGTCTCGTCTTTAACAGAAACTGTCTTAACTAGGAAAGCCACTCTTCGTTACAGTGATGCTTCATGTTCACAATCAATATCAATTACTAATTTCAAAGAATTGAAAATAAAAGATTATTATCTTATATTTGATAAAAGCATAAAAGAGGAAATTCAAATTGGATAAATTAGTTTTAGAAGGTGGCAACCGCCTACGTGGCTCCGTTAAGGTATCGGGTGCTAAAAATGGTTGCTTAGCTATTATGCCGGCTTGCTTGCTAGCTCCAGGAGTTTATAACCTAACCAACACACCAAACCTAACAGATGTATGGAGTATGTCTCGTCTGCTCAATGCTATGGGAGCTCACTCAGAGCTGAATGGCGATACTCTATTCCTAGACACACGCGATGTCAATTCTTATGAAGCTCCTTACGAATTTGTAAAAAAGATGCGTGCCTCGTTCTATGTACTAGGGCCATTGCTCGCACGATTTGGCAAGGCGAAGGTATCGTTACCAGGTGGTTGCGCATGGGGTCCAAGACCTGTTGACTTGCACTTGAAAGGTATGGAAAAACTGGGTGCTAAGATTGAAATAGAAAATGGATATATAGTAGCTGACGCTACGAACCTGACTGGTGGCAGATTCAACTTCGATATTTCGAGCGTTGGTGCTACGGGTAATGTGCTTATGGCTGCCGTGAAAGCCAAGGGCTCAACGATATTAACTAATGCTGCAATAGAGCCAGAGATTACTGCTCTTGCACGTTTCTTGGTTAAGATGGGTGCAAAAATCGACGGAATAGGCACTACCCAACTAGAGATAGAGGGAGTAGATGAGCTGAAAGCAGTAGACGAAGAAATAGTTCCAGACAGAATAGAAGCAGCTACGTTTATGATTGCTGCTGCTATGACCAAAGGTGATGTAGAGCTGACAAACGTAAACCCATACCACATAGCTGCCGTGATCGGTAGAATGGAAGAAACTGGCGCAGAGATAGACGTAAACGGCAATAGCATTAGGGTGACTATGGACGGAGATATAACGCCAGTGGACATTACTACTTCAGTTTATCCAGGAATACCAACGGATGTACAAGCACAATGGACTGCCTATATGATGGCTGCAAACGGTACTTCGAAGATAGTTGATAATATATACGCAGATAGATTCAAGCATGTACCAGAGTTGCAACGACTTGGTGCAGACATATCGGTAACGGACAATATGGCTATAGTGCGTGGTGGCAAAAAGCTAACAGGTGCACAAGTCATGTCATCTGACTTGCGTGCAAGTGCTTCTCTGATACTAGGTGGCTTGGTTGCTGAAGGCAGAACGGAGGTTCTTCGTGTCTATCACTTAGATCGTGGATATGAGAATATAGAGCAGAAGCTAACGAGCTTAGGTGCTAACATAAAGCGCGAGAAAGCTGAGTTGGTGTAGAATATCTAGCTCTTAGTTTTGATTACTTTTTAACTTAACAAAATTACACCCTTACATTTCTACAATAGAATTAAGGGTTTACCTTACTTTGCACTTCAAAGGGTATTTATAAATATCAATGCCAATTACATCAAAACAGTAATTAGTTCGTAATGCACCTAAGTAAATTTAACAATTTGAAATAAACTATATGAAAATAATAACATTTCTTTTACTATTCGCTACTGTGGCTACTAGCTATTCACAAGATGAATACACGCTAAGCGGATATGTAAAAGATACGGAAACAGGGGAAACGCTCATAGGAGCGACAGTGTCCGTAAAGGACACCAAAAAGGGTGCAGTCACCAATGCCTATGGATTCTACTCCATTACTTTACCGAAAGGAGATTATGCTTTAATTGCATCTTATATTGGCTATGACAAGAAGACTCCAGCAGTAAAGTTAGATAAGGATATTAAGCTAGACATAGAGTTGAGCAGTTCAAATATCCAAACAGAAGAGGTGGTGGTTTCCTCAAGGAAATCAAATGAGAATGTCGTTTCGATTGAGATGAGTACATTGGAACTGAGCCAACAAATACTTACAAGAATGCCAGCACTATTGGGTGAAACTGATGTAGTAAGGTCAGTTCAATTATTGCCAGGTGTTTCCACTGTAGGTGAGGGTGCCACTGGATTCAACGTGCGAGGTGGAGGTATTGATCAAAACTTAGTACTTCTAGATGAAGCTCCAGTATATAACTCTTCTCACCTATTCGGATTTTTCTCGGTTTTTAATCCAGACGCAGTAAAAGATGTTAAGTTAATTAAGGGTGGTATTCCAGCAAAGTATGGAGGACGTTTGTCATCTATTCTGGATGTAAGGTTGAAGGAAGGTAGTCCAAGAAAATTTAATGTAGATGGTGGTGTGGGAGCTATATTCAGCAGGTTGGCTGTAGAAGGGCCAATAATAGATGATAAGCTTTCATTCTTGGTTGCTGGTCGTAGATCATATATAGATGTATTAGCCAAGCCATTTTTAGAGGATGGTCTGAGTGATAGTCAATTCTATTTTTATGATTTGACAGCTAAGTTAAACTGGAAAATAGATGAAAATAATACTGTATTTACCTCTGGTTATTTTGGTAGAGATGTTTTTGGAGCAGGATTTGGTTTTGACTGGGGTAGTCAAACTGCTACGGTCAGATGGAATCACTTGTTCTCAGATCAACTCTTCTCAAATTTGACCTACTATTTTAGCAACTATGATTACCAATTACAATTTGGTGATGAGGCAGAAGGTGAATTTTTTAAATGGAAGTCGAATATTATAACTCAATCTCTAAAGTATGATTTAGAGTATTTCCTCAATCCAGAAAATAGTATTGATTTTGGTCTTGAAGCAATTTATTATGATTTTGTACCTGGTGATGCAATCGGTGGAAGTGATGGTTTTGAAGTTCCAATTAAATTAGATGATCAGTTTGCAGCACAGCTGGCTGCATATGTAAGCCAAGAAATTGATTTCACACCTGAATTTGCAATGAGCTATGGACTTAGGGCTTCCTACTATAATTATATAGGACCTGGTACTGAATATATATACGGAGATACAACTTCGAATTATGCAAAACCAATTATTGACACTAAAGAGTATGACGATTTTGAAAGTATAGCGGACTATTTCAATTTAGAACCACGCGCTTCACTTAAGTATCAACTTGATGAAGAGAGCTCAATCAAAGCAAGCTATAACAGGATGGTGCAATATGTCCACTTGCTTTCTAATACTGCAGCAGCATCGCCTTTAGATGTATGGAGACCAACAACAAATAACGTAAAGCCAGAGCTTTCTGATCAATATGCATTAGGCTATTTCAAAAACTTTGACGACAATGCATGGGAGACTTCTGTAGAAGTTTACTACAAGGATTTCCAAAATCAGATTGATTACAGAAATGGTGCAGACTTGAATTTGAATGTTGAGTATGAGGCAGATTTACTTTATGGTGATGGACGTGCTTATGGTGCAGAATTTTACGTGAAGAAAAACAGCGGTGATTTTACAGGTTGGATAAGTTATACCTTAGCAAGAACTGAGAGAAACATAGCTGGAATAAATAATGGCGATTGGTACCCAACTAGGTTTGACAGAACACATAACTTGAACATAGTTGGTTTCTATGACTTATCAAAAACTTGGAGTCTATCAGCTAACTTTATATTAGCCTCTGGTACTCCTGCAACATTCCCTACAAATAGACTGGAATGGCAAGGGTATGTGGCGCCACATAACTCAGAGAATACGAGAGGTAATTTCAGAATACCAATGTCACATAGACTTGATATCTCTGCTACTTACGACCCAGAAGATGATCCGGATGATTGGTGGTCAGGTAAGTGGGTTTTCTCTATTTATAATGTTTATAATAGAAGAAATCCATACTCAGTATTCTTCAGGAATAATGCGGATAATTTTGCTCAAACCGAAGCAGTAAGGTTTGCAGTGTTTGGCTCTATCGTTCCTGCAGTATCGTATAATTTTAATTTTGATGTAAATAAATTAGTGAATGAGTAAGAAGATGAAAAAATTAATTTTAATTATAGTACTCGGTTTGGGATTTGCATCTTGTGAAGACGTAATAGATGTTGATTTGAATGAAGGAACACCTCAACTTACAGTCGATGCAGTGATGTCCAATTCAGATGAGAACCCACATGTTAAACTAAGTATATCTGGTGAGTACTTTGATGCTTCATCAGTTAGCCCTGTTACAGATGCTGAGTTGAGCTTGACTGATAGCGATGGAAATTCATATGCATTTGATTCTCCAGATCAAGAAGGAAGATATTTTCTATCCGACGAGCTTAATAATATTGTACCTGGTGTTACATTCAAGCTAACTATAGATTATAACAACAGCCAATATACAGCAGAGTCAACAGTAAGGGAAACCCCAGAGATTGATTCAATAAGTTGGTCTCGTGAAGATGTACCCTTTGGCGATATTGATTCAATTTGGGCTGTCCAATTCTGGGCAAGAGATTTGGATGGGTTGGGTGATGCTTATTGGGTAAGAGCGACTAGAGAAGGTATGGTAAATACTGATCCTGGTAAAATTGTAGTTGCCTATGATGGTTCTACAGGAAGAGGCTCACAAACAGATGGGATACCTTTTATATTGCCTATCCGTGCATCCATTACGCCTGGTGGTTTTGCTGGTCCCCCTAGCGATGAAGATCCAGCAGAAGTTGGAGATGAAATTGGTGTGCAGCTATATTCTATTAGTTTAGAATTTGCCGAGTATTTAGTAATATTGAGGGAGCAGCTTAATAATGGGGGATTGTTTGCAGAGACTCCTGCTAACTTACCGACTAATGTGTTTAATCAAGATGATAATGGAATACAAGCACTTGGTTGGTTTGCAGTCTGTAAAATGCACACAGAAAGTGGTATCATCAGCTGGGAAAAGAGTAATAATAGGCAATAAGAACTTTAGATTTAGTTCTAAAATATTTTACAGAAAAGGCAAATGGAGTTACATCATTTGCCTTTTCTTATTTGACATAAAGTAAAAAAAAAGCAATCCGAGAATCATATCTCAAATTGCTTTTGTAAAAAATTAAACTTGAAGAAAACAGTTTACAGAAGTGGCATCTTTCTTACTATTGCCGGGAATCGTTTGCCTCTAGCTTCTATCTCAATTTTAGTATCTGGAGTTCTATAATCCCAATGAACATATCCCATACCTACTGGCTTTTCTAAAGATGGTGATAAGTTACCCGTTGTAACTTCACCGATTTGCTCATCAGCTTTGAATATCTTGTAGCCCTTTCTTGCTATAAATCTATCAGCATCTACTTCAAACCCAACTAATCTTCTTGCTGGTCCATTCTCTTTTATTTTTGCTAATGCTTCTTTACCATTGAAATCTGAATCTTTATTCAATTTAGTTACCCAACCAAGTCCAGCTTCGATAGTATTTGTGGTTTCATCTATATCGTTTCCGTATAGTGCATATCCCTTTTCCATTCTTAAAGTATCACGGCACCCTAATCCTACAGCGGCTATCCCAAACTCTTCTCCGGCTTCCATAAGTGAGTTCCATATCTTTTCAGCTGTTTCTTGGCCACCTTTGAAATATAGCTCATAGCCAAGCTCACCAGTGTAACCAGTTCTTGATACTATAGCTGGGAATCCAGCCAGGGTTTCATTTTCCGAAAATCTGTAAAACTCCATTGAGTCTAAATCACAGTCAGTCAATTTGGCTAACACTTTTTTTGAGTTTGGACCTTGAAGAGCTAGGAGTGAATATTCATCAGATTGATTTGATACTTCTGCATCGAACCCTTCTGTATTCTTCATTACCCAATCTATATCTTTGTCTATGTTTGCACCATTAACTACTAATAGGTAGCGGTTATCTGCTAGTTTATACGCTAGCAAATCATCTACTATTCCACCATCATTAAAACACATTGCAGTATAGAGAACTTGCCCTATTTCTAATTTCGAAGCGTCATTTGTTATTAGTTTTTGTACTAAGTCCAATGCCTCATTACCTTCGATAAAAAACTCACCCATATGTGACACATCAAAAATTCCCACGCTTTCACGTACTAACTTATGTTCTTGTATAATTCCACTTGGGTATTGAATAGGCATTTTGTAGCCGGCGTAGTCAACCATTTTGGCATTTAGACCAATATGTAAATTGTAGAATGCTGTTGTTTTCATTTCATAAATCCTATTTAAACTGTTATTTTATCTTTCATCTTTTCAAATTTCTTAGGGCCTATGCCCTTTACTTTTTTAATATCTTCTATTGATTTGAAAGGTGTCTTTTTTCTGTACTTAATTATTTTTTGTGCAGTTTTTTCACCAATACCTTTTATCTTCTTCAACTCTAACTTAGACGCAGTGTTAATATTGATTTTACCAATAATTTTATCATCACTATCATCAGCATTGTAACTCTGCTTTTTTTTACTTTCTGGCTTCTGATTACCTAAGGCAATATCATTTTCATTACTTGTTTTGTCTATTGGCTCTGTCTCGTAATCTTCGAACTTACCACTGAAGTTGAAATTGGTTCCTGCAGATGCGTTCCTCGAAACTTTAATACCATCTAAGTCATCTAAACTTGTTCGGTCGTAATCAACAAATGAGCCAATGATTACACCTAATATGAATACCAAACTAATCATAAGCTCCCCTTTGGCTAAACCAAATACGGATTGAATTGATGATATGAGTTTGTCAATATTCATACTACTGTAAGATATAATCTAATATTTAAAAGAATGCTCCTTTAACTTTTTCAAAGAAACCTTTTGCGTCATTATTAGGCTTAAAGTTATCACTTTCTTTCATCTTTTTCAACATTGATTTTTCATCAGATGATAATTTCTTTGGTATATGGACATCTATTATTACAATCTGGTCACCTTTTCTGTAAGAATTTAGCAGTGGTAACCCCTTGTTTTTTAAAACGATTGACTCACCTGGTTGAGTACCAGATTTGACATCTACGTTTTCAGTTCCATATAATGTAGGTACATCTAACCTAACACCCATTGCTGCTTCTGGAACACTAATTTTTAACTTATAAATTATATTGTTTCCATCGCGAGTTAAATACTTATGTTCTTTTTCTTGTATAATTACAATCAAATCACCTTTCGAACCACCTCGTTTACCTGCGTGTCCTTTGCCAGATACAGTAAGGTAGTTGCCTTCTTCAACTCCAGCTGGTATTTCTACAGAAGTTTTTTCTTCATCTCTTACTCGTCCATCACCTTCGCAAGTGTTACAAGTGTCTTTTATGATTTGACCTGTTCCGCTACAGTTGCTACAAGGTTGTATGTTAACAAATTGACCAAACATGGAGCGGCTTACTTGCTTTACCTGGCCTTGTCCATTACATTGCGGGCAAGTGTTGTATCCGCTACTTCCACCTTTAGCACCACTCCCAGAACAGTCACCGCAGGCAACAAATTTTTTGACTCTTATAGTCTTTTCAACTCCAGTTGCAATTTCTTCTAAGGTAAGAGGCATTTTTATTTTTAGGTCAGCTCCACGTTCATCTCTTCTTCGCCTTTGGCCACCTTGTGAACGGCCACCACCACCTCCGAAGAGGTCATCGAATATTGAACCACCAAATATATCTCCGAAGTTGGAGAAAATATCTTCAACATTAGAAAAACCTGGTTGTCCACCCCCAGCACCACGAACGCCTTGATGACCAAATCTGTCATACTTTGCTCTTTTATCTTCATTTGAAAGAACATCATATGCTTCAGAAGCTTCCTTGAACTTTTCTTCTGCCTCAGGGTTATCTGGGTTTTTATATTGTTGATATTGATTAGCTAACTTTCTGTAAGCTGCTTTGATTTCGGTTTTGTCAGCACTTTTACTAACAGATAAAATTTCGTAATAATCTCTTTTTTCACTCATAAACTTTTATTTTCTTTTTTATTCTGAATTTCCTGAAGAAGTTACTACCTTAGCGTGTCTAATTATTTTTTCACCTAATAAATAACCAGGTTGCACAACTGCAATTATGTGTCCTTCGGGTATTTCTTCTGATGGTTGTTGCATTAGTGCCTCGTGATAATCTACGTCGAATTGATTGCCAACTAAATCATCCATTCTTTTAACTCCAGCATTTTCGAACAACCTAAAAGCCTTGTTATATATAAGCTCTACGCCTTCTATAACCGATTGTTTGCTACTGGAATCATTCCTAGAAGCATCTAAAGCGTTGCTCAAATCATCTGGTATATCTAAAAGATTAAGAATTAATTTTTCGTTTGCATATTTAACTAATTCATCTTTTTCTTTCTGAGTCCTGCGTCTAAGGTTTTCCATTTCGGCAGTCTTTCTAAGTAGCTGATCTTTCAGATTAGAAACTTGATTTTCTAGCTCATCTACTTTAAACTCTAACTCATCAGATTCTTCATCTGTTTCAACTTCTTGCTCAGCTTTAGTCTCTTCGTCAGCTGTTTCCATTTCTTGTTCTTCCATCATTTCATCTTCTTCTGTTTTAATATCAATTTCTCTTTCGTCATTTTTAACATAAGTATTATATAAATCTTTTAGCTTATCGCTACTGCCTCTTAGTGGCTTTTTCTTTTCCATATTACAATTCCTCTTTCAGTAACAGTCAATATTTGTTCAAGACATAAAGACGTCTTAATAATATTATATTTTTTTGTTTTGGTATAATTCCAAAGTTAAGAATATTATACTAAATATATATATTTGATAGGAATA
>JBDQHL010000003.1:0-68547 GCA_040264895.1 Bacteroidota bacterium
CAATTACATTAGAAGGGAATTATAACTTCGAAAATACAATTGATGCTTTGCAGAAACAAGGTTATTATATGTTCAACTTTATAGCAAATGAAGTGAACAAGCTAATACCTGAAGATCAGGATGTAGTAAAGGAGATAAAGCTACTGGAAGTTGACAAAATAGGAGAATACAACCCTATTGATGCTACCTTGAAAGTAAAAGTATCAGACTTTTCTTTCATAACAGCTTTTCTTGACGATATAAATTTAAGAATGAATACGGAGCTAAATTTTCATTTATTTGCTGACAAAGAAGAAAGTTCATTATACATAAACAAGTTATTGGTTGAAGATTTTTACTACAACAAAGGTGAACAAACCATATCTACTAATAAGGTGGAAGCAGAAGGTGGACTATATATGAAAATACAAGACTCAATGTCTGTATTTTCTGACTTTGATTTGAAAGCCAATGCTGAAAATAGAATATCAATAAATAGCAATTCATTCAACTATCCACAAATTTCACTTGAATTCGATGGAGAACAATTTGATTTTACAGGTGCATCGGATATAAACAATCAGATTGATATTGCATTTGACGGAAGTACGAATATTATACCTGGTGGAATAAAATTAGGTTTTTCTCGATTAGATTTATCATACAAAGATGAATATACATTACAACTCAGTGAAGATATTGATGCAAAATTTGTTGATGGTGGTTTTACAATAAACTCAATGGATTTAGAAAATCCCAATTCGGATGAAAAATTATTAATTAGTGGTGAGTACAACTCAAATAATGAGAAGTTTTCTGATTTTAGTTTTGTAATTAGTAGTCTCGATATTAAAGGGATAAAACCATTCCTACCAAGAAAAAACCAGGAACAATTTGAACAAATAGACGGTAAAATAGACTCACTTCAAATATTGATCAACGGTAGTGTTTCTAGCCCAGAGTTGGACTTTTTTGTCTCATCGAATGATATAAAAGTCAATGAACAAATGGTTGGTGATATCAAAACAGAGCTAAAATACAGAAACAAAGACCTTAAGGGTAAATTGGTAATAGACCACTACAATGATGAGAAAGATTTTCCAGAATTAATAAAAGGGCAAATAAACTCATTGCCACTAGATCTATCATTTGTTGGCGTAGAAGATAGGTTCAATACTGGTAAGAATACAGATATAGAGTTTGATATAGACTCCTTACCACTATCTATAGTTAGTCCTTTTATACCCTCTATTAGTTATCTGAAAGGTACTGGGAAGGGTAAATTGATGATTGATGGAACTTTGCCAGATGGACTTAACTTAAATGGAATTATTAGGTTCAATAATTCTTCATTCTTAGTAGATGCAACTAATGTTAGTTATAAAGCCAAAGGTGGATTGATTTTGAAAGAGAATACTGTCTTTTTAGAAGACGTAATTCTATATAATCAACAAGATGACTTGAGCAACGGAAGAGCTGAAGTATCTGGTAAAATTGAATTAGAGAATCTAGATATAAATAAACTCGATCTTGGGTTAAAAACAAATAGATTTTTAGTCATGAGAGATGAGACCCAAAAAGTAAAAAAGGACTTATATGGCAGACTTATTATTTCAACTGAAGAGGATTCTCTGAGGTTTTGGGGCACATTACAAAAGCCAAATCTTGAAGGTTATGTAGCTTTAGAGTCAGCTAACTTGAAATTGCCAGATGAAGAAGAAATACAGTTAGTTAAATCAAAGTTCATTTATAGAAGAAAGGGAGACTTAATAACTGCGAGCTATGGTAGAGCCGATAGTGTTAAAGTGAAAAAAGTCGCAAAAGCGCAAGAAGTTCAAGAAAGTCTTATGGAGCTCCTAAATATTGATTTAGATTTAGAATTCAGAGGTAGAACACTAGTAGATATGCAAATAAATCAATTCCTTAGAACAAGTGTAATTTTAGGAACCCCAATAAATGTCAAAAGTATTAGATACGTTAAAAAAAGAGATAATAAAGAGGCGAAGCTATATGGAAGAATAATATTGAAAGAAGGAAGTAAGCTATCATTCTTTAAAACATTTGAGATAAGTGGTGATATAAATTTCCCAACCGGCAATATATCAAACCCTCAGCTTGATCTAAAAGCAGAATATCAAGGCACAACTAAAGATTACAAACAATTCAATGTAGAAATATATGTTACTGGTACTAAAGACAACCCTATCCTGAGGTTTGAATATGATGTAGCAGGTGAATCTGGTTATGGTGATAAAGAGGAAAAATTATCAAATATTATAACACTACTCTTAACTGGCAGTTCTTCTGACAGCAATAGAAATGGTAATGGAAATCAAGTTATTAATTTAGAGAGTAGCATAGCATCGGATATTTTGACTCGTCAAATTTCAAAAGAATTAGGTAAATTGGGTTTGAGTGCTCAAATAGACTTCGATGATAACTTTGAAGATGCAAGAGTTAAAATTGGTGGTGATATAGTTGGAGGAGCCAGATGGTCATTTGGTGGTAATGTAAATGATATAAGCGGTTCGAGATTAGAGATTGAAATACCATTAGATGATTTTATTAATCTGACAGAAGAAGAATGGCTAAACATACTGCTTAATTTTACATATGTAAATTCGCCGGAAACAATAAGGACAGATGAAAATCAAATTCACTGGGAAGGGAAATTAAAATTAGGTGGTAGCTGGTAATCTATAATTTTTCAGCTACTCTTAGCTTTGCACTTCGTGCTCTTTTGTTTCTTTTTATTTCCTCGTCAGAAGGAACTTGTGGTGACTTAGTTAGCAACTTAATTACAGGCTCTATCGCAACATAGTTCCCATACACTTTCTCTTCATCGGTAATTGCATCTCTTCTTTTAGCTGCAAACTTTTTAAATACATCTTTTACTATTCTATCTTCTAGTGAGTGATAAGATAATATAACAATTCTTCCACCTTTTTCTAATTTTGGAATAATATTAGTTAGGGTATCTTGTAAAACCTTAAGCTCTGAATTAACTTCTATCCTAATCGCTTGGAAAACTCTTGAAAGAGATTTGAATTGTAGGTGAGTAGGTACGACATCTTCCACAATCTGACGCAGTTCATTGGTAGTAGAAAGGGAAGTAGCACGACGGACCTCGTCGATGCGTCGCGCTATCTTTCTGGAAAAGGGCTCTTCACCAAAATCTTTGAAAATTCTGATTAGTTCTTCCTCTGTTGCTACATGCAACAAGTCCTTTGCAGTTCTTCCTTCAGTCCCAAACCTCATGTCAAGTTCGAAATCGAACCGGTAGCTTATCCCCCGACTGCTACCGTCTAACTGATTGGAAGATACACCTAAGTCTAGCAAAAGACCACTTATTGTCCCTTCTCTCTCCTTTATGCTGTATGCCTTATCGAAACCTTCGTTCCGTAGTATTAACATACCATTTTCTAGCTCTGTAGAAAATCTTTTCTGACAGTGTGCTATTGCATCTGGGTCTTTGTCAAAGGAAATCAGAAGTCCCCCACTGTCTAATTTTTTCAAAATAGCTGATGTGTGCCCTCCACCTCCGAGAGTCCCATCTACATACATACCAGCTTTGTTAGCGACCAAATAGTCAACACATTCGCTAAGTAGTACTGGGTCATGATAATCATATTCATTCCCCATAGCTATTGCCTCATTCTTCTTTCTTTGTCATTACAAATTTTGCCACATCTTCGTAGCTTTCACCAAAGTTATTAATGCTTTCCTCAAATGTTTCTGGATTCCAAAATTCAATTTTGTCAACCATTCCCATTATTAATACTTTTTTCTCAACCCCTGCAAACTCAATTAGTCGCTTGGGTAGTGAAATTCTGTTCTGAGAATCAAGACTAACCTCATCACTCCACATGAGTAATACTCTAAGGAAATATCTATTCTTCTCATCATATTGATTTAGTGATTGTAGTTGTGTCTGGTACTTTTTCCACTCATCCATAGGGTAAGCTACTATACAGTTATCTGTTCCCCTTGTTACTACAAAAGTGTCGTTTGATTCTGATGAAAGCATTTTTCGCATTTTTGCAGGGATATTCACTCGACCTTTCGAGTCTAAAGAATATGTTTCTTGACCTTGAAAAAATGACACTTTAACACCTTACTTTTTACAAACGTAGGTAATTTAACACACTTTCTACCACTTTCACCCACTTTGGTACTCGCAATTAATGAAAAATATATTTAAGTACAAAACTTTATTTTATAAATTTTACTTTTAATTTCTAACAATCAGTGTTTTTCAGGATGTTGCGAAGAAATTATAAAAGAATTGAAGTTATCTAGAACAAGATATTACTCTTCTTCAAAGAACTCCTGTTCAGATTGTCTTAACGCTATTTTGAATGATAATGTATAATTGTGGTATAAAGTGGGGCAAAAAAAAAGCCGAGTGAATTACTCGGCTTCGTGAAAATCTTTTATAAATTTTTTACAATTGTCCATGGGGAGGTTTTGGCTTACCTTCTTCATCTTCTAACCAATCAAAATATTCGAACACGGCATCTCCACCATCAATTCTAATAATTTCACCAGTCATAAAGAGCAAATCAGGGTTACAGAGTGCTAGCACCAAAGCAGCAACATCTTTTGGAGTAGTTACCCTGCCCATTGGGTTTTGCATTTCAGCTAACTTAATCATACTTGGGAATCCAGGTATTTTACTAGCTGCAGGAGTATTAGTAACTCCGGCAAAGATACAGTTGGCTGATATACCGTGAGGAGCTAACTCAATTGCTAGTTGTCTTGTGTATGATTCTATTGCAGCTTTTGCAGCTGAAACAGCACCATAATTTAACATTGCTTTACTTGAACCAACACTAGTAAATGACAATATTCTAGCATTATTAGAAAACAAACCTGCTTTGAATACATCTTGTGTCCAATAAACTAAACTATTAGCCATGACATCCATAGTCATTTCTAGTTGTTTTTTTGTTATCTGTGAGTCTTCGTGATCTGTAACTAAGTACTTCAAAGTACCAAACGCCAGAGAGTGTATTAACACATCTAATTGGTGTCCCTCAACTTTCTCAGCATTTTCAGCTATCGCCTCTACAACTGCTTTTCTGTTTTTGTCATCGGCAGCGTTCTTATTAAAGAAGTGAACATCTACACCAATTTCAATTAATTCATCTCTGAACTCTTCAGCTTTCTTACGGTTTTGACCCAAATCCATATGAACACCGTAGATATTGTAGCCATTCTCTGCTAATTTTCTGGCAGTAGCTTTCCCAAATCCACTTGATACGCCAAGTATCAAAGCATAAGGTTTTTTCGAACTCATGATAGTACCCTTTTTAGAAGTATTGATTTTAATTTTTTTTAATTTAACAAAATTTTATTTCATATCTAAGAACCTTATCTTTGGATTAATAAATATTTCTGAGAAATTTATCCTTTATACCATATGAGCAATATAAAACCACCCCGACCGGAGAAAAATTCTACCGAAAGTGAAAGATTTGAAAAATTTATGGAATTAGTTCGAATACTAAGACGTGAGTGTCCTTGGGATAAAAAGCAAACAAATGAATCAATCGCACACCTAACAATTGAAGAAAGTTATGAAATATTAGATGCTATAGAACTAAATGATGACAAAGAGCTTGCAAAAGAATTAGGTGATGTTCTATTGCATGTATTACTACATAGCGTGATTGCAGAACAGAGAGAAGCATTCAACATTTCGGATATCATAGAAGAAGTACATGAGAAAATGATACATCGACACCCACATGTTTTTGGTTCCGTTAAAGTAGAAAGTGATGAAGACGTAGTTCAAAACTGGGAAGCTTTAAAAAAGAAAGAAGGTAAAGTCTCGGCATTAGACGGAATCCCCAAAGGTCTACCCTCTCTTTTGAAAGCAGAGCGAATGCAACATAAGGCATCTAAAGTTGGTTTTGACTGGGATGATAAAAATAAAGTCTGGGATAAAGTCTTCGAAGAGATTGAAGAATTAAAAGAAACACTAAATAATAACTCTGCTAAAAGAAAAGAAGAAGAGTTTGGCGATGTGTTATTCTCACTAGTTAACACTGCTAGACACGAAGGAATAGTACCAGAAAAAGCACTAAATAGTACTAACAATAAATTCATCAGACGTTTTCAATACATAGAAGCAGAAGCAAAAAAGTCTGGAAAAGACTTGAATAATATGAGTTTAGATGAAATGGACATACTATGGGAGAAGTCCAAAACAAAGACATAATTCATTAGTTGTTTTTATTCCAAACATTGCTGTTGCAGTAGGAAAATTGCAAGCTATTGGGAAATCGTGGGTATATCTGCAAATTGGTTTTATGCTTTTGCTTGGTGTATTAATACTAATCTATTTTTTTGTAAAAGAAGGTAACCATGGACCTAACGAATATGGTCCTGACCCAAAAGGTGAAATAGCTTATTAAAAAGCTAAGTGATGATACTAAGGGAATTAAGAGCTATAGAGTCTATTGATTTATTACATCAATAAGATTTTTGTAGCTCTTTTCTTTGTTGAAATTTTCTGCTATATGTTTGTAACCAGCCTTTCCATAGCTTTCTCTTAATTCTTTATTTTTAGTTAGTTTAACAATAGCATTTTTTAATTCAAGTACATTGAAAGGGGTGATTAAAATACCAGTCTTATTATTATGGATTAACTCTGGGTTACTACTGATATCGAATCCAACTAAAGAAAGTTCATGCAACATTGCTTCCGCAATAGAATAACCAAAACCCTCATACTCTGAACTACATAAATAAATATCTAGTCCATTCATGAATTCATGTACATCATCATAAAATCCTACTAACTTAATAAGATTGCCAAGTTGTTTTTCTTCAATTTCACCTCTTAATTCCTGTTCTAACTCTCCTTTACCAGCTATTTTTATTATTACATCAGCATCTTCATTTTTTAGAAGTTCAGCGAGCTCAATAATGTAATTCAAACCTTTTTGCTTTGTTAAACGTGATGCATTACCAATGACAATTTTATTGCTATCATTCTGACCATTTTTATATTTCTTCACATCGACACTATTATAAACAATATGCTTCTTTGTTGTAATAGAATCTTCACTAATATCTTTAAAAAATGCTTTTTTTGTTGCTTCCGAGTTGAATATTATATCTGTAACCAAAGCAGAATAGATAAACCTATTTGCGTTTGTCCACTTCACAGGTCTAGCAATTCCCCGTCTGTAAATTACTCTAATATTAAGTTTTTTGCATATCAATGCTATGGTCTTCAGATCTCTAGAGTCATTTACTATTACAACATCTATATTTCTTGATGTTAAATAGTTTGCTATTTTTTTATTTTTTATAAAATTAAAGTAAGTAAAAGGTGTTATATCTACTTCAAAATGATTAATTCCAGTCTTTGAAATTCTCTTTTTTAGCTCCCCCACTTCATTTAAAATAAAACTAATATCATAACCTATCGCTGAAAGAGCTTTCGCATTCTGAAAATGCCATTTTTCACCGCCCCCCCAGAATTTAGTCGTGTTGACAAAGCAGATGCGTTTCATTTGCTTGCCTTGCTATTTAGCTGATACAATTTTAAATATTTTAGATACTTTGCATAGGCAGAGTTCTTAGCAACTACATAACCATAGAATCCATCTAAAAATCCAAGTCTAAGAATATAATCACGTATGAATTTGAAGAATGAGTTGAACAGTATTTTTGATATGCTACTCTTCATTCCTTTTGTTTGCATCGCCTCAGCGGCGATGGTTGTAAACTTTTGTATCTGCTCAATGTGTTGATCTATACTATCAATAGAGTAGTGAAGTAAATCACCTTCTAATTGCTTTATTTTAATATCTTCTGTTAACACAACTTTATCATGAGGGTTTGTTCCAGCCCAATTTCCAAGCTTTTTTTCCCATAATCTAAGTTTAGTATCAGGATACCAACCTCCATGGTGTATCCACTTTCCGCAAAAGTTAGTTAACCTATTAAATTTATAGGCTTTATGGGTTGGGTTATTTTTAATGGTTAGGATTGAGTTTATTAACTCTTCAGAAAGCACCTCGTCTGCATCTAATGACAAAACGTAATCATAATTCGCTTTTTGTAGTGCAAAGTTTTTCTGCTCTATATAGCCTAAGAATTCTTGCTTTATTACTATGGCACCTTTCGATTCACATATTTCTACTGTTTTGTCAGTTGATAACGAATCTACAACAATTATCTCATCAGCCACCGCTGATAAAGAGTCCAGGCACATACCTATCTTATCTTCTTCATTATAGGCTATAATAACTGCTGATAATTTCATAATAGGCTGCAACAATTATTGCAGTGTGAGTTTATTTTTTCTTTCGGTATTGTTGCACATCAATGTCATACTTTCGTATTTTATTATGCAATGTTTCTCGGCTAATATCAAGCTGAGCAGCAGACTTACTTACATTTCCTTTGCATCGGTCTAATGTTGATTCAATCTTACGCTTATCTACTTGTTGTAAATCTTCTTTTAGAGTTCTGTCAGACGAAAGAAAAGCTTCAGTTTTAGAATCAACAACGGGAGTAGATGAGTTTGATTTTAACATTTTGTGTACATCATTAACTTCTATTTCTTCACTCTTCACAGTCTGTAATATCACTCTCACTAAACTCGCCAATTCTCTTACATTACCTTTCCAAAGCTGTTCAGCCATGAATTCGATTGCAGCAGGAGAAAAAACTTTGTTTTCGTTGAAGTTATCATTGTGAATCTTCAGATAATAGTCAACTATTACTGGTATGTCTTCTTTTCTTTCTCTTAGGGGTGGAATAAATATTTCGCATTCACGCAATCTGTGATATAACGGCTCTCTAAAAGTTCCGTCTTTCATCTCTTGTACTAGATTTTTATCAGTAGCAGACACAATACGCACATCTACATCTTCGCTTTCTACTGAACCAACTTTACGAACTTGGCGTTCCTCGATTGGTATTAGCAAGTTACTTTGTAAATCAAGTGGCATATCACCTATCTCATCTAAAAATAGTGTCCCTCTGTGAGCCTTATGAAAAAGCCCGCGCTTTGTTTCTGTTGCGCCTGAAAATGCACCTTTAATATGTCCAAATAATTCACTTTGGAACAATTCTTTTGGGATATTAGGTATATCAACAGTGACTATAGAACTTTTTGTTCTTCTTGAAATAGCGTGTATTGCTTTTGCGACTAATTTTTTACCTGTTCCTGTCTCCCCTGTCACTAATATATTCAAGTCCGTTCTACCAAACCTAATTATCTGATCACCCAGTTCAACCATAGCAGGGCTATTACCAATAAGTCCGTGCATTTTTAAGAAGTTTAAAATCTCTTTCGTTTCACCTTTAGCTTCAGCTTTACTTATAGCACTTTCTAAGACTTCCTTTATCTTATCTTTGCTAACAACACTTTTTTCTATGAAGTTAACGGCACCTAACTTAGTTGCTTTTACTGCTGTTTCAATTGAACCTTTCCCAGAGATCATAACAATGGGGATAGAAGGATATTTTTTTCGAGAATATTCTAAAATATCTAAGCCAGTCTTAGAAACAGATGGGCCAAATTCTATATCAAGTAATGCAAGAGCAATCTCTTTGTTGCCTTCATCTAAATTACTCATAGCTGTTTCTGGGTCATTGCACATGATTGTTTCGTAACCGAAACCCTGCACTATGTCAGAGACTGTTGAGCAAAAATCTGGATTATCGTCAGCTATTAAAACTTTCATCTAAACTATTCTTCAAATTTTACTGGTGAAATAGTGTTCAATATACTAAAAACTTCTCTGTATTCCTTACTACCAATAGCTTTTAATTTATTATTCCAAAATCCATTTACAATTATATTGGTTTTAGGATTAGAATATCTGATGAACCTAACAGTATCAGCAGGCACATTCAGCTTCTGAACCTCCATAATAGTATTCCAAAGCTTATCTGTCATATCACAATAGACAGAATCTGTTGCTTTTAGCAACGGTTCTCCCATTGTGCTATCACTTAGATCTGCTAAGTTATAGACTTTCATTTCAGTTGTAACGGCATAACCATGTATGACTTTATTATTTTTCATATCATAGTCGCCCCAACTAATTATAACCGAACGTCTTGATTCAGTTACACATTTGCTATACTCAACTGATGAGCAGCCGAAAAGCGTCAAAAATATTACCGTTATTAATAATCTATTTAGCATTTTCTGATTCTAAAAAACTATTAATTCGGTTGAAACATTCTTCTCTACCTAATAATTCCATCGTTAATGTTAAACTAGCTCCAACTGGCTTACCAGTCAACATAAGTCTGAACGGGTTCATTACTTTCCCAAAACCAAGTCCAGAACTATCTACGTAATCTTTAACAACTTTGTGGATTGGCTCATCTGTCCAATCTTCTAATTTTTCTAACTCATCAATAAGTGGCTTAACATTATCGTAAGTACCTTCTTTCCATTGTTTCGCCTTGTATTTTTCGTCGAACTCACGAATTGGGCCAAACATATAGTCACCAAACTCAGGTATTTCTTCGACAAAGTTCACACGCTCACGAAGCAAACCGACAACTTGCTCAACGTAATCCTTATTCTCATATTTCCAACCTTCTTCATCAAGTTTAGGTATTAGCTTTTCAGCAAGTTCATCCAATGGCTTAGACTTTAAATATTCTGAGTTCATCCAAAGTAGCTTTCTTCTATCGAAAATAGCTCCACCTTTGTTTACTTTCTCTATGTTGAAACCAGCAATCAGCTCATCCATAGTATAAATCTCTCTTTCCCCACTTGGGTTCCATCCCAGTAGAGCGATGAAATTAGTAAATGCTTCTGCGAAATAACCATTTTGCTTAAAATCTTCTACAGCAACATCGCCGTGTCTTTTACTCAATTTCTGCTTGTTTTGATTCAAAAGTAAAGGTAAGTGAGCAAATTTTGGCATTTCCCAACCGAATGCTCTATAAAGCAATACGTGCTTAGGGACAGATGGCAACCACTCTTCCCCACGAATAACGTGAGTTATTTTCATGAGATGGTCATCTACTATATTGGCTAAGTGGTAAGTTGGAAATCCATCAGATTTCAATAAAATTTGATCATCCACATCCTTACCATTTACAGTCACTTTACCACGTATCACATCCTCATACCTAATTTCTTCGTGAGGAACTTTTAATCTGATAACGTGGTCTTCACCTTGCTCTAACATTTCCTTAGTCTTTTCTTCGCCCAAAGTGTATTGACTTTTCATAGTCGAGCGGTCATACTTAGGAGCAACGCCAGCAGCCATTTGTCTTTCTCGCATAGCTGTCAGCTCTTCTGAAGTATCGAATGCATAGTAAGCTGAGCCATTGTCAATCAACTCTTTTGAATATTTTGAATACAAATCAAAACGTTCAGACTGAATATAAGGTCCATAATCACCGCCCTGCTCTGGCCCCTCATCGAACTCAATTCCGCACCACTTAAGTGATTCTATTAAGTTTTTTTGCGAATCTTCCACAAACCTCGTTCTGTCTGTGTCCTCAATTCTTAGCACCATAGTGCCGCCAGTACTTTTGGCAAAAAGGTAATTATACAAAGCTGTTCTCAGCCCACCTACGTGAAGGTAGCCAGTTGGTGATGGAGCAAATCTTACTCTAGTTGACATCTTAAATTATTCCGTTTGATTTATTTATCTAATTTTTCGTATTTCTACTTTTTGTGTAATAACAAAGATAATAAAAATCGGGGGAACATTTAAAACAACTTGTAGCACAGCGAAATCCTATTATATTTGCAAATATTACATAAGTTTAATAAAACATAATTTTGAATCTTGGCTGGGAAAAAGGAAAAACAGTGAATAAATTTCAAGTTTTAATCTGTAAGATGTACTTGGTAGTATATCTATATCATAAGGATTATAAGAGATTTTTGATGGATAGGAAATCTTATTTTGAGGCTAGACTTGGTGTTTTATTTGCACTCAAATTTAGTTTTATTCTTTTGTTTTTCTATGAGTATATTACCCCAAATTCAATTAGTGAATCTGAAGAAAATTTGATTTTATTTTTTTATATTCTGTCTGGATATTTCATAGTCGATAATATTGGTTCATACGCAAGAAAAAACTACGAAAAAGTCTCTTTAAACATATCACAAAAAGAAGTTAAAATAATTTACTACTCTTGGCATATTGCTTTAGTTGGATTTTTGATATTAGAAGAATTGTCATTAGATTAAAATATTTAAGACTCTTTGTATATTTAGACATGGATTCTTCACTTTGTTCAGAATGACCATTTTTTTACATTTATCTACTACTACCTACACCTCTTCCAAACTATTCAGCAGCTCAATAGCATCTTGGTGGTCAGGATAGACTGCAACCACTTGCTGTAGATATTCCTTTCCTAAGTCATATTGTTCACTGCGAATCATTATTTCGCCAATGCCGAATAGTGAATCTATGTTGAGCTTATTTATCTCAAGTGAGGCCTGATAGACCTTCAGTGCAGACTAATATTCACTCATCTCTTTTTCACAATTTATTATTTATTATAATTAAACAAATTACTCAAAAATTATGCCACCACCATCATTACGATATTAATTTTTATAATGCTATATTTGAATATTAATACAACAGAATTTGAATATAAATACTTATGTCAAGAACAATAGTCGCATTAGCAACAGCTCCAGGGATTGCAGGATTGAATGTAGTGAGAATTTCAGGTGATAAAGCATTCGAAATTTCTGACAAATGCTTCAGTGGAAAAACTACCTTAAAAGAAGCTGAATCGCATACTATTCATTATGGTAGATTTTCTAGTTCTAATGAACTAATTGATACTGTAACAGCAAGTGTTTTCCGTGCTCCTAACTCCTACACAGGTGAAAACACGGTAGAGTTTGGTTGCCATGGTGGCAATGTTGTTGCTGGTCAAGTAGTTAATGCTCTATTAGATGCTGGTGCAGAATACCCTGAGCCAGGGGAATTTACCCGAACTGCATTTCTAAATGGCAAATTAGATCTGACACAAGTGGAAGCCGTGGCTGATATTATCCATTCTACTTCTGTTGCTGGTGCATTAACTTCAGCACGGCAGTTAGTGGGGCAATTTACCCAAAGATTAAAAGATCTAAGAAAAGAGCTTATCCGTACTGCTGGACTGTTGGAACTTGAACTCGACTTTTCAGAAGAAGAAATTGAATTAGTTGACAACAGCGAAGTCAAAAAAAGATTGGAAGAATCACTAAATTATTGCAATGATTTGGCTGACAAATACAGAGCTTCTGAAGTACTTCGTTCGGGTTATGTAGTCGCTGTTGTTGGTTTCCCAAACTCAGGTAAATCAACTCTATTCAACTCAATCCTGCAAAAAAACAGAGCAATAGTCAGCGAAATAGAAGGCACAACCCGCGACTATATAGAAGAAGACATTCTGCTCGGAGACATAAAAGTCAAGTTAATAGACACAGCTGGGTTGCGTGAGACAGAGGATATAATTGAAATAGAAGGTATAAAATTAGTCGAGTCTGTACTCGAACAAGCGAACTTAGTCCTTGTGCTCAACGATGCAAGCAATGGCACTGAAAGCTCTGATGAACTATTCAAATCACTTAAAGAAAGGTACAGCAATTCACAATTTCTTCTAGTTCAGAATAAATCAGACTTAGTAGAATCCCTATCACCAAACAACATATATATATCAGCAAAAAATGGTAATGGCATAAATCACATTACCTCAATTATCAGAGAGAATGCAAAGAATAGTGCTGATAGAATTAATGATGTACTAATAAACAAAAGGCATGCTGACTTACTAAGAAAAGCAGCATCAGAAATCCAAAATGGTATAGATGCAATAGATTCGGATATGGAAAATGAAATTATATCAATAGACATCAGGAACGCCACATACACACTGGGTGAGATAACTGGCGATCAGTGGAACGAAGAAGTTTTAGCAGAAATTTTCTCTGGCTTCTGTATTGGGAAGTAATAATTTTTATATATTTGGAACTTTGTGATTAGCTTAAGTAGAAGAGGAAAAAGTTGGAAGTATCAAAAGACAGAATTAAACAGTTAGATGAAGGTGGGATGTATGACATACTCTCAGAATTCTACCATCAAATAGAAACTGGGCTGAATGCTGGACAATCAATTGACAAAAAACATTACGACTATGATAATATAGTCTTTTGTGGTATTGGTGGCTCAGCAATTTCGGGTGATATACTTGCAAGTTATTTAGATATTATTGGCTTCGATAAGCAAATATATGTCAATCGCGAATATACCCTCCCAAATTGGGTAAACGAAAGAACTTTAGTCTTGGTTAGCTCTTATTCTGGAAATACTGAGGAAACTCTATCTACTTATGAAGATGCTAATAACAGAACAAAAAATATTATATGTTACACAACTGGTGGCAAATTAGAAGAGCTTGCAAATAGTCGTCAGCACCAAGTAGTAGGTTTGCGTAAAGGAATGATGCCTCGCTGTGGGCTTGCTATGAGCTTCATTGCTGTGCTTAGCTCACTAGTTCATTTAGAACTGATCCCTAAGTCATTAGACGAAAGTATAGAACAAGCTATAAAAGACACTTATGCTAATCTGAAGAACAATTCGAAGACTCTATCAAATATCAATAGCAACAACGCAATCACCTTAGCCAAGAAGCTACATAAAAAGAAGACTGTGCTTTATGCAGGAAAGCTAATGTTCCCTGTTGCTAAGCGTTGGGCTGGACAGATACAAGAGAACGCAAAATCTCATGCTTATTTCAATCAGATTCCTGAGATGAATCACAATGAAATTAATTCTTGGGATTACGAAGCAAACAATAAGGATTTGTGTATTGTAATACTCAAAGACAAATCAGAACACCCAAGAGTACAGAAAAGAGTGAAAATATTTACAGATTTGGTGAACGAGAGAGCCACTACTTTTGGTTTCAGTTCAGATGGACGCTATGTACTAACTAGAATGTTCGAATTAATCTATTTCGGCGATTGGGTTAGTTATTATCTATCTATTATTCGTGGTGTAGATCCCACCCCCATCCCTACAATCACTATATTGAAAAAGAAAATGGCAGAGAAAAGTTAGTAATTAGATAACTTCATTTGTCAGCATATAATTTACTCATAAATACAATTTCGTATCAACGTAATAGTCAATACGAATGAAGATAATTTACGAAACAAAACAGAAGGAGAACTAATTATGGCATTCGAACTACCAAAGCTACCTTATAGCTACGATGCTTTAGAACCACACATTGACGCAAAGACGATGGAAATACATCACTCAAAACATCATAATGGTTATACAACAAAATTAAACAATGCAATAGAAGGTACTGAGTTAGCTAATGAATCTATAGAAAGCTTATTAGCAAACCATACTAGCAATTCTGCTGTCAGAAATAATGGTGGTGGATTTTGGAACCACAGATTATTCTGGGAAGTAATGTCACCCAACGGTGGTGGTAACCCAACTGGCAAATTAGCAGAAGCAATTGATAATAAATTTGGTTCTTTTGACAATTTCAAAGATGAGTTTTCAAAAGCAGCTGCAACACAATTCGGTTCAGGTTGGGCATGGTTGTGTGTAGATGAAAATGGAGAATTGAGTGTTTGCTCTACTCCAAATCAAGACAACCCACTTATGCCAGAGGTGTCTTGCTCAAGCACACCTATATTAGGTCTTGATGTTTGGGAACACGCTTATTACTTAAATTACCAAAACAGAAGACCAGATTACATATCAGCATTTTGGAATGTAGTGAACTGGGAAGAAGTAAACAGAAGATTTGAAAACAGCTAATTAGCTAATTCAAACCATACGATTTTTATAAAGTCCAGCTAGAAATAGTTGGATTTTTTTTATATTCCCTCTAAACATCTTGCATAATAAAATATAATTATTAACTTTGTGTCGTATGTTTACGACAATAGAACGAAAGAGCATTATGATATCGAATAAATCAAAGCTGTTTTCAGCTGACGAGCAACAAGTCGCACACTTTGCGAAGGCCTTGTCCCATCCCGCACGCATAGCAATTCTTCGCTATTTGGCAGAAGCAAAGGTATGTATAACGGGCGATATAACAGACGCAATCCCATTGGGTAGAACTACTGTTTTGCAGCATCTGCAGGTGCTAAAAGATAGCAAGCTAATCACTGGCGATATTGATGGGAAGAAAGTGTGCTATTGTATAAACACTTCGGTTTATGATGATATGCGTAAGCTTTTCACTACTCTATTTTCGGATATAGATACAATTAATAATTGCTGTTAAACAAATACCCACGAGGTAATATTATGAAAATGCACGTTAGTTTATATGTGGCAGATGCCGCAAGAACAAAGGAATTTTACGAGCTTTTCTTCAATCAAAAAGCAACTAAAGTAAAAGACGATTACGTAAAATTTGAACTTGACAAACCAGAATTAGTTATTAGCTTTTTAGAAAACAAAGACAGAGTACAATCGAACTTCGGGCATCTTGGCTTCGTAGCCGAATCGCTTGAAGTAGTGATGAACAGATTAGAAAATGCGAAAAGTAACAACTTAGATGTACTAGAAGAAATGGGTACTAATTGCTGCTATGCAAACCAAGACAAGTTTTGGGTGACAGACCCCGACGGTCACCAATGGGAGGTATATTCTTTCAACGAAGATGTAAAGTTCAACGACCCTAAGTATGCTAGTCAAGATGCAACGGCTTGCTGCACTCCTCAAGTACAACTTAATATCGGATAGAATGAAAAAGAAGCTAAGTTTCTTAGACAATTACTTAACGCTATGGATATTTATTGCCATGGCGTTAGGTTTATTATTGGGATATTTCTTCCCTAGCTTGCCCGACATTATCAACTCTATGGGCGACGGCACAACTAACATACCAATAGCTATTGGACTTATTATAATGATGTATCCACCTTTGGCAAAAGTCAACTACAGACTTTTACCAAAAGTATTTCAAAATACAAAAATACTTTCTATATCACTATTACTCAACTGGGTTATTGGCCCTGTGCTGATGTTCGCATTAGCTTTAATCTTCCTGCAGGATTACCCTGAGTATATGGTAGGGCTTATTCTAATTGGGCTTGCTCGTTGTATAGCAATGGTGCTTGTGTGGAACGATTTGGCAGAGGGTAGCAGTGAATACGGAGCAGGACTCGTAGCTCTGAACAGTATATTCCAAGTATTTGCCTATAGCTTCTACGCTTGGTTATTTATAACTGTACTGCCACCTTACTTCGGTTTCGAAGGAGCAATAGTGGATATATCGATTTCTGTGATCGCAGAAAGTGTTGCTATATATCTGGGTATTCCCTTTGCACTTGGTATTCTGAGTAGAGTAGTTCTTGTAAAAATGAAAGGTGAAGATTGGTATAACAACAAGTTTATACCTGCTGTGTCACCACTAACCTTAATAGCATTGCTATTCACTATTGTAGTTATGTTCTCACTCAAAGGTGAGCTGATTGTAGAAATACCAATAGATGTACTAATAATAGCCGTGCCACTAATCATCTACTTCACACTGATGTTCCTAGTCGGATTTTTCATTAGCAAGGCAGCTGGAGCGGACTATGACAAAAACGCTTCCATCGCATTCACGGCAGCTGGCAATAACTTCGAATTGGCTATTGCTGTGGCAATAGCAGTCTTTGGTCTGAACTCTGGGCAGGCATTTGCAGGGGTAATTGGGCCATTGGTCGAAGTACCAGCACTTATATTTTTAGTGAGGGTTTCGTTTTGGTTAAAAGATAAATATTATAGTAAAGAGGTAGCATAATGAAAGTATTAATTCTATGTACGGGCAATTCGTGCCGTAGCCAAATGGCAGAGGGTTTATTCAGACACCACTTGCCAGAAAGCAGTGAGGTATATTCCGCTGGAATAGAAGCACACGGAGTAAACCCAAATGCAATTATTGCAATGGCAGAAATTGGAATAGATTTAGGAAGCCATAGTTCAAACAAAATAGAAGATTTACCAAACCAGAGTTATGACTATGTAATAACGGTTTGTGACAACGCCGCTGAAAACTGCCCAATCCTCCCCGGCAACCACAAAACAATACATCACAGCTTTCCTGACCCAGCAAAAGCAACTGGCACTGAGTCAGAGATAAAACGAGAATTTGCATCTGTCCGAGATATGATAGAAGAGTTTGTGAAGGATTTTGTGAGTAAATTGTAGTAACAACTTATTTTTTATCAATTAAATGTTGTTTTATATTACAAGTCTCAATATTTGAAAAAATCTGTCATTCCTTGACTTCGTTTTTCTATTAGCCATAATAGCACATAAACTAACCTTTATTATTATTTATCGTTATCTGCTGATAAATCCTTATTTTTTTCTATTTTTGTGAAAGCAAATAATAAAATCAGAGTAAAAAAACATGTGCGGAATAGTAGGTTATATCGGTAAGCAAAAAGCATCACACATTTTGATAAATGGTCTAAAACGTATGGAATACAGAGGCTATGATTCAGCTGGTTGGGCTATGATTGAAAATGAGAAACTAAACTTACTTAAAAATACTGGTAAAGTATCTCAACTAGACCGATTGACACCTCATGATATGATAAATTCTGATATAGGTATTGCTCATACCCGTTGGGCCACTCACGGTTTTCCGAATCATCTGAACGCACACCCCCACTTGGATAACTCAGAAAATATTGCAGTAGTTCACAATGGAATAATCGAAAACTACACACCACTAAAAACAAAGCTTGAAAAAGATGGTTATACATTTAGTTCTGATACAGATACCGAAGTATTAGCTGTATTCATTGGTGCGATATATGAGAAAGTAAATGATTTGGAAAAAGCTGTAAGAATAGCGCTATCTGAAATAGATGGTACATTCGGTATAGCAGTACTTTCATCTTATGAACCCGAAAAAATTATATGTGCACGTCACGGCAGCCCAATGGTTTTGGGTATTGGTGACGGAGAGTATATAGTAGCTTCTGATGCGGCTGCAATAATACAACACACAAACCAAGTAGTTTATCTTAACGATAACGAAATGGCGATAATCACTCGCGATGGATTTACTACAAAAACTATAGATAACGAAGACACTGAACACATAGTAGAAGAGATTAACTTCGATTTGGCTCAGATAGAGAAAAGTGGTTATGATCACTTTATGCTAAAAGAAATACATGAGCAATCAGAGACTGTATTCAACTCATTTCGTGGGCGATTACTTGCAGATGTAGGTAATGTTAAATTAGGTGGGCTCAGTTCTGTTATGGACAAACTACGCAATACTAAGCGAATAATTATTACAGCATGTGGTACTTCTTGGCACTCGGGTATAGTTGGTGAATACATGATAGAGAAACTGGCGCAAATTCCAGTAGAAGTAGAGTATGCATCCGAATTCAGGTATCGTAATCCAATTATTGGTCCTGATGACATAGTTTTTGCAATTTCTCAATCTGGTGAAACTCTCGATACATTGGCAGCAATTAAAGAAGCAAAGCAAAAAGGTGCTACTGTAATAGGAATAGTCAACGTAGTTGGTTCTACTATCGCCAGAGAGACTGAAGCAGGAGTTTATATTCATGCAGGTCCAGAAATTGGTGTTGCTTCTACAAAAGCATTCACATCGCAAATAACTGTATTAGCATTAATAGCACTTATGTTAGGTAGAACTAGATATCTATCGCAGCCTGAAGGTCAAGCAATAGCAGAAGAAATGATGCTACTTCCTGAAAAAATACGTAAAGTATTGGCAGCAGAGAAAGAGATAAAAGAAATAGCTGAAAAGTATTACGAAAGCAAAAACTTCTTGTACTTAGGGCGTGGATTTAACTACCCACTTGCCCTAGAAGGTGCACTGAAATTGAAAGAAATATCGTACATACACGCAGAGGGCTATCCAGCTGCAGAAATGAAACACGGCCCAATAGCACTAATAGACGAGAATATGCCGGTTGTGTTCATAGCAACTAAGGATACTATATATGACAAGGTATTCTCAAATATAGAAGAAGTGAAAGCAAGAAAAGGAAAGATAATTGCCATAGCTACCGAAGGTGATGAAAGAATTAAGAAAGTTGCTGACCACGTAATCTATGTACCTGAAGTAATGCCTATGCTCAACCCAATACTGTCAGTTGTGCCATTGCAACTATTAGCTTACCACATAGCACTTAAATTAGAGTGTGATGTAGATCAACCAAGGAACCTTGCTAAGAGCGTAACAGTGGAGTAAATATTAGTAGATTTGTATGGTAATAGCTACCAAATTCTAGAAAAAAGGGTTCAGTTTAATTGAAAACTGAACCTTTTTTTTATTCTATATTAATTTTTCGTTTCGAGGATTTTCTCGTGTTCTAAATCATAAGGTGGCATTTCATCTATACCGTTGCCTTCCATTAGATAGAAGTCCATCCATCGCATTAGCCGTTTACCATAATCAAGCTGTGCTGCTGATTTTTTGTTACCATGACCTTCTCCTGGATAAAAGACCAATCGAACAGGTGTTTCAGTTCGTGTCTTAATATATCGATATAGTTCCATAGACTGACTTGGGTTTACGCGCGTGTCTTCTTTTCCGTGCATAATAAGAATTGGAGTCTTAGCTTTATCCGTATGATAGATTGGGCTACGCTCGAGCATCCATTGCCATTTATCCCATGGGTAGTTACGTGCGTGTACATTATACATTTCCATTGGAATATCTGTTGTTCCAAATTTTGATAACTGATTTGATATACCAACGAACATAACACTAGCAGCAAAGTGTTCACTCAGGGCTGTTGCAGCCCATGCTGAAGCATAGCCACCATAAGACCCGCCAGTAATACCAACACGATCTTTGTCTATAAGACCAATTTTATCAAAATGAGTAATCGCATCAACCAGGTCATTGAACTCTGCTCCTGCATAATCAGCTTGACCCATTTTACTAAATTCTACACCACGACCAGTACTTCCTCGATAATTTGGGGAAAATACTACATAACCTTTGCTAGCTGCATATTTGATTGGATTTGAGTAACGATCTTTCCATTCATTTGAAATGTGGGCTTCAGGACCTCCATGAATCATCATAATCATAGGGTAACGCTTACCCTTACTATAATCGTTAGGATAAATCAGTACACCGCCAATTTCTAAACCATCACGTGCTTCGTAAGTTACAGCAACTTGTTTAGGAAATTCAACACCAGATAGATCAATTGAATATGTAAGTCGCTTTACTGAGCCATCTATTATGCTTACTACCTCCTGAGGATGCGATGAACTACCCGAAATACTTATAATATTCTGTCCACCGTTATCAATTGACAAACCCTTAACTACAGCAAGGTCTTGCTTCAGTAGTTGCTTATTTTCACTGTTTTTAGTATTTATTATACCTATTTCGCTGGTCATATTAACTTGCCCAATATAAACTAGGCTATTATCATCAGTCCAATCAACATGACTCATGTGACCCATATAATTTTTAAGATATTCAGTTAGATTTCCATTGTCTGCGTTACCAACAAATAGTCTTCCAGCAGAAGGATCATTTATATCCTCAGCACCAATTATTGCTACTTTTTTGCCATCGGGAGACCAACTAGCCATTCCCAATTTACCCTCAGTTCTAAATGATTGCTTCAAACTTCCATTCAGGCCATAGATTTGATATTGAGAATTAGTATAATTATCATCAATCAATGGTGTGGGAGTTGTTCTAGTAAGAATTAAATTATTAGATGGACTAAATTGTAAAGACAAAAAGTTTTTATCAATATCAATTAACTCAGGTTCTAAATCATCTGAATTTAAGTCAACTTTATATAGATGATTGAACTCATCTGACTCTTCATAAATTTCTGCTTTAAAGCCTTTTGATTTTAAAGACTCCTCATGCTTTAATTGAGAACTCTTGGCAATAAAAACCAAAGTATTACCCTGACTGTTGATACTGTAAGAACCAATATTGTTATCATGACTTACTAATCTTACAGACTCTCCCCCATCAACAGGAATTCTATATATACTGCTATGTTTATCGTCATTTCGCTTAGCAGTGTAATAAATATATTGCCCTTTTGGCCCCCAACTGACATTTGAAATATTTACATTTCCACTGATAAATTGGCGAGAATTTCCATCTAAGTCAGATATATGTAATTCAACATAATGACTCCCATCATCATCAATATATGGGATTCTGGGATTAACCAATGTATAGGCAACGTATTTCCCATTTGGAGATATTTCAGCTTGGCCTACATGGCTCAAGGTTACTGTTTCTTCAAGAGTAAGAGTCCTTGCCGTAGTTTGTGTAGTAGTAAATAATAAACTCACAAACAGAAGAGTAATCAATTTCATTAAGAGGTTCATTGTGTTTCCTGTTTTTTTGAATGCTTATATTTTGTGATAATTGTAATGGAATTTTCTTTTTATCCGTCTGCGACGATACTTCTATTAGCTTAGTGCAATTTTAACAGAAGCTCCTCATTAGCATCACTTACACAAGTTATTACTTGGTGAGCTAATTTGATTACCCGCCTATATTTTGTATTTTTGGGTTCAATAATTGTGGAGTATTTACTCTAATTATAATACAGAGTTTGAAAAAAGAATATGGAAAATAGAGTATATAAAGGTGGGTTAGATAGTAATATTAAATAATATAAATTGAATAATTAGATTGAGATAAAACTCCAATAAGCTCTTAAGACAAAGGATTGGAGTCTTTCAGCAATTATTAGAAAATATTAATTTCAAGAACAAAGATTAATATTTTATGCAAACATTTTTTGGCTCTGTGAAAAAGTCCATAGCTTCAAATCCACCTTCGCGACCCATTCCACTGTCTTTTACACCACCGAATGGGGTTCTTAAGTCACGTAGAAGCCAACAATTCACCCAAACTATACCAGAATGAAGTTGTTCAGCTACCCTATTAGCTCTACTAATATCTTGAGTCCAAACTGTAGCAGCTAATCCATACTTTACACTATTTGCGTATTCTAGCACCTCTTCTTCTGAGCTGAAGGGTTGTAATGTGACAACTGGACCAAATATTTCCTCTTGATTAGTACGGCAATTGTGTCCTAATCCCTCTATCACAGTAGGTTCAATAAAGTACCCATTCTCACATCTTCCTTCTGGTCTAACAGCATTTCCACCAGCAAGCACTGTACCTCCCTCTTCTTTTGCTAACTCAACATATGATAGTACTTTTTCTTGGTGGTCTTTAGAAACCACCGCACCCAAATTACTTGTCTCATCACTTGGATCACCAACTTTTAGCTTCTTTACCTTGGCTACGAAGTCATCTCGGAATTTTTCATAAATCGACTCGTGAATATAGATGCGAGACCCACAAAGACATATTTGTCCTTGGTTAGCAAAGGAAGACATAACACTTGTTCTCAAAGCATTGTCATAGTCACAATCGTCGAAAATAATATTAGGATTTTTTCCTCCAAGTTCAAGAGACATTTTCTTGAATTTTGGAGCTATTGTTCTTGCTATATGTTCTCCAGTCTTAGTTCCACCAGTGAACGAAATCGCCTTTATATCATCGTGGTCAACTATACTTTGACCTGCATTGGGACCATTCCCATGGACAATGTTTAACACTCCAGCTGGCAATCCAGCTTCTACACAAACTTCAGACAGCAAGTAAGCAGTCATTGGGGTAACCTCACTCGGCTTAGCTACTACAGTGTTACCTGTAGCGAGAGCAGGTGCAATCTTCCAAGTAAATAGATAGAGTGGTAGATTCCAAGGCGAAATACACCCAACAACACCCAATGGTTGTCGAAGTGTATAGTTAATAGCAGGCTTTTCTACCATATGGTGTGACTGACTTCCAAAGTGCATTGCCGCAGTAGCATAGAACTTAAAGTTAGATTTTGCTCTTGGTATATCTACAGCTTTCGCTAGCTTTAATGGTTTACCATTGTCTCTGCTTTCTGCTTCCACAAACTCGTAGAATCGTTTGTCTATTCCGTCCGCTATTTTCATTATATAATCGTGGCGTGCCTCGTTCGATAATTTAGACCACATTGGAAATGCTGCTTTAGCAGCAGCAACTGCTTTGTTAACATCATCTTCATCAGAGTCGGGTATCTGTGAGTAAACTTCACCAACAGCTGGGTCATAGATATCTAAATAATTCTCATTAGCTGGGGCAATCAATTCGCCGTTTATATAATTTTTTAGTTTTAACATATTCATTTCGTGGTTTTAATTTCAGTAGCAATTATACAAAAATACGAAATATAATGGGATTTAATTAAGTGATTAACCCATTATATGTTTTATTAAATATTTATTGATTTAAGAAATAGGATTTTTTTAAAAAATTACAATTCAGTAAATATTACTACTACACAAAAGCATGACAAACAGATAGCAAATTTAACGTTTGCATCAGTGTATCCTCACTATATCACTAAGGTTGAGAAAAAAGGTAGAAAAATGGATAAAATATTAAGGACAAAATAAAAAGGTACCACCTATATGTAGTACCTTAAGAAACTTTTATTTTTTTCATCATTCTCCGAAACGAGAATCAAAATCACTATCTAAATCGTCATCCGCTCCTGAAAAATTATCTTCAAAATCGGAACTATCTTCGTTATTGCTTCTACCATTTTTTCTGTCTTCTAACACAAGCATATTGTCTGCTAATATTTCAACAACTTGTTTTCTATTTCCTTCGCTGTCTTCATAGTTTCTTGTTTGCAACCTACCTTCTACATAGATTCTAGTACCCTTAGTTACTAGTTTATCTATTACTTTTGCTAGGCCTCGCCATGCGACTATAGTATGCCAATCAGTATGTTCTTTTAGATTTCCTTCTCTATCCTTCCAAGATTCAGATGTAGCCATTCTAAACGAAGTGACCGGCACGCCACCAGGTGTTTCTTTAAGTTCAGGTTGCTTACCAACATTCCCAATCAACATTACCTTATTAAGTGTTCTAGACATTTATCTTCTCCCGAGCTATTATTTTTGATTTCAACTTTTATCCTTTTCGATAGGATTTAATATAAAATAAAAAATTCCATTTATCAAATGGAATTCCTTGTTAAAATTACAGTTTTAATTTGGGTCTAGCCTTCTATTTGGTTAAGACACATTTTAGTTTTCTGCCATTTCCATTAAAATATTGTCCTTTCAATTTTACTTATCGGTGAGTTTTCATAATACTTTAATGTTTTTTTCATTTTTTTTACCATAAAGGCAAAGTTTCATATAATTCACTTACATCAAAACTATAGATTTCTATCTCTGCTCCTTCTTCGGTAGCAAACAATGTATACTCAGTTCCAGGTATATCAGTTTTATGTCTAATTATCGTATCACAATCTACTATCATAGTAGTATATTTTGCATCCTGAACTATTTGAAATTTCAATAATTCATCTACATTAATCTTCTTCTCTCTGTAACTATACAAGTATTTATCATTCTCATAAACATCAATCTTATCTGATTTGAATACTGCTTTTATACCTGCTTTCTTACCATCTGCTAAGGGTGAAGTCCTTTCAACTACACTAAACTCAACTGACTTCACTGGCTTTAAGTAAAATGATTTTTTATATTGAGTTTCATCAAACATTCGAAGAGCAGTAACTGAGCTCTCTTCTATTCTTAGTGCATCGTCAGCAATCAAGTTAACCGTAAGTGGATTGTCAGCTCTGTAGCCAACTACAGCAGGAAACATAACACTTCTAAACTTGTTCATCACAAATGTATCAGAGGCACATGAAGTGATTAATAACGATAATATAACTATTGTAATAGGTTTCATTAAATTATTGTAATTTAGTTGCAAGGTTAAATTTAGAAAAAATTTATTTCACTTTCAAAAAATTTCAATCTTCTTTAAACTATTTCAAAATATTTGTGTCTCAACTATATGAAAAACTAATACTACTTATATTCACTACCTTACACTTATCCGCACGTGATTACTATTATCCACCAATAGATTCGGATGACTGGGAAACTACAAACATTACTGATTTAGGTTGGGACACCGATGAGAAAGACGAGTTATCCAACTTCCTAGATACCACTGGCACAAAGGGCTTCATCATATTAGTCAATGGTAAGATAGCAATAGAAGAATATTTTAATGAATTTGATAAATCAAAATTTTGGTACTGGGCTTCGGCTGGAAAAACACTTACAGCAACTATGATTGGACTTTCCGAGCAAGATGGATTATTAGACATTGAAGAGCCAACTTCCAATTATTTAGGAAATGGCTGGACAAGCATGGACACTGAAAAAGAAACTAATATTAAGATAAGACACAACCTATCTATGTCAACAGGATTGGATTATGATGTTGATAATCAAAATTGTATAGACCCCGAATGCCTTAACTATCTTTATGAACCAGGAACGCATTGGTTTTACTACAACACGCCTTACCGATTACTATTAGATGTGTTGGATTCAGTTTATGACAAAAGAATAAATCAAGTTACAAACCAGCTAATCGGTAACAAAATTGGTATGGGTGGATTTTGGTTAGATTATGTTCGCTGGGGAACAGCGAGAGATTTAGCAAGGTTTGGATTATTCGTAACATCTGGTGGGAAGTGGGAAGATAGATTAGAACTTAATTCTGATTATTTTTTCGATATGATAAACACTTCGCAAGAGATGAATAAATCTTATGGTTATTTGTGGTGGCTCAATGGTAAGGAAAGTTATAGGTTACCAACTTTAAACTTAGAATTTCAAGGACAACTTGTACCCTCAGCACCCAGTGATATGTATGCAGCATTGGGTAAAAATGACCAGAAAATTTATGTAGTACCCTCACTTAACATGACAGTAGTAAGAATAGGTGATAGTGCTGGAAAGTTAATGTTAGCTTCTTCATCATATGATACTCAGCTTTGGACAATGATAATGAATATGATGCCTACAACAAGTATAGAACTGAAGGAAAACGATTTGTTTATTTACCCAAATCCAGTAAAGGATGTACTTAAAATAAAGTCTATTGAGAAATTTGATAAAGTTCTAATTTACAATGCATTAGGAAAAAAGTATCTGAATTAGATTTTAGTAATAATATAAATCTTGGATCCTTACCTAATGGATATTACATAATAGAACTTATTAATCACAATAGTACAAGTAAAAGATTTAGGTTTATGAAGGCAGAGTAGAAATAAACAAATTTTACTTTTTGAATGATAAAAAAGAAATTTAACTTTCGAAATTACCAAACTACTAACATCCTCTGATTATACTTTATTCCGATAGATTTCTGAGAATTTCTATGCCAAATTCATTTTTTTAATTTAGCTTTGACATCCAAGCAAACCCTTTTTACACCACTTCATTGACAATTATAAAAAAAACCAACTCTGCCAGAAGACAAAGTTGGTTCTTATCAAATAATAGTTATATGAACTATACCGCTCTTACTACTGTAGTAGCTGCAAGAAGGCTTGTGGATTCTGGTTCGCTTGCGAAAGCGAAGTCAGTGATGTTTGCTGTAAGAACTGAGCTTTGATTAGTCACAAGGGGTGTGTCAAAAAATAAATTGATGCCAGAGGAAACCCAGCTCTCTATTATTATTCTTTGCTTGTACTTTACAGTTATATCAGTACGTACAAAACAATTTTAACAAGATTTATTTACCATTTATTATCAGTAAAATTAAAATTTCTGCTCTAAAATAAGTAATTTTGGATGTGTTAATTATGCCTCATAAAATAGGATAATATTCAACACAGCTTTTTTTTTGGTTAATATTATACAATGACTACAAGCAGCAATAATAATAATAGAATAATAAAACCAGAGGTACTTCTTCAAGCTTATAAGCAAGGTTATTTTCCTATGGCTGATAGCAAAGAAGGAGACATCTATTGGCATTGCCCTGACCCAAGAGCAATTATACTACTCAATAACACCAAAAAGCCTAGATCACTCAGAAAAAATGAAGAAAAGAATACGTTTGAATACAGAGTCAATACTAACTTCAAAGAAGTAATAACCAAATGTTCTGACAGAGATGACACTTGGATTTCTGAGGAAATCATAGAAACTTATGTAAAGCTTCACAATCTTGGTTCCGCACATTCTGTAGAAACTTATATGGACAATCAATTGGTGGGAGGCCTTTACGGGGTAGCAATTGGTGGTGCATTTTTTGGAGAATCTATGTTCAACACTAAGACTGACGCAGCAAAGGGTGCCTTTTACTATCTAATTGATTTACTCAAAAAGAAGAACTTTTTGCTTCTTGATACTCAATATATAAATCCGTTTACAAAGCAACTTGGAGCTATTGAAACTAGCTTTATGGATTATTCAAAAAAGTTAATAAAAGCTATAAACTTTGCCACAAGTTTTGTAGATTAGATTATGAGAATACTAACTATATTATTCATATTAATATTTTTATCTTCTTGCAGGCCCCATATCAACAAAAAAAATGATATAGATTGCGAGGTTCCAATAGTAGAATGTGAACAATCCTCTTGGACAGGCTCACCACTTGACACCTCATATTACAACAGTGGTAAAAACTTTTATTACAGTATAAAACAAGTTGAAGGTCTAAATACTTCAGATCAAGAATATTCTATATTTCTCTCAGATTTAATTCATCCACAGAGTAATAAAAAAATAAACCTTGCTACCATAGGTGAAGAACTTGGCCAAAGAACATATTTAATAGAAAGAAGTTTAGATATTAAAACTAAAACAAAAAGATATGACAGTTTTAAAAAAGTTTTAGATATTAAAGGAGATAGCCCAGGGCACATCGGTTTTCCTACATTAGTCGACAATGAAAGGATTGTAATAGCTTCAACTTTCGCTTCTGATCAAACCTCAGAAACTAAAATAAATGGTTACTACGAGATAATACCAATAGAAGAATCAATAGGCCAATCTCGATTATATGACGTTAAAAAAGGTAATGAAAAACAGATTGAAACTGATATAACACACAAATACAGTCATTTGATCTGGGAGTCTCATCCAAGTTTTGACATGGAGAATAATATATTATTCTTTGCTTCAGACAGGGAGAATGGATACGGCGGGGTCGATTTGTGGTATATGCTATTTGAGGATGAAGAATGGATAGGTCCGTATAATTGTGGTATGAATGTTAACACACCTTGTGATGACATTACACCCTTTCCTGACCCAAAAGGTAAAAGACTTTATTTTAGTTCAGCTGCTCATAATAGTGTTGGTGGCTATGACTTGTTTTACATTGATTATAAATTAGAGGTCACTAACTCTAAAAAGTCAGTAGTGTTTGACAGTGAAATATATAATGTTGGTGCACCAATTAATACTGTAGCTGATGAGATTTCTCCATTCTTCAAAGACAACCCAGATAACTATTTTTACTATAGTTCTGACCAAGATGGTGATTTTGATATATTTGTAAAGCAAAAAGTCTTCAAAAAAGGAACAGATAAATTTAACAGTGAAAATAAGGAAGAAATAGTTGAAAACACTGAAGTAGTTATTCCCACTGACTCAGTTGATATCAACCCTATGTTTAAATTGGAGGGAGTAGTAACTGATAAAAGAACTCAGGAGCCAATAAAGGATGTAGATGTTTCAGTAACTAAAGAAAAAGAAACTACCCCCTACAAGAAAACTAAAACGGATAATGAGGGAAAGTATAAATTTGAACTTGAGAAAGGCCCTGAGTATAATGTGAAAATAGAGGATGACACACTCTTCTACGAACAATACACAGTGAAAGTAGACAAGAATAACAAGTCAAATTCGGTAGTCCGAGATATATCAATGGATATTGTTAAAACTGTTCGGATTAACTTTGAATATGACAAGTCAGATGAACCTTATGATTATATTTTGGACTCATTAGGAAATCAACAGAATATAACCTGGCAAAATGCCATTGACAATCTTTCTAATGATATTAAAGGTTCGCAATCTGTAATAGAAGAAGTAATTATAACAGGTCATACAGATCCAGTTGCAAGTGCATCGTATAATAAAAATTTAGGCCAGAAAAGGGCAGAGTTTGTTGTTTCTCAGTTAGTAAAACGTGGAATACCTATTTACCTATTAAAAGCAAAAAGTAAAGGTGAGACACAAAAGCTAGAAAAATTTGAGAACGAGAATACTAAACAATACCATAAGCGTTTAAGAAGAGTTATATTAGAAAAAGTATTTATAAAATGACACCAAGAATATTTCTCATATTATTAATTTCCATCACGGTTGTAGTAACTGCTGGGGTCAGTATTTACTTTTACTCTGTTATTTCTACAGGTTTGCCATCATTAGAGCAATTAGAAAATCCAGAACAGATGTACGCTAGCCAAGTTATAAGTAGTGACGATGAAGTAGTAGATAACTTCTTCATGCAAAGAAGAGTTAATTTGAAATTAGAAGAAATGCCAAAATCGGCCATAGATGCATTAATTTCAACTGAAGATAGGAAGTTTTATTCTCATTGGGGAATAGATTTAGATAGACTTGTAAAAGCGGTAATCAAAAAATCTTTAAACCCGTTCAAAAGAGCAGAGGGTGCCTCAACCATTACTCAACAACTAGCTAGAAATTTATTCCTAGACCTTTCTCGTAATATAGACAGAAAGATAAGAGAAGCTGCCGTTACAGTAAAGATTGAAGACACTTATACAAAAAATGAAATCTTAGAAATGTATTTGAATACTGTAAATTTTGGTAGAGGGGCCTATGGTATAAGTGTTGCAGCTAGAACTTTCTTTGATAAAAAAGCTGATGACCTGACAATTGCAGAGTCGGCTTACTTGATTGGCTTACTAAAAGCACCTTCTCGGTATGACGTAAGGTCTGACTATGATAGAGCATTAAGAAGAAGAAATCTGATTTTATCGATGATGCAATCACAAGGTAAAATTACTTATGAAGAGTATCAACTAGCATTAGAAACACCTATAGAGGTAAGAGAAGGAACTGCAGTGAGCGCTTCGGAATCAAATCTTGCTCCACATTATGTTGAATCAATACGAAGAGAATACTCTCCATTCTTAAAAGATAAAGACTATGACTTATACAGAGATGGTCTTATAATTTACACAACTTTGAATAAGAAGATTCAAGAATATGCCAATAGCGTGGTAGAAAATCATATAAAAGCATATCAACAAAAATTTGATAAAAAATGGAATTGGAATAAAAACAAAAAGTTAGAATCAGAAATTATCTCGAAAGCTATAAGAAAGCATCCAGAATATAAATCTTCTCCTAAAAGTAAAAGGGAAGAAGTTGCTATAAAGTTGAAAAAAAATAAGAACTTTATTGATTCTGTTAAGAATGAAAAAACAACTATCCAAATAGGAATGGTAGTGATTGACCCTGTATCTGGAGCAATATTAGCTATGGTTGGAGCTTCACCTAAGTTCATGGAGGACAACAGCCACGCTAAGCACTCTTTGAACCACATTACTCAAATTAGGAGACAACCAGGCTCATCTATGAAGCCTTTTGTCTATTCTATGTCTTTAAAATCGGGACTTTACCCAACAGATTCTATAGTATGTGGGCCATTTGTTTATACTGACCCACACACTGAAGAAGTATGGGCGCCACGTTCAGGGACTAATGATTGCCCTGATAGTACATATAAAATGACTGTAGCTACGGCACTGAAAAAATCTGTAAATTCAGTTGCTGCAAGATTAATAACTGAACATACTAACCCAGATGAAGTTAAAAATTTGTTACAAAAAGCTGGTATATCTACCCCGATAGACGCAGTTCCTGCATTGGCATTAGGAGCAGGTGGTGAAGTTATACCAATGCAACATATTTCTGCATTCTCTATTTTTGCGAACGATGGTTATAGGGTTGAGCCATTCTATGTAAATAGAATTGAAGACAGAAACGGTAATCTTGTTTTTAGAAAGAAAAGAACAAATAAAATCTACGATGTTTTAGACAAAGAAATTGCACACGAAATGACTATAATGATGCAAGACGTTGTTAACACTGGAACCGCTGCTAGAGTGAGAAGATACTTCCGTGATGTAGAAGCAGCTGGAAAAACAGGAACTACAAACGATAATTCAGATGCATGGTTTATTGGTTACACACCACAGTTAATTTGTGGGATATGGGTTGGGTTTGATGATCAGAGAATAAACTTTAACCCAATTGGATATGATGGTCAAGGTGGTCGTGTAGCTGGTCCAATATGGGGTATGTTAATGGATAGTATATACACAGATGAAAGCCTACCCTACAAGCAAAAATCATTCGGATATAAAACAAGATTAGAATTAGACTCACTATTGAGCTTGAGAAGACAAGTTGGTGAGTATTTCGACATTATGAATAACTAGTAACATGAAAAAAGAATACGAATATATAAATGGTAGCAATAAAGAAGTAGGCACGATATACTGTATTGGAAGAAACTATGCCGAGCATGCAAAAGAATTAGGAAATGAAGTACCTACTGAACCAGTAGTTTTTATAAAACCTCCTAATTCTTACACCTCTTCAGGTAGTAAAGTAGCAATACCAAATTACTCTGAATTAATGCATCACGAAGTTGAGGTCGTATTTGTTTTAGGTAAGGACACAATGGGAGTTTCCCCCTCCGAATCATTAGAATATGTAGATGGCGTAGCAGTAGGAATTGATTTCACTCTGAGGGATGTCCAAAATAAAATAAAAGAAAAAGGTTTACCATGGTCTATGGCTAAAAGCTTTATGGGTTCAGCTCCTATATCTCCTATAGTCGATATTAAAGATATTAGTAATGTAGATGATATCGAATTCCAAATAGCTAAAAATGGAATAACAACACAAAAAGGCAACACTAAGAATATGATTAATGATATTAGGCAAATTATTGCCCATATATCAAAAGTATTTGGGTTGAGAAAAGGTGATTGTATCTTCACAGGGACGCCTAAAGGTGTTGGTCCAGTTGAACCAGGTGACAAACTAATTGCAACTTTAGCTAACAAAGTCAAATTAGAAATAGAAATAGAGTAAGGATATGAAGACAAGAATACTATTAATACTTTTGGTTACTTTAGTTGTACAGTCATGTAGTTTCACAATTACTCGTGAGGAAGAAGACTTATATACGGTAGTCAACAAAGATACTGTAGAGACACATTTCATCAAAAATGCTCCCGGTAATGTTGATAGAGGTGTAGTTCACCCATCCACAAAGGAAATTCTTAGAGAAAGAGATATAGCTAAGTATGATAGCACTGTTAACCGCTTTTATCCTGACTTTATTCGTTTAGGTTTGTTCGAAGGAATGGGTTTTATAGGTGGCGATACAGACTTTTCACTCAATAGTGGTTTATTGGGTATTCACCCTAATGCTGATTTACTATATGAAAGTAGCAGAGGTGGAGGAAGTGGAAGTATATTCACAGGTGGAATTTATCGAATAGGGATTTACGAAAATAGACTACGTTGGTTCCGTGATGCTCCAGATTGGACTTGGGGAGTACATGGTTTTGAAGCTATAGTACCAGATGCAAGAGCTGAGAATAGTCTAACTTCAATGTTGACTCCATACATAAGAAAGAGATTTTATTTCAGAGATGATATACCTTACTTATCAGCTACTATAGCTGTTGGGCTTGGTTACTACCCTTCACAGTATATTAATGTTTCTGGTTCACTTGATCTTGGGTCAATTGGAGGGTTAAACCTAAGGGCTTATGTAGGAATGGCTTCTGGTTACAATTCTGCTACGACACCACAAATATCAAATAACGACTTTGCTGAAGAAGGTATTTTTAGTACACTCCCCTATGCTGGACTAAGTGTATCTGTACTTGATTTTGTTAATCGTGTACCCGAGTTGTACACCGAGTGGAAAGACCACGAGCATTCATCGTGGAATATTGGAATTGCAGAGCTAACAGTAGTTAATACAAACTCTGAGTACTCATATTTTGGGAGTGAGACTGAGCCATCTGATTCACCAATTAGTGGAATGATATTCAAATTCGCTAATGCAAATGTCGCTATACCTATTGAAGATAATTATAACTTTTACGCAGGTACTTCGCTAATATCAATGTATTTATTGGGTCAGAATGGTAATGGGATTGGAATTCTACCAATTCGAATTGGGTACTGGCACCAGTTAATGCAAGATGAGTTGAGTGTTGATCCATATGCCGAATTTGGTTATTACCCATCCAGCTACTACGATGTTGGAGTAAAGTTAAGACTAAGGTTTAGTGAAAGATATAGTGTTGCTCTTAATGGAGGATATATTTCTGGTAGAACTTTAGGCGGTATTAATAGCGAAACCTTAGATTTCTTAGGTGATGCAGATAGCTTCAGTGGATATTATATTGGACTTAGTTTTGGACTTGGCGATAGAATTTTCTTCCCAGAAGAATTAAGATATGATGACTAATTAAAAAAACTCTATTGAGCAAGGCTATGTATTATAGGGCTTAATAGTCAAGATAATGATTTTTGATCTTCTTTAGTTTATGTATGATGATGAAAATATAACCTATTACACCACAATTTACCTTACTCATTCGTAACTTACCAACTTACAATAAACCGAAAACAAAAATAATATATCTTTATGAGTAAAAAGAAAAAGAAGAATATTGAGCTGAAAATTGAATCAATTGGATTTGAAGGCAAAGCTATAGCTAGACACAATGACAAAGTTCACTTCATAAAAAAAGTGGTCCCGGGCGATTTGGTTGAAGCTTATGTAAAAAGAAAAAGAAAAAGCTACAATGAAGCTGGTTTAGTAAGAGTAATTGAAGAAAGTGAAGATAGAGTTGAGCCACGTTGTGATTACTTTGATGATTGTGGTGGTTGTAGTTGGCAAAATATGCCCTACTCTGACCAATTAGCTTGGAAAAAACAACATGTAATTGATGCCTTTCAACGAATAGGAAAAATAGAAACAGAAGTATTTGATGTTCTACCATCGCCAGAAGATTTTCACTACAGAAATAAAATGGATTTCACATTCAGTGCAAAAAGATGGGTAACAAGAAAAGAAATTGAAACTGAAGATGAGATAGAAAATAAAGAGTTTGCCCTAGGCTTGCACTCCCCTGGCTCTTTCGAAAAAGCATTAGATATAAAAAAATGCCATATTCATCCTGAAGTAGGGAATGAGATTCTTTCAATAGTTAGAAATTTTGCTTTAGAAAATAATATTTCAGCATTTGACAAACGAGATAAAACTGGATACCTCAGAGAGTTAATCACACGTTACAGTGGAAGTAGTAATACCATTATGATAATTCTTACTACTAATGCAAGTGATGATGAGCACGATAAACTTATAGATGAGCTGGCAGCACTTATAGATGAAAAACTAGAAGAAAAAATCAACTTCATACATGCAATAAACTCTGGACCATCGCCAGTAGCAATAGAATCAAGCAGATTAATTATTGGAAGAGAATATTTGATAGACAAGATATTAGGAGTAGATTTCAAGGTCTCTCCATTCTCATTCTTCCAAACAAATAGGATACAACTAAATAATTTTGTCTGTAAAATATTAGAATCAGCAAGCCTGAATGAAAATATGACTGTTTGGGATTTATATTGTGGTACTGGCTCCATTGCTCTTCCTGCAGCAAAGAGAGTAAATAAGGTATATGGTTTAGAATTAGTTGAATCTTCAATTAATGATGCAAAGCAAAATGCAATTATGAACGGACTTGACAACACAGACTTTCAGGTAGCTGATTTGCATGCTAAGCAAACTCCTGAACTTCTGGATAAATTATCCGAGCCAGACTTAATCTTTATCGATCCACCGAGAGCTGGTATGCACAAAAATCTAATCAACCATTTGTTAGAAATAAATGCTCCTAAGTTAATATATGTTAGTTGCAATCCATCGACTCAGGCAAGAGATTGTGAGTTATTAAAAGAAGGATACAAGGTAGTAAGTGTTCAACCAGTTGATATGTTTCCACAGACTTATCACATAGAGTCAATTGCAATATTAGAAAGGATTTAGTAACTTTTAACCTATATGTTTGTCTGTTATTATGAGTGATAAAATGATAAAATACAATGTAAACGAAATATTTTACTCCATACAGGGTGAAGGAAGCAGAGCAGGGTTGCCTTGTGTATTTGTTAGGATGCAAGGTTGTTTGCTGCGTTGTACTTGGTGCGATACGCCTTACGCTTTAGATAGAAAGCAAACTGAAACGCTAATGAGCATTGAAGAAATCTTAAAGGAAGTAGATAGTCACAACTGTAAGTTCTTGATGTTAACCGGTGGAGAGCCTTTAGAACAAAAAAATATTAGTGAATTAGTTGATGCAGCCATAGATAGAGGTATGGAAGTAGTAATAGAAACAAATGGGCAGCAAGACATAGGAAAGGTTTCTAACAAAGCAGTAAAAATATTAGATTTAAAATGTCCTGGTTCTGCTATGCACAAGAAGAATAATTACTCTAATATTGAAAAATTAGACGATAAAGATGAAGTGAAGTTTGTAATAAAAGATAGAAACGACTATGACTGGTCAATTAAGAAATGCGAAGAATATCAGCTATTTGATAGAGTCTCTGAAGTTTTAATGTCACCAGTATTCGGTGAAATTGAGCCAGTAGATTTGGCAAATTGGATATTAAAGGATAGCCTTCCAGTTAGAATGCAAATGCAACTTCACAAATATATTTGGGAACCAGCAACCAGAGGCGTGTAGTGCGATTAAAAACAGCTACAATTTTAATATTTTTGACAACTATTCAACTAGTAAGTCAAGAACACTTTGTTGAAAGAAGAAGTTCAGTTGGTGAGATAGGTTTCATATTGAACAATTTAGGTCAAGTTGGATATAGCAGTGAACTAAATCAATCAAGATTTGTCTGGCCTAAAGGAAGTGATGCGCAATATATTTATGGTGCTGGATTAGCAATATTCACGAAGCTCCCAAATGGTGAAAATAGAAATTTCTACACTTATCACCCTAACACATCCAAGAGCGATTTTACTATTGGTTCTTATGCTGACACTTCCGAACCAACCGAAAGCAAATACAGAGTTTACAATTCAAATGATTATGATATATACTCTGGAATTGCAAAAGAAGAGTTCATGAATGAATTCAGATGGCCAGTGTGGGTTGGAAATAATAAATTTGAAAAAATATATGGGAATTATATTATTAAAAATTCCGAAAGGACCCGTACCATATCTAGACCCGAAATAAGAAGTGAAGAAGATATGGTTACTATCGCAAAAATAGACGCCAGCTATCCGATTGAGAAAATTCCAAATCCAAAAGAATCCGGAGATCTCAGAATAGATGTTGAGACCAAAACATATACATTAGAAAACTTACCAAATGTGCTTTTTATAACTTGGATCGTTCACAACAGAGGTACAAAAATTTTAGACAGTGTCTCTATTGCCCCTATAGTAGATATTGACATAACTAGAGCAAGCCAAAGATTCAAAGGTGTAGATAATGACATAATGTTACTTCCTGAAGATGATTCTTATGCAGTATTCGCAACCGAAGTGGATGAAACTGAAAAAGGGGAAGAGTTTCAATATATGGTAATTGACAATGACTACAAAATTGATATTGAATATAATGAAAATCAAAATTTATCTAGGCTAAATTATGGTGTATATAATCTAGGTTTAGAAACTGATTATAGTTTTTTTCAAATGGAAGATTATATTCAACCTGATTCAGTAAAAAAAATAACGGGTGAGATTAAAGTGTTTTCACCTTCCCACAGATTTAATTTATTAGCAGGGAAAAAAGTAGTTCTGACCTTACAGATTTTGATGTTCCCAGCTAATGATGACTACCCTGAATTCCCTAAGCAAGGTATTGAAAATTTAGGTCAGGTTTTAGATAACAATTGGATTGAATTTTACAGAGAAGTAAGAACTAATGTTGATATTACTGAAATCCGAGAGTTAGACTTATTCCCAAACCCTGCTAGAAACTTCATAAATATTGACAGCAAATACAAGGCTGATTTAGTTGAAATTATATCTTTAGAAGGGAAAGTTGTAAAAACTTCAAAAGGGTTAGATAGTATAGATATCACCTCCCTTCAGTCTGGTGTATATATCTTAAGAATTGGTGAGATGAGTAGGAAATTTATAGTGGAGTGAGGAATTGACCTCATCCTAACTATTGAATCTTAAAAATCAATTTTTTACAGAACTGAATCTAGTCTTGTTTAATAAATTTGTTTCTGATAAACTTTTGATTATTAGTTATAACTTCAATAATATACATCCCTTTGGACAAGGATTTAATGTCAAAAGATTGAATCGAAGTATAATTTCCGTTACCACTTAATATTGAGTTCCCATCAATATCATAAATTACATATCTACTAATATTTACATTCTCTTCAAGTGAAATAGTAATTCTATTTTTCGTTGGGTTAGGATATAAGCTATATTGAGATTTAGCTAACATTTCTACATTGGATATTCTAGTATCAAAAGTTTGTTCAGTTCGGTATTCGAATTTACATTCAACAAAGTCTTTGTCCCCGTATCCAAGACCAAGTGAGTCAATGTATGTAGTATTTGCATCAAGCTCTGTTGGGTCAAATTGAATATTAACTATCACTTCACTATCTTCAGAAATCACCATTCCTGGTGACCAGGTTTCTGGTTCATAACCAACTATACTTAATCCTTGTTCTTCATTTTTTAATTCTACCCTAGTAATATATAATGGGGTATCCTCTGAAGGATTTCTAATAGTATCTTGCATAGTAACTGCTGAGTCAGTCATATAAATACTACCGAATTCATTTCTACTAGCTACATCAATTTCTGTAGGTGAGTAGCTAATAGTAATAGAGGTATCGTTATCAGAATCATCTTTAAACATAATTGTAGCACTAGCTGGTTGTGTTTTGTCTACAACTGTTAGCCACCATGATAATGTTCTTTGTTCACCAGGTATAAAGTTAGTATCATTAGTACATGGTGTAGTGCGAACATTTGCTCAGCTCCAATTTTCTGACCTAATTGAGCTATAACATATATTAGTAACGCTATACCTAATAGTACTGGCACATCTGTGTAAATTAAGTCATGATTACCGTTCATCTGCCACTCTAATCCACCCCAAACTAACAATCCAGCCATAAGCATAGCTATTGAGCCATAAGCGAATGCAAACAGAGTCCAAACACTTGATTTAGGGCTATATAACCCCCTAATCAAAGTTCCCTTTTCGTGTTCTTCTAACATCAAACTTAGTTCTGGCGACCAATAATGATTATCTTTTTCAGCTATTCGTATTTTTACCATTGCTTTAGCTACAGTGCCACCAAACTCATCGGTAGAATCAATTAATTTTTGGAAATGTACTCTGTGTTCTTCTAAAGTTCCAGAGCTTATCTTTTTGAACCGAGGTCTTAATTTGAAACTACTCATAGACTACCTGCTGATTTAATCAATTATCGCTTTTTTGATAAAGCCATTGTTCCTTTTTAGCTTATTTTTAGCTTCTTGCTTATCACAATTAGTCAAGTTCATAACAATTGCAGTTTTTACATGGTTTCCACTGTCATTTAGAAGCTTGGTTGCATTGTCATAACTAACATCACATATACTCATAATTATCTTTTTTGAACGCTCTATCAGCTTCGAATTAGATTGCTTCAAATCGACCATTACATTACCATAAGTCTTCCCCATTCTAATCATAGCGGCTGAGGTAAGCATATTGAGTACCATTTTCTGAGCAGTCCCAGATTTCATTCTCGTGGAACCTGCAACAACTTCTGGGCCTACATCTGGAGAAATTACTATATCAGGTTTTACTGACAATGATTTTATTTTATCATGTCCGGCAGTAGTTACCAACATAGTCAAGCTTCCTATCTCGTTTGCTTTTTGCAGAGCACCCAACACGTATGGTGTTCTGCCTGAGGCGGCTAATCCACAAGCAATATCATTTGCATTAAGACCGGCTTCTAATACCTCGTTAACACCATTTTGTGGGTCATCTTCTGCCCCCTCTTGGGCAACAAACATCGCCTGCTTGCCACCTGCTATTTTGCCTTGAACTAATTCGTGTTCTGTTCCAAATGTTGGCGGACATTCAGACGCGTCTAATATTCCTAACCGGCCAGAAGTACCTGCACCGAAGTAGAACAAGCGACCACCTTTCTGAAATCTTTCAACTATTCCATCTAATGCTTTTACAATATTATCAATCTCTTCTTCTACAGCATCAGCAATTTTTTTGTCTTCAGAGTTGATTATTTCTACAATAGTCTTAGTATCTGAAATATCAATATCCATTGAATTAGGATTTAGCTGTTCAGTAGATAGGGAGCTAATTTCTTTGAATAATTCAGATTCAGGCATTATTGATAATCAATTGTATTTATTTCTACATTATTGTTTTGCATTTCATTGACCACTGATTCATAATCAGAATTAATTTCGCCAGATTTTAACCCATTTATAATATATGGCTCGCTTATAATTACAGTCCTAAAACTATAATCGAAAGGAGGAAATACTACACCATCTGGGTGTGTGTCAAAATATTCGATTCTTACTTTCTCAAAACTATAATTAGGAACTAACTCAATCGAATAAGTAATTCCATTTTCATCAGTATAAACTTGTGTTTGAGGTAGCTCTACGTAGTTTGGGTCTAATTCAGTACCAATATTCAAATATGTTAGAAAGTAACCATAGTCTAATATATTATAGTTAATCTCAGGTGCATTGATTTCGGCGAAGTACCCTGGTGCATCTTGGTACTCACTCCAACTAAATTCATCCAACGTATAAACAAATGTAGTATAATCAGATTTGTAGCTTGTTACTCTATCATCGCTACAAGAGCTAAGTGTTATTAAAGCAACTATAGTAAGTAATAGGTATTTCATAATTCTATCCTTTATTATTATACAATATAATAAATGAAACGATGAAAATAGAATAAGGTTCTATTTAAATTAATTTTAAGAAATTCTAAGAATAATATCTACTTAATTAATACACTTGAACTTATTAATTTCAGTAGCTATTTCGGTATTACTCTTCTTGTTTTTCATTAATAGAGTTTCGATGAAAAAGGACTCCTAATGGCGTTAAGCCACAATATTATTATGCCTTAGGAAATAAAAATACAATTACTATTTGCTACACTCGTTTTTATTCTATATTTTAGAATTGCAGCATAATTCGACAAATCCAAAATGGATAAAACTACGTAAGTGTAATTGTGGAAAATTGAAAGTGCCTATAATGATTGGTGTGGATAATTCTCCCTTGCAATCAATAGGCAATTAATCTTTAATTGCATCCACTTAGTTGTAATATTATTAAAAACTATAAATTGCCGAATTAGCCATTTATTCAAAAGTGAGAAACAGGTAAGTTTGTGATATCCCCGTGTTATGCTAAGTATAATCAAGTAGTTATTAATTTATTTTCAGGTGCCTCGACATGAAATTTTCTAGATATTTAACAAAAGAAGACAGTAGCGTATATGACTTGTTCAAATACACACATCGTGCGTCTTCAATAAAAAATCCAGATGGCTCTGCAGTTTTCGATATGAAAAATGTAGAAGTCCCTACAGGTTGGTCTCAGATGGCCACAGATATATTAGCCCAAAAATACTTTAGAAAAGCTGGTGTACCTCAGTTCGATGAAGACGGAAAGAAATTATTAGATGAAAATGGCGACCAGGTAACTGGCACTGAAAACTCTGTGAAGCAAGTTGTTCACCGTTTGGCTGGCACTTGGAGGCATTGGGGCGAGCAATATAACTACTTTGATACTAAAAAAGACGCTGAAATATTTTATGAAGAAGCTGCCTACATGCTTCTTAATCAATCGGCTGCACCAAACTCACCACAGTGGTTCAACACAGGTCTTAACTTCGCTTATGGCATAACTGGCAACAAGCAAGGTCACTACTATGTGAACCCAGATTCAGGTAAGATAGAAAAGTCGAAAGATGCATACACTAGACCTCAACCCCACGCATGTTTTATTCAGTCTGTTAGCGATGACATGCTCAACGAAGGTGGTATATTTGATCTAATTACTCGCGAAGCAAGAATATTCAAATTTGGTAGCGGTACTGGATCAAATTTCTCACAAATAAGAAGTAGCGAAGAACCATTATCAGGAGGGGGGGTATCTTCTGGAATGATGAGCTTCTTGAAAATATTTGATAAAGCCGCAGGGGCAATCAAATCAGGTGGTACTACAAGGCGTGCAGCAAAGATGGTAGTGGTTGATATTGATCACCCAGATGTAGAGGAATTTATAGAGTGGAAAGCGAAGGAAGAAGAAAAAGTTGCAGCATTAGTAACTGGTTCTAAGATAAATAAGGTTTTCTTGTCAGCGATCATGGAAGAGGCAATTACTAACGGTGCTGATGTAGAAAACAATAATGTATTGAAAGATTTAGTTAAGCGTGCTGTTCACCGTGGTGTTCCACTTAACTATATCGATAGAGTTCTTGATTTAGTAAAACAGGGATTCACTTCTATTGATATAGAAGAGTATGACACTCACTACGAGAGCGAAGCTTACAACACAGTTAGTGGTCAAAACGCTAATAACTCTGTCCGTGTTACTAACGACTTTATGAAAGCTGTGGAAGCTGACGAAGAGTGGGAACTGAAGTGGAGAACTGATGAAAAACGCACAAGAAGACTAAGAGCAAGAGACCTATGGAACAAGATTAACTTATCAGCTTGGAAATCGGCTGACCCAGGTTTGCAGTATGATACTACTATTAACGAGTGGCACACTTGCCCAGAGTCAGGCAGAATTAATGCTTCTAATCCTTGTTCAGAGTATATGTTCTTAGACGATACTGCTTGTAACTTGGCGAGTTTGAACTTAATGAAGTTCTACAACGAAGAGACAAGCGAGTTTGATATAGAAGGTTACAAACACGCAATTAGAGTTTGGACTGTAATATTAGAAATCTCTGTGCTAATGGCACAGTTTCCATCGAAGAAAGTAGCTGACTTGAGCTATAAATTCAGAACATTGGGTCTTGGATATGCAAACATTGGTACTTTACTAATGGTGAATGGTATTCCTTACGATTCGCAAGAGGCGTTGGCTTGGACAGGTGCTCTGACTTCTATCTTATGTGGTCAGGCATACACAACTTCATCTGAAATGGCGAAAGAACTTGGTACTTTCCCAGAATATGATTTGAACTCTAAGCACATGCTAAAAGTTATCCGTAACCACAGAAGAGCTTCTTATAATGTTAAGACTTCAGAATACGAAGGCCTAACAATCAGACCTCAAGGTATAGATACAAGATTCTGTCCACAAGATATGTTAGTAGCGGCAAGAGAAGTGTGGGACAACGCACTAGAAATGGGTGAAAACCACGGTTACAGAAATGCACAAGTAACAGTTATTGCTCCTACTGGAACTATTGGTCTGGTAATGGATTGTGATACTACTGGTATCGAACCAGACTTTGCAGTTGTAAAATACAAAAAATTAGCTGGTGGTGGATACTTCAAGATTGTAAATCAATCAGTAAGAAAAGCATTAGTTAAGCTAGGTTACACTGAAACAGAAATAGAAGAAATTGTAAAGTACAGTAAAGGTCATGGTACTTTGGTAGGTTGCCCAGCAATCAACAAAGCTACTTTGATGGAAAAAGGATTTACTGAAGAGAAATTGAAATTAGTTGAAGACCAATTAGACGACGTGTTTGATATTAAGTTTGCATTCAACAAATGGACATTGGGCGAAGACTTTATGATGAAGTTGGGTCTTAGTGACGAAGAAATTGCCGACTCAAATCTGAACATATTAGGTGCTATTGGCTTCACGGCTGAAGAGATAGAAGAAGCAAACGACTATATATGTGGTACAATGATGATAGAAGGTGCACCGCACCTAAAAGAAGAACACCTACCAATATTCGACTGTGCTAATAAGTGCGGTAAGAAAGGTGAGAGATCAATTTCTTACATGGGTCACGTTAAGATGATGGCAGCGGCTCAACCGTTCATCTCTGGTGCTATCTCTAAGACTGTGAATATGTCTGGTGACGCATCTGTAAATAATATAAGCGAAGTGCACATGAAGTCATGGAAACTGATGTTGAAAGCAATTGCTCTTTACAGAGATGGCTCTAAACTTTCACAACCATTGAACTCAGCTAACTATGACGATATGGACGAAGTAGTTCTATTAGGTGATGAGACTTCGCTTGATGAAACACTTGGTGCTAAAGAACTACACGAACACAGAGAAGGCAAATTGGTTCGCCAATCTCAAAGATACAAACTGCCTAAGAGAAGAAAAGGTATAATCAGAGAAGCTACAGTTGGTGGGCACAAGATATTCTTAAGAACTGGTGAGTACGAAGATGGCCAATTGGGTGAAATCTTCATAGATATGTACAAAGAAGGTGCTGCTTACCGTGGAATGCTTAACAGCTTCGCAATCTTGGCTTCCAAAGCATTACAATATGGTGTGCCATTGGAAGAGCTTGTTGATACATTCACTTTCACTAGGTTCGAACCAGCTGGCATGGTACAAGGTCACGAAGCGATTAAGAACTCTACATCTATCTTAGATTATGTATTCCGTACTCTTGGTTATGACTACTTGCAGAGAAATGACTTAGTACATGTGTTCGACAATGATGCAGAAAAAACTGAACTGAACACTGATGCTGCTGCGCAATTGCAAGATATTGAAGCAAGGGGCAACGACGGTAATGAAGGCGATCAGCCAGATGAAAAAGATATTGCAAAAAACAGATTAGACAGCCATTCTACTTTGAAGCTGAAAGCAGTAACAACTAACACTAAAAGTGGTGGTAACGCAAGAACTGCTGAGCTAAAAGAAGCAATGAGCTTGGGCTACACAGGTGAGATGTGCTCTACTTGTAGCTCATCGCGAGTGAAGCGCAACGGTAGCTGTACGGTCTGCGAGGACTGCGGCACAACGAGCGGCTGCTCGTAAGAGTTTTGATGATAATTATAATCCCTGTTCTGAAAAGAATGGGGATTTTTTTTTGGGTGAGCGAAAAATTGTCGTCGGAACTGTCCTCCGCTGCGTGTGAAGCCAAAGGCATTAGCGGAGGTGTCTTTTGCTAAAAAGCAAAAGACGGAGGTGGACGAAGAGCTGTCATTGCGAGAAATATCAGTTTACTGATATTTTGTGGCAATCTATCTTGTTCAAAGCAGACAGCCGCGCTACGCTCGCTGTGACATTTTATTCCTCCTCAGTCAGAAACAAGTTTCTGCCAGCTCCTCCAGAGGAGTAGAAGAGCTCAGACATAAACAATACGCCTCTACGATAAAATAAAACAAGCCCGACTATTATAATTCTAACTTGTTCTTGTCTTTTCTATTAGAGAAAAAGGAGAGTATAATTATTTCATCATCTTTTACAGTATAATACATTGTATTATATTTTAATATTACAGCTCTTCTTATGTGAGGTAGTTCCTGACTTGATAGATAAAGCTCTAGTTTGTCAGCAATTAAAGTAAGTATATGTTCTAGTTTTTGAACTAATCGACGAATGACTGAATCGGGGAAACTCTTTTCTAAATAGGAAATAGTATCTTCTAGTTCTGCCTTAGCATTATTTGTCCAGCTGACTTTATAACCATTTTTCATACAACTTCTTTACTTCTGAGTTAGAAATAGTATTATTATTGTCCAAATCGTTTAAGCCCTTTTTGATAGAAGTCTTTTCGGACTCGGAAATTTCACTCCACCAGTCGCTGTCTAACTTATTGCGTAAGGCAAGTAAATCAGAGATAATACTTTCATCTTTCAATGAGGCTAACCATTGAATCAATTCGACTTTTGAGTTTGATAGATTGTTATTCATAATATTATATATTCATACATTACAAAACAGTTGTAGTCCAATATAACGAATAGGGATCTAAATACTTTATTCTATTCACAATACTTTTCATTTAATTACTTATATTCTAATAGCTGAACACCATCAAACCCAAAACTAAATGAGAATATTACTAACAGGAGCAACAGGATATATAGGCAAAAGATTGCTACCCCTGTTAGTAGAAGATGGGCACCATGTAGTTTGTTGCGTAAGAGATAAAACTCGATTCAACTACCCAGACTCGTTAGAAGAAAACATATCAATCGTTGAGATTGATTTGTTAGAAGAAAAGTCACTCTCAGCAATTCCCAACGATATTGATGTTGCTTTTTACCTAGTCCACTCTATGTCATCTTTTGACAATTACAAAGAACTGGAGAAGCAATCAGCGCAAAACTTTAGAAATAGATTAAGCAATACAAATGTAGAACAAGTAATCTACCTAAGCGGTATAACAAATGAATCTGAACTATCAGAACACCTGCAATCAAGGAAAAATGTTGAAGATGAATTAGAAAAAGGTGATTATAATTTTACTTGTTTGCGAGCTGGGATTATAGTTGGTTCAGGAAGTGCCTCGTTTGAAATAATTCGTGATTTGGTTGAAAAGCTTTTTATTATGATAGCACCAAAATGGCTACAAACTCGCTGTCAACCCATTGGTATATCGGATGTACTTACTTTTTTAAAGAAGTCAATAGGACAAAAAGAAACCTATAATAGAAATTTTGACATTGGTTGTTATGATATACTAACTTATGAAGAGATGCTTTTGCAATTTGCCGAAGTTCGTAATCTGAATAGAACTATCATTACAGTACCTCTGATGACTCCACGCCTTTCATCTTATTGGTTATACTTTGTAACATCCACCTCATACAAATTAGCTCGTTCACTAGTTGATAGCATGAAAGTGGAAGTAGTTTGCAGAAACCATGATATTAATAAAATACTGAATGTAGAACCAATATCTTTCAAAGAGGCCATCCAAAATGCGTTTAAACGAATAGAAGACAACAATATAGTTTCTAGCTGGAAAGACTCATTTGCAAGTAGTGGCATTGATTTCAACATTACGGAATTCATAAAAGTGCCAGAACACGGAACGTTTACAGATGTGAAGACTTTTGATATAGATGATAGAGAAAGAGTAACTCAGAATGTATGGCAAATAGGTGGAGATAATGGCTGGTACTATGGTAATTGGCTATGGGAGATACGTGGTTTGATGGATAAATTTGCTGGAGGTGTTGGTCTAAGAAGAGGTAGAACAAGCCCCAATTCCCTATCTGCAGGCGATGCTTTAGATTTTTGGCGTGTCCTTTATGCTAATAAAAAAGAAGGTAGGCTTTTACTATTCGCAGAAATGAAATTGCCAGGTGAAGCATGGCTAGAATTCAAAGTTGATGATAATAAAATTACACAAACAGCTACATTCAGACCACTGGGTTTAATTGGTAGAATGTATTGGTATTCAGTATTGCCTTTCCATGGATTTATATTCAAAGGGATGTTGAGTAACATTAAAGACAGGAAAGATTAAATCTCTAAATTCTAATTTATTATTAAAATTATTCCTTATATTTGTTCATCTCTCTTAGTTCTTTTTACCTCTCTCATTTTTTATAAAATTAACAAGCTGAAAAATTGCTTAATCATTATAAAAATGAATAACCTCCACAGAATAATACATATTGATATGGATGCGTTTTTTGCATCAGTTGAACAAAGGAACAACCCTAAACTAAGAGGCAAGGCAATAGCTGTGGGTGGTGGCCACCGAGGAGTTGTGTCAGCAGCTAGCTATGAAGCAAGAAAATTTGGCGTACGTTCTGCCATGCCATCTCATCAAGCCAGAAAGCTATGCCCACATATTATTTTTGTTCGGGGGAACTATCAGGCTTATAAAGAGGCTTCTGATAGAGTAATGAAAGTTCTTAAATCCTACACAAATAAGATTCAGCAGGTTTCTATAGATGAAGCATACATTGATGTCACTGATTACAAACCAAATGAGATGACAGCAAAAGAGATAGCTATAGAGATAAGAAGAAGAATAAAAAAAGAGGTAAACCTAACTGCATCAGCAGGCATTTCATTTAATAAATTCTTAGCCAAAGTTGCTTCTGATTGCAACAAGCCAGACGGATATTATGTTATCCATCCAAATAAAGCAGACAAATTTGTTGCTCAGCTGGAAGTTGAAAAGATACCAGGTGTTGGCAAAGTGAATAAAGAAAAATTAAACTCTAAGGGGATGTATATTGGTAAAGATATATTAGATAAAGGAAAGGTCTATATGGCTCTAAACTTCGGAAAGATGGGAGTATACCTTCATGACCAAGTCACTTTTAAGTACTTTAGCCCAGTTGTGAGCAAAAGACTAAGAAAATCAATTGGCAGGGAGAGAACATTTGCAGACAATATAGATGACCACCACGAAATGCTAAGCAAGCTTTATGAGATTTCTAAAAAAGTAGCAAGTGATATGGAGAAAAAAAAGTTATCAGGTAGAACAGTGACTTTAAAAATAAAGTATCATAATTTTGTAATCAAGACAAGAAGCAGAACACTCAATGATTATATTTCCTCAAGTAATGAGATCTATGGAATTATTTCAGAATTACTTATGATTCCAAATTATCCTGAAGAGCCGGTTAGACTGCTAGGAATACAGATATCAAACTTAGATAATATAAAACCAAGCAGCTCACAACTGCACATAGAGTTTTAAATTATATTTAAAAACAGCTTAGTTATTTAGATTGGCTAAGCTGTTTTTTTATTAGCATTTATAAATATCTGATTCTATTATTCTTTTGAGAAACCAACACATCATCACAAAAAAAGTCAATTTATTGTAATTAGTTTCGTTCTTAGTTAAATTGTGAAATTGAATTAAATACATTAACAAATTAATAAACAACTTAGATGAATTTAATATTTTTAGGCCCTCCGGGAGCTGGTAAAGGAACACAAGCAAAAAAAATATGTGAAAAGTATGACCTAACGCAAATAGCGACTGGTGATATACTTCGCGAACATTTGAAAAATGAAACTGGACTTGGTAAAAAGGCAAAAGAATTCATTAACGCTGGTAACTTAGTTCCCAATGATATCATAATAGACATGATGAGGTACGAAATTGAAAAAGCTCGTGGGAACAGCAGTGGAATACTATTAGATGGGTTCCCTCGGACTATTGCTCAAGCTGAAGCATTGGATGAGTTAATGAGCGACTTGAATGATAAAATCAATCTAGCTATTGTTCTGAATGTTCCTAATAGTGAACTTATGGAAAGGTTAACAGGTAGAAGAGTCTGCCCTAAGTGTGGTACTTCTTATCACGCTAAGTTCAATCCTCCTGTAAATGATGGTATATGTGACAATGACGGTGAAGAGTTAATCCAAAGAAAAGACGACAATGAGGAAACTGTTAGTAATAGATTAAAAGTTTATGAAGAACAGACCAAGCCAATAATTGAATACTATACAAAACAAGATATAGAGCACAATATAGATGGTGTAGGTTCGGTTAATGATATATTTAATAAAGTTAGTGAAGCAATTAACAACACTGTAAGCAGCTAATATATTGGCAAATAAAGAAAAAATATCGTGTCTTTACTGTCAGTCTGAAAATGTTATAAAACATGGTAAGACTAGATCAGGCGACCCTAGGCTAAGGTGCAAGGATTGCTCCAAAACTTGGGTAAAAGGTATAGTTATACATAATAAACCAGATATTAGTACAGTTGCTGAATCATATTTACTTGGTCACTCTGTTCGTGATTTAGTCCCTTTTTATAAGAGCTCACCACATAGAATAAATACAAAAATTAGAAACTACCTTTCCAAAACTCAGAGCTGGGAGGACTTTTTAGATAAAAGTTCGGAAGTTAGAAACGCTGATGTGGTTTACTTGCAAGGAATTCGTTTCAATTGCTCTTATAATTCACCTGAAAATAATGAAATGTATATAGCATTTGCCATAGAAGGACTATCATCGAACATTATTGGGTTTGAAATTGCTGAGGACAACACTGAATTAGTCTGGTCAAATTTAATTGACAGATTGAAAAACAGAGGCTATAAAGTAAATACATTCCTAACTAGAGATATAAAAGCAATAGAAAAACCAGTAAATCGCAATTTTGAATCTGCAAAAATAAAGCTTTACCTGCATAAGCTAAACAGAGACAAAGAAATGGAGCACAAATGCTGTCTACTAGAGAAGAAAACTCTGAGAGATAAGCTAATAGATGATGCTCTAAAATTTTACTCTAAACTAGATAATCAATCATACTCTTCTTACTTAAAGAACAGATTTGATATGGATTTGAAATCATGCATTAATAAGGATTGTGACAGATTCTTTGAATGTATGATGAAGAACTGTGGTAAAGAATCGGATGCTAGACTTGAACAATTGCTCGAGGATTTTAATGAGCGATTTGGGAAATTTCACGCATTAAAAACAAATCCTTACCCAATTGTCAACGCTTGGGTGGGGCTTCATATGCTTAGACCAATGGAATGTGGATTTACACGCTATTCACTTTACAACCAAGTTCCTTGTAAATGCTCTTTCAGTTGTTTTGCTAGTAACCACAATGAAGAGCAGTGCGAATTTATACCTAATGAAAGACAACTAAACAGCTTTGCTAACGAAGTCACAATCAGAGCTCTACACTTACCTATAGAATCGACTGTACGTGGAAGATTCAAACTACAGTTAAAGAATCTATAAGCTTGATTTAATTCTCATCTTACAATCTATAAAATTAATATCTCTTAGATAAATAATATACTGCATATTGATATTAAGATTACAAGTGAAATTCATTTAAATCGATATTTTATTTGAATTATAATTAGTTGTTTATTAAATTAATTCCTTGTATGAATCAAAAAATAGATAAAAAAGATATTATTATCCTCATATCTATTATTTTTTAATATGGCATTATTATCTAAATCATGTGTTTACGGCATAAGAGCCTCAATTTATATAGCTTCGGAAGCGGTAGATAACTATATATCTATTAGTAAAGTTGCAAAAGATCTGAATTTATCAGCTCACTTTCTCACAAAAATATTGCAACAGCTCACTAATGAAGGTCTTCTACTTTCGCACAAAGGTCCAAAAGGTGGAGTAAAATTTTCACAGGACACTAAAAATATTTCGTTGTTTGAGATAATTTCAGCAATAGATGGAATGAGCTTATTTGACGAATGTGCTTTGGGGTTAGAGGGATGTGGCATTTACAAACCCTGCCCACTTCACGACACCTGGACTGTCCACCGCAAAAACCTGAAAGAATTATTCGAGCAAGAGAGCTTAGCTGACCTGGCCAAAAACGTAAAAAGTGCCGGTCTTAGGTTACGAACACTAAACCAAGAAGAACTACTTAACATGAAGAATAAAGGATAAAAAAAAACCGAGCCACCTAGCTCGGTTTTTTCATATTCAATCTCTGCTTACCAGTTGCTTACTTGTTAGCAACCAAATGCAAAGTCATTGTAAATTCATCGTAAATCAGTTTATCACCAAGTGCTTCTATATCGAAAAAACTTTTAGATCTAAATTTAACATCGTAATCTGATCTATCTAAAGTAATAGTTGCTACTGCAGTCATTGAATCTCCACTTGCAGATAGCTCTGCTGGAAATGAAACTTTTTTAGTTATACCTTTTATCATCATGGTGCCGTGTACCATAGTCTGACCAGAAACAGTTTTAACTTCTGTTATCTCAAATTTTGCTTCTGGGTATTTCTCAACAGAGAAGAAATCATCAGACTTTAAGTGGTTTTCAAGTTTTGCTCTATAACCTTCATCTTCAATATCAGTATTCATGATAGAAGTCATATCTATTACAAATTCACCTTCAGTTAATTTACCATCAGAATAGTCTACACTGCCAGACTTAACACTTACATATCCGTCATGCTCACCAGTTACTTTTTCAGCGTGCCATTTCAGTTTAGTTTTTTCTGTGTCTACTTCGTACTCAGCTGCAGTTACATTAGCCATAGCAAATAAACCAAGTGCAATTGTAGTTATAATCAATTTGTACATTTTAAAACTCCATATAATATTAAAATAAATTTATTCTTCTAGATTTCTACTTATTTCCCAAAGTACTTTATTACATATTTCTAATTCTTTCTTATTAACCCCTTCTAGTGCTTGTTTTCTTGTTTTAAGACCAAGCTCTATTGAAGTTTTTTCCAAATCCTTACCAGCTTTAGTTAGGTAAATTTTGTTGCAACGTTTATCATCTTTATTAACTCTTCGCTCAATAAGTCCCTTTTGTTCAAGGTTATTCAAAAGCCTAGTAATTCCAGGTTTATCCTTGTGAGTTGCTTTGGCTATATCCAACTGAGTCAAGCCTTGTGTAGACCACAACTGCTTTAGTATACCGTATTGCTCAGATGTTATCTTGTTGCCCGCAATCCTTAAGTTATTGCTCAAAGTTCTATTAACAGCTCTGTATGCTATGCCGGTGAGACAACCGATAGAATTATCAGATATATTGTCATTTTTAGTTGTCATAACAACTATCACGTTTCTTAATAAATTCTATTGTAATATTATTACATACTAAATCTAATAATATTAATTACAAAAATGGATAGTCGGTATATCCCTTGCTACCGCCTTTGTAAAAGGTGCGGACACTCCAATCATTTAGTTCGGCATCAACTTCTATTCGCTTCACTAAATCCGGGTTCGCGATTATCAATTTACCAAATGCAACCATATCAGCGTTTTCATTCTGAAGTGTTCTTTCTGCTTCTTCTATATCATAACCACTATTAGTTATTAGTGTTCCATTGTAGATTTTACGGAAGTGTGGAGTCACCTCTCTATCTTGCAGATATTTTTCTTGGGGGACGTAAGTCTTTCCTGGAGGAGCATAAGGTTCCATAATATGTAAATAGGAAAGGTCATATTTGTTCAATTCTCCCACCAAATAGCTGAAAGTTTCTACAGGAGTTTCGTCAATCATACCATTAAAAGTACCACTTGGAGACAATCTGATAGCCGTTCTTTCACTACCTATACTCTCCGATACAGCTTTCACAACTTCAAGTGCAAACCGGCATCTATTTTCAATACTACCACCATATTTATCTGTTCTGTCGTTAGAACCAGAGCATATAAACTGATCTATAAGGTAGCCGTTAGCTCCATGTATTTCTACCCCATCAAATCCAGCCTTTATTGCGTTATTAGCGGCATTAACATAGTCTTGAATAGTAGATTCAATATCTTCTAAAGTTAGCGGACGTGGATCAACTTTTGGTTTCAACCCATCGTATGTGTACACAGTACCACCTGAGTTTATGTTAGATGCAGAAACAGGCAATTCACCATCATGAAAATCTGGGTGTGATGATCTACCTGTGTGCCATAATTGTAAGTAGAAATGGCCTCCTTTTTCTTTGACTGCCTTAGTTACTGGCTTCCAAGATTCGACATGTTCATCAGACCAAATGCCAGGTGTGTTCATATACCCTACTGCTATTGGTGATATATTTGTAGCTTCAGTAACTATTAGACCAGTACTTGCCCTTTGTGAGTAATATTCTGCCATCAGTTCATTCGCTAAGCCACTTCTGTCTGAACGGCAGCGAGTAAGAGGTGCCATTGCAACTCTGTTTGGTATGTCTGTATTCCCCAATTTTATTGGAGTAAGCAATTTTTTCATATAATTTTATTCCGTTTATTCAGGTAAACAGTTTCCTGGCTCTGACATCCAAGGATGAACTTCTGCTTTCAGTCTACCAGCTTTTATGGCTGGGTCTGTTGCACAGAGTTGTTTCACCTCTTCTTGACTTTCGGCATCAAAGATGAAAATTCCCTAATCTCAGAATTGTTCAATAATGGACCAGCAATTACAATCTTACCTAACTCTGCAAGACGAGAAATATTGTTTAAGTGTGCTTCTTGTAGCTTCATTGCTTCTTGTTTTGGTTGCTATCTGCTCTCACCTTTCTTTAATAATACAAGATAGTAAGTCTTCAATCCATACTGCGCTGCTGGATCATCTTCTGATTTAAGTGAGTAGTAACTTACAGAAGTAGTTATCAGTATTACGAGTACAGTTAATATGCTCTTTTTCATAGTTAACCACTATAATATATGTTAGTTGATAGATTTTTAAAATTTTTTTTTAATTAATTAACAAAACAACTATTCTATTTGGCCGTTATTATCCTCGATAGTTATTTAATTGTAATATACATTTTATATTTAAACAAGAGTAAAATACAATGTCATTTGTTAAGGTAATGCAAGAACGATATACGACAAAAGTTTACAACCCAAATAAAAAAATTGATGCGAAAGATATCAATGAGTTACAAGAAGTACTACTTCTTACACCCTCATCAATAAATAGTCAACCGTGGAAGTTTACTTTTGTAAGAGACCAAGAACTAAAAGAAAAATTATCCCTAGAATCCTTTTCTAATTCTCAAAAAGTAATTGATTGTGATACCGTTGTAGTATTTAGTCGAATTGACAATCTTGATTTATTTGAGCAACAGATTCAAGAAGAAGTTTCTCAAGGTGCCGCAAATTATTATCGAGAATTTATTAAAACCAAAAATGATGAAGAAATAAAAACTTGGGTATCAAAACAAGTTTACTTATCAATGGGTGTTTTCCTCAGTGCTTGTGCAAGCATGGGTATAGACGCTACACCAATGGAAGGAATAAACCCTAATGGTTATGATAGAACATTAGAACAAGACAATTATGCAACTTTAGCTATTGTAGCTATTGGATACAGAGATGAAAATGATTTCAACCAGCCTAACAAAATTCCCAAATCTAGAATAGATGCGAATAAAATTCTGGTGTCTTTATAATAGTAAGATAAATATGAGGAAGTGCAGAGCTGAACATAAATTGGGGGTGCTCAGCTCTGACTAATCGAATTATAACATTCGTGTTTTTTAAAACTCTCGATTGAGTTATGACTAATAAGAACACTACAATTACGATGCCAAAAAAAATTAAAATAAATTCTTATTTTTGTAGTCTTAAACCAAATGAAATTAAAAGTAATTAGGAATATAAAATGACTAATATGAGAACGGTAAAAGTCCCAAGAGGTACCGACCTAACTTGTAAAAACTGGCAATTGGAAGCAGCTTACAGAATGATTCACCACAATTTGGATCCCGAAAATGCCGAAAAACCAGAAGAGTTAATAGTATATGGTGGCTTAGGAAAAGCAGCCCGAAATTGGGAAAGTTTTGATGCTATCACTAGCACATTAAAAAATATGGACATTGACGAGACTTTGTTAGTTCAATCTGGTAAGCCAGTTGGGGTGGCTAAAACTCACACAACTGCACCAAGAGTAGTAATAGCAAACTCAAACTTAGTCCCGAACTGGGCAAATTGGGAACACTTCCGTGAGCTTGACAAACAGGGCCTTATGATGTACGGACAAATGACTGCTGGTAGCTGGATTTATATCGGAACTCAGGGCATTGTTCAAGGAACTTACGAGACATTTGCTGAGTGTGCTAGACAACATTTTGGTGGCACTCTAGCAGGTAGATTCCTACTTACTGGCGGTATGGGCGGAATGGGTGGAGCTCAACCACTTGCGGCTAAGTTTGCTGGTGCTGCTTCGATAACAGTTGAGATTGACGAGAAGAGAATAGACAAACGAATACACGATGGCTATTGTGATGTGAAAGTTGATAGCTTGGACGAAGCTCTAAGAATAATGGAAGAAGCTAAACAAAATAAAGAAGCCAAATCTATTGGACTAATTGGCAACACAGCAGAGATATTACCTGAACTTCTTAATAGAGAAATTATCCCAGATATAGTAACTGACCAGACTTCAGCACACGACCCTCTGAATGGGTATTACCCTGCTGGGTACTTAATGGAAGAAGGTGATAAACTTAGAGTTGAAAACCCAGACAAATATTTAGAAGAAGTTTACAAATCAATTGCAAAGCACGTTGAAACAATGGTAGAATTCCAGAAGCGTGGTTCGGTAGTGTTTGATTATGGAAATAATATCCGAGGCATAGCTCAAGATAAGGGTGGCTATAAAGATGCATTCTCATTCAAAGGATTTGTTCCAGAATATATAAGACCACTTTTCTGTGATGGTAAAGGACCTTTCCGTTGGGTAGCACTATCTGGCAACCCTGACGATATAGCAGTAACAGATGAAGCAATTAAGAATCTATTCCCTAATGACGAACCAATGCACAGATGGATAGACAACGCGGCAGCCAACATTGGCTACCAAGCTCTGCCTTCTCGTATCTGTTGGTTGGGCTATGGCGATAGAAAAAAAGCAGGTCTATTATTCAACGAATTAGTTGCATCTGGCAAAGTATCTGCACCAATAGCTATTGGTCGTGACCACTTAGATTGTGGCTCTGTTGCTTCCCCATACAGAGAAACAGAAGGAATGAAAGATGGCTCTGATGCAGTTTCCGATTGGGTATTCTTGAACTTTGCTCTTAATTCAATTGGTGGTGCTACTTGGGTATCACTTCACCACGGTGGTGGTGTTGGTATGGGGCTATCACAACACGCTGGAATGGTAGTAGTCGCTGACGGAACTGCCGAAGCAAAAGGAAGATTAGAAAGAGTACTAACTTATGACCCACTAATGGGAATACTTAGACACACAGATGCTGGATACGACAGAGCGAGACAAAACGCTAAAGATCACAATATATTAATCCCAATGGATAGAAAATGAAAGCAATAGTAATAGGTGCAACTGGCACAATAGGAAAAGGAATAGTAAATAGAGACGATGCCTCACCGCTTACAGACATATTTGGTGGTGGTGATTTGGGTGGATTAGCAGACAAAGTTGGTGGCTTTTTTAACTAAAGTGTAACTTGTCAGCTAATAGACAAAAAAAAGTCAGACTTTATACAATTATACTAATTTATATCACGTCTTAAAAATTGTACTGAGAAGTACAACCCCTATATTTCATAGGTCCTCCTGTTGAAACGCATCCCGAGCTTAGGTTCGGGATGTTTTTTTTACCCCACCCAAATGTAACCGATATCAATTATTAAGATTAGTTTTTGTAAATTGCGTAATGGGCAAGTATATTCTCAGTTACATCGGCTCTGAACAGGATTTAGAAAAAGCAAAATATAATTTTGACAAAGCACTCAATGGAGTAACTTTTGAGCTTTTGGAAGATTATGGAAATTCTGACTTAGAACGTCATTATTATAAGGATAAATATTTCCCTCTAAAAAAATGAATTGGAAGGTGCCCTGAAAAAAAGGAATAGAGTTATTAGCTCAAAAAAAATAAAGGGACAAAAATAACAATCAAGATACCTATTTAGACTATGGCAAATATATTTGAATTTGATGGCTATAAACCAGTTATTGATGAATCAGCTTACATACACCCAAATGCAACTGTAACAGGCAATGTCGTAATTGGGAAGGACGTTTACATTGGTCCTGGTGCAGCTATTCGTGGTGACTGGGGTGGCATAATTATAAAAGATGGATGCAACGTTCAAGAAAACTGTACTATTCATATGTTTCCAGGTGTTACTGTAGTTTTAGAAGAATCTGCACATATAGGCCACGGTGCAATTATCCACGGAGCTCATATTGGTAAAAATAGCTTAATCGGTATGAATGCAGTTATTATGGACAACGCCGAAGTAGGCAATGGGTGTGTAGTTGGTGCACTTTGTTTTGTTCCTGCAGGAATGGAAATACCAAATAGGAAAGTTGTAGTCGGCAACCCTGCTAAAATTGTAAAAGATGTTTCTGACGAAATGTTACACTGGAAAACAGAAGGCACTAAACTATATCAACAGTTGCCTAATGATTTAAGAAGCACTCTTAATCCATGTGAACCATTGAGAGAAATGCCAAAGGATAGTAAGGTTCAAGAAAACAAATACAAGACTTGGAAAGAAGAAAAGAAAAAGAAGGATAAATAATGGTAAACTCACCTGTAGCACTAATTATATTTTTATCAACTTTAGTAATCACCCTATATGTGATGTATAAAAAACAGTCATTATATAGTAAACTTGTTCTGAGTCCATATGCTGTTAAACACAACAACGAATGGTACAGATTTCTAACAAGTGGCTTTATCCATGCTGACCTAATGCATATGGGTTTCAATATGCTTACATTCTACTTTTTTGCATTCAGATACGAAGCAATAACAAGTGGGCTACAATTTATAATAGTGTACATAGGTTCAATGATTTTAGCAGACGTGGTTACTTATATCAGAAACAAGGATAACCCTCGCTATGCAGCACTTGGTGCTTCAGGAGCAATTTCTGGGTTGCTCTTCAGCTTCATCCTCTATGATCCATCTATGAGTCTGTATATTATGTTTGTACCAATACCTATACCAGCTCCTATATTTGCTGTTTTGTATTTGGTCTATTGTTGGTATGCTGATAGACAATCAGCTGATAATGTTAACCATAATGCACACTTATGGGGTGCTGTTGCAGGCCTAACAATTACACTTTTATTAGACCCATCTACTTTTATGGGCTTTATCCAATATATATTTTAATAAAAATTAGATTAGAAGTCATAACCCAGAGAGAAAAGATATTGCGGTACAGACCAATTATCATAGGTTTTAGACCAAGCTATATCTATTTTTAATGGAAGACCTAAAACATAAGTTCGTATTCCTAAACCTGATGAAATCATTAAATCATCGTATTCTTTTCTAAAGCTAAGTGGGTCGACTATATTTGTTGGATTAAAATTATCATCCCAAGCAGCGCCTACATCTAAGAATACAGCCCCCATCACACCTTGTATAAGTATTGGCAAAGGTCCTGCTATCAGAGCAGTAAGCATAGGGAAACGAAACTCTGCGTTCGTCAAAAAGTATTTACTACCATTATTTGCTGCAATTGAAAAACCACGCATTGGGTATTTGAAGTTCATAAAAGCAAAATCTTCAGGTTCATTGAATGGTAATCGGCCATTTCTGAAACTTCTGTTTAGCCAGTTATCAGTACCACCCAAGTAGAACTGTTGTGCATCATCACCAAAGCTTGCTCCACTAGTAAATTTGAAAGCAAAGCCTATAAAGTCCGATAATGGATGATAAGTTCTTATATCGGTCTCAAAAGTAAAGAACTCCAACCCATCACTAAATATGTTGGGGCTACCAGTTACTGTGAAATTATATCTTGTACCATCTCTCGGACCATATAACCCGAAAAGTACATCATCGTGAACATATTTGAATTCTGGGACTATCAGGGTACGAGTAACAGAAGGCTCTCCTGCATTTACTATATCAGTTCTTGACAAGTTGTACCAAGTCATATTGAGCTCTGCCCTATTGAATAAATCGAAAGGATACTGAGCAGAAATAGCACCACCATAACTTCTGAATCGAAGCACAGCCCCACCCAAACCAGTCGATGTAAATCCTGCATTATGAAAACCAGAGAACTGGTAATCAATAATACCTGGTAAGTAGCTATAAGCGCCATAGAAATTACTGTTTCGTAAGTCTATTAGTAAGTTTGCTTGAAAAAAGAGTTGGTGATTCCCCAACTCATCACTAAATAGCATCTGGGTACTACCTTGAGCACCAAAGAATGTACTGTATCCTGGGTTTGCAAGAATAATATCTGGTGAAAATTTAAGTTTATAGTCTTTTATTCTAAAGTTCTCATCATACTCTTCATCTTCACCATTATTAACTATTTGTACTTTTTGATTAGGCTTTACTATCTCTTGATTTTCGAAATCAATATTGAAATCACCATAACTAATAAGTTGGTCATCTTTCTTGTTACTGACAGTATCAATTTTCTTATTATTAATTTCTCTTATTAAGCTATCCCTTTTGGCTTGTGTTCTTTTGTAGTCTGTTAGTGGTAAGATTTCCTCCTCAAGTTCTATATCAAATGGGTAATCAATAGAAAATATGTCATATCCACCATCAATCTGAGTTCCAAATAAAACTTTGCTATCATCTCTATCCAAAGAAAGTTGAGTAATACCTTGTAATGAATTAGTAAGAGGTCTGCTTTTACGAGAATTTAAATCAAGAGAGTAGATATTACCTATACCGTTTTTATCAGAGATATAGAGTATTTTACTTTCATCTGAAGACACTGCTACAGAAGTTTTTCTATTATCTACGTCATCTGTTAATCTTTCAACTTTAGATGAACTGATATCAATTCTATAAATATCATTCTTACCATAATTGTAGTCCCACATTTCCATATCATCAGGACCAATATTTGTAGCTGTCCTGCTTCCTCTATCTGAAATGAAATAGATACTTTCGGAATTTGGGGCCCAAGCTGGTAGCTCATCAGTAAATAAATCATTAGTCAGATTCTTTAACTCTTCTGATTCCAAATCATAAGTATATATATCACTCTTTTCGTCATCAGTTGCAATGAATGCTAATTGCTCTCCATTGGGTGACCAAGTAACAGATGAAATTGATTTCAATCCCCAAGTCAACTTATCATAAGCTCCAGTTTCTACATCAGTTATAAAGACTGCATCTTGCCCACCAGATTTAGCAGAAATAGCTATTTTATTTCCATCTGGATTCCAAGATATACCGGGTGTAAGCATATTCAAATCTTCAAAATCTTGTGTTCTAAAACTCGACACTAATGGCCTAATGCTTTTCATATCATCCAAATCCTCCATAACAGCTACTACGAAAACTCCACCTTGCTCAGAGATGAACGCCATTTGATCTCCATCTGGTGAAATAGCTGGAGCTGAGTTATAGAAATTACCTAGTTTTTTTCTTTTCGTTATTCTGTCAGCAATTTCAGGTAGTGCTTTGAATTTTTCTAAGTCTGGCCAATAAATTCTCTTTATGTCACGTTCCCACATCTCATTGAACTCTTCTAAAGACATATCGAAGCTACTTTTGAAAGCAACTTCAAGGTTTTTGTGTATGTTTAAACGGTTGATAAAGTCTGCTACTTTTTCTTTCCCATATTTATCAGCTACATACCAATAGAATGTCTGCCCTACTCTATACTGCGCATATCCGCTAATTCTTTGTAACTCTGGTAGGCTCTCACTAATTGCAACATCCCTCATGAATATATCAGTTTGGGTATCCATACCGTCATTACTAAGGTATTCGCACAGACCCTCATTGAGCCAACCTGGGATGAAATACCCTTGGTTTCTCAAAGATGATTGCAAAGTACCACCGTGGAACATATCATTAAGAACACCGTGAACCAGCTCGTGGTGGACAACATGTCTGAATTGCTCATAGTCCCCTTGGTATGGAACTACTATTCTATTCTTGAATAGCTGAGTAACACCACCCACATTTTCTGAAAGGAATGAGTTGATAATATTATTTTGCTGAAATTGATTGTGAGAATTGAAAACGATGAAAGATATCCTCATTTTCATATTATATTTCAGATTACTCTCTATAGATTGCAATGCCCTTTCTGCTTCAACTGCAGTGAACTTTGCTAAGTATTCGCCACCTTGGTGAAAATAAATATCGAAGTGCTTAGTTTCAATGAATTTCCATTCGAATTCTTGGTATTGAACTCTATTCTTTCCGAACTGGGAATACACACTGGCAGTTGAGAGTAAAGCAATTGAAAGTATTATAAAGCTTTTTATAAATTTCATATTCTAATTGTATTTTTCAAATTTTATAAAGTTAACGAAAAATGTCCGTAAACCTTTTCTATATAAAACGAAATATACCCAATTGGTTACAAATATCGAAGATTAATAGAGTGTAAAAAGGCTTAAATCTAAATAAAAGTATTTGAGATTTGATGTATTTAGCCAAAAATGTTAAAATTTATCTTGTATATCAGAGTATGCAAGTAGCTTGCCAAAAAACTATTCATCCTAACTTTTACATAGAGAAAAAGACTGATTACATACACTTCTTATTACGTTCAATATTTCTTAACTTTGATTTTCTTTTAATACACAATTACTAATCAAATGTGAATAAATTAATATTATTATTCAGCCTCACTAGCATAACTATTGCTCAAGTAAATACAGAGGCAATTCGTAATAGTAGCATAAAAAATGGATTTAGGTCTAAAATTGATTTGCTATTTGGGCTAAATGCAGGAAACTCAGAATATATTAGTGGTGAAGCAAATTTGAGAATGGACTATATAGGAGTAAATTACCGTACATTCATAGCTGGTCAAATTGCTTATAAAGAAGGTAACGAAGAAGTAATAAGCAATAAAGGGTTCTTACATGGTAGATTTATTTACGAACTAAGTGAGCTCTTCGAACCAGAGCTGTTTTTACAAAAAGAATACAACGAGTTTGTATTGATAGCTGACAGAAACTTAGCCGGTGGTGGTATCAGATGGTCAATATTTGATAATGACTTTGTTGCTGACTCGTCACGGGAATTTGATTTATTTCTAGGTGTGGGAGCTATGTATGAAATGGAAGAAATAAATCAGAATCCCACTGCGGTAACAGAAATTTTACGCTCAACCAATTATTTAACTTTACTATGGAAGCCAAGTGAAAATTTTTTGTTAAATTCGGTAACTTACTTTCAGGTAGATGTAAATAGATTAGCTGACCATAGGGTTTTGAATGACACAAACTTGAATTTTAAAATAACTGAGTCAGTCAAATTTGTATTTTCATTGAGTTACAGATACGATAGCGAACCCCCTGGGAGTATAAAACCATATGATTTGGAATTAAAAAATGGGATAACCTTTGAATTATAAATGGAAGATAATAGCGCTTTTGTTTATTGCATTTTGTCTTTCTTCTTGTGACAAAGAAGAGTCGAATATCGAATATACAAAGCAAATAGAAGAGTACAGAGCAAATGTAATTGACTTTTTTCTCAACTCTCAAGATTCACCATTAGTAGATATGATGGAGAAATCTGAGCCTATATACTATGCTCCAAAAGAAAAGTATAGAGTTGAGGCATATTTAGAACAATTTGACAATCAGGACACATTAGAAATGCTTACAACTCAGAGCGATGTTAGAAAAATGGTTCGTTATGGCGAGTTACAATTTAAATTAGATGATCAAAAATATACATTGAATGCATACATTAATGTTGAGCACCCTGAGAGCTTTTTTGTTCCATTCCACGACAAAACAAATGGCAAAGAAACATATGAAGCAGGTAGATATATAGATATAGAAAGAACAGATAAGACTCAATATATTTTAGATTTTAACTTAGCTTACAACCCTTATTGCTATTACAATCCAAAGTATTCTTGTCCGATTGTACCAGAAGAAAATATATTAAACACAAAAATAGAAGCAGGCGAAAAGGCAGACAATGAAAAACATTAGAATTATCTTAGTAGTATTGTTGATAGTGGGTTTTAACTCATGTATCATAGTTAAAAAAGACGGCAAAGAACAAAGGGACGCAATTGTTAAGCTTAGCCCAAAGCCTATAGTACCTATGCAAGAGGAAACAATAAGATCTGAAGCAGGAGATATGATTGTCTCAATTCCCGAAGGTTGGTTCTTTGTAGATATGGATAATAAACTTTCAGCAGAAACTATCGCCATAGCTACTAACCCAGAATACAATTTAACTGCAGTATTCAAAAGGATATTACCTTCTAATACATTAGAATTAAATTACAAAAACGAAAAATTAAAAGGTGTAGCAGAGTATAGCTACAAGCAAAAAGCTAATACTACTAATGGTAAGTGTCAGTTAACATCAGATTATGGTGATATAATAGCTGGCAATATATCCTTTGGTAGCTACACTTACTCAAATACTGGCGGTACTTTGACAGCAAGAACAGCAGTGCTAAAAACTGACATAGATAATTACTATGAGTTCACGCTTATACCAACAGACATAAATGGTATGTCATACCCAACGGAAATTGAGCAAGAAAACATATTCAAATCAATATTAGCTACATTAAAGTATTAATATGGAAATATCAAAAGACACACAAAACGTAGTAGGTACAGTAGACAGTTTTACAGAGAAATCATTACTTAAGAAAAATGACTTCTCGCTACTAGTAGAACTTTCAGCAACATTTAATCAAATAGAAGCCTTTAATCAAGCTGTATTCAATGGTACTGCATTCTTTAAGCTTTCCAAAAAGCTGAATAAAATAGACCCAAATGATGAGACCGCAGCTAACTTTAAGAAAGAATTTGAGTCCTATTTGGAAATATTTAAATCAAATATAATAACTATTTCCGAAGGGTTAGAAGACGAGAGTTTGCAGAAGCGATTGAAAGAAACATACTTTGAGCTAACAAGAGGTTGTGTTTTGAATTTGATAGATTTAGCACACGACTTTGCTCTTTTCAAACAAATGCAGACTTCTAACAAAGAGAAGTAGAGTTAAAATTACAATTTCATGTTTTTAAGAAAAGAAAAGCCTCCCAGTTGGGAGGCTTTTTTTAATCTTGTTAATAGTTTATTTACTTCTTCTCTTTAGCGACCAAAGTTAAGATTGTTGCCTGAGCTACTTGTTCCTCGTTTTGATTAAGTACCTCTACATCCCACTTCACTATACCAGAAGGAACATCGCCTTCCTTCGCTTGTTTATCTTGCTTTGATTTAGCTGTCAATTTCACATATATAGTGTCATTCACATATACTGGCTGGATAAAGCGTAGCTCGTCCAGACCATAATTTGCTAAGACTGGTCCTTTTTTCGGTTCTACAAATAGTCCTGCAGCAGCTGACATTACGAAATAACCGTGTGCTACTCTGCTTTCAAAAATACTATCATCATCTATAGATGTTATATCAGTGTGAGCATAGAAATTATCGCCTGAAATTCCTGCAAAATTCACAATGTCTGTCTCAGTAACAGTTCTTTTGTGAGTAGTCAGACTGTCACCAATCTTCAGCTCTTCAAAGTTCTTTCTGAATGGGTGAACAAGTCCTTCGTTTCTGTCACTACCTTTTTGGTATTGCTCAGTTATTGCCGTCAGAGTATTCGGATGTCCCTGAATAGCAGTTCTTTGCATATAGTGAAGTACTGAGCGTATACCGCCAAGCTCTTCCCCACCACCAGCTCTACCAGGACCACCATGAACTAACTGTGGCATTGGTGAACCGTGTCCAGTTGATTCTTTTGCTGATTTTTCGTTCAAGAACATTAATCTACCGTGGTAAGCAGCAGTGCCATAAGCTATCGCTCTTGCAAATTCATTATCGGCAGTGAAAACAGAACCAACCAATGAACCTTTTCCTAACTTTGCTAACTCAATTGCTTCATCTACATTTTTGTAAGGCATAACGGTGCTAATTGGACCAAATGCTTCCACACTGTGTGGTGCACTCTTACTTAGTGGATCTTCGCAATGTAATAACATAGGAGGGAAGAACGCACCTTCTTCCTTACTACCACCCAGTAAATCAAAACTATCCATATCGCCATATGCGATAGAAGCATCGTTAAGTAATTTTTTCAGATTGTCTTTTACATCATTTACTTGGTCTATCCCAGCCAAAGGCCCCATACGAACGCCTTCCTGCTGTGGGTCACCAAGTGTAGTTTTTGCTAGCCTAGCGCTTAGTGCCTTTATTACATCATTGGCATATTGCTCAGGAACTAATGTTCTACGAATAGCTGTACATTTTTGCCCAGCTTTTACTGTCATTTCTCTGGATACTTCTTTCACAAATAAATCGAACTCTGCAGTACCTGGCTTAGCATCAATTCCGAGCATAGAGAAATTGAGCGAGTCAGCTTCCATATTGAAAGGAATTGAATTATTGATTATGTTAGGATGAGATTTTAGTTTTACACCGGTAGAATGCGAACCTGTGAATGTAACTACATCTTGCGAATCCAAGTGATCTAATAAATCGCCTGCTGAACCTGAAATTAATTGCAGTGAACCCTCTGGCAATATCCCAGATGCGATAATCTCGCGAACCATTAACTCAGTCAAATATGAAGTAAGTGATGCAGGTTTTACAATACATGGCATACCTGCAACCAATGCTGGAGCAATCTTCTCTAGCATACCCCAACATGGGAAATTGAATGCGTTTATATGAACTGCAACACCTTCCTTAGGGACACAAATATGGTGTCCTTGGAATGTCCCCTCTTTAGATAAATGCTCTAAATTACCATCTACATAGAATTTTGAGTTTGGCATTTCACGTCTTGCCTTACCACTATATGTAAATAATGTACCAATACCACCTTCAATATCAATCCACGAGTCAACCTTAGTAGCACCAGTAGCAAAAGATAGTTGATAGAATAAGTCTTTTTTACTAAGTAAGTATTTGGCTAAGTTTCTTAGCATATAGGCACGGTCGTGAGTAGTGTATTGACGTAGATTTTTACCACCTACATTTCTGCCATATTCCACTGCACCTTTGAAGTCTAATCCTTTGGAAGTAACTTCTGCTACCTGCTCACCTGTAACTGCATTTTTTAATATCTGGCCTTCGCCTTCACCTTCTTGCCATTGTCCTTGCACATAAGATTTTAATTTCATTATTCTCTTCTATTTTATTAATTTATTATGATACTAACTATACGAAAATATGTCTTTTTAGTGTATTTATTCCATATTAGTTTTAGCATATTAAATACAAATAATAGCTACTGTTTGCTTCACACCAAATCAAAATATTCATCTAAAGAATTAGGATTTGCCAGAGCTGCACGATTTCCAACTGGGTCACCGTTTACAATCTTTGTGACTGCTAATTCTACTTTTTTCCCGCTCAATGTAACAGGGACATCACTTACCTGGCGTATTTCTGCAGGAACGTGACGAGGTGTAGCGCCCTTTCTTATATTTTGCTTCATCTCACTTTTCAGGTCATCATTCAATTCAACACCATCTTTCAGTACAACAAACAGAACAACTCTGGTGTCCGATTGCCATCTTTGTCCTACTACTACACTATTTATGACTTGTGGCATTGCCTCTACTATTCTATATATTTCAGCAGTACCAATTCTAATACCACCTGGATTAAGTGTTGCGTCGGAGCGTCCATAGACCATAACTCCACCTCTTTCAGTAATCTCAATATAATCACCATGACGCCATATACCAGGATAGTAATCGAAATATGCACCGAAGTATCTTTCATCATCAGGATCATCCCAAAAGTGAGTAGGCATAGATGGAAATGGAGGATGGCAAATTAACTCTCCCTTTTTCCCTACTACCTCTCTTCCCTCATCGGATAATGCTTTCACATCCATTCCTAAACCACGGCATTGGATCTCCTCGTCATACACTCCAAGCATAGGGTTGCCAAGCATAAAACAGGAAATAATATCAGTCCCACCACTAATCGATGCAAGCTGAACATCGGATTTAACACTGCCATATACCCACTGGTAATTTTCTGTTACTAAGGGCGAGCCAGTTGAGTAAATGCTTCTCAGTTCAGATAAATCAAAATCCCTCATAGGATTAATATCTTGCTTTTGGCAATGAGTCAAAAATTTTGGGCTTGTACCGAGCGAGTTGATTTTCTCTTTTGCAGCTTCTGCCCACATAACATTACTGTCAGGGTAAGTCGGGCTACCATCGAATAAATAAAGAGTTGCCCCAACCGAAAGACCTCCAACTAGCCAGTTCCACATCATCCAACCACAAGTTGTAAAGTAACTCAGGACATCGCCTTTACTAATATTACCATGCAGATAATGCTCCTTGAAGTGTTGCAACAATGTACTACCAGCCCCATGGACTATACATTTTGGCACTCCTGTCGTACCAGATGAATACATGATATAAACAGGATGGTCGAACGGTAGTTGCTCAAATTCTATCACGGTAGCTTCATTATCAGTCGCAGCCCTGTAAGTTATGTATTTATCGCCCTCTATCACTGGCACGTCGATTTCTTGAAGTAGTATTACTTTTTCAATCGAGTCAATATTAGCTACAATCTTAGTCAGCTTTTCGGTACTATCGTAATTTTTACCATTGTATGAATAGCCGTTAACAGCAACTAATACTTTCGGCTTTATCTGCCCAAACCTGTCCATTATTCCTTGGAAACCAAAGTCAGGGGAACTGCTAGACCATATAGCACCGATTGAAGTCACAGCCAACATACATACTATTGTTTCAGGAATATTTGTTACAAATCCAGCTACTCTATCTCCCTTTTTTATACCAATAGATCTTAAGTAGTGAGCCATTTTGGTAACACTTTTATAAAGCCCGCTATAACTAATTCTGACATTTTCTTGTCCTTCTCGGTGAGCTATAATTGATAAAGAATCATCATTATACTTCAGTAAGTTTTCAGCAAAATTCAGCTTAGCACTTGGAAACCAAATTGGTCTTGGTATTTTCAGTCTGTTATTATCTTCCAAATAAACATCTGTGAAAGGTAGTGAGTGCTTAACTTCAGCCAATTCCCAGATATAAGACCAAAATTCTTTCTTATTATCGACAGACCAGCTATGTAATTCATCATAGCTATCCATTGTCAATGAGTATTTATCATTCAAATCTGTCATCATCTTGTACATATTCGAAGATTCAATTTGGTCCTTAGTTGGAGTCCAATATGCCTTTTTTGCTGTTGTCATAGTATAAAAATTGATTATTTGCTTTCAAATTAGATAATAAAAATACGACAAAATACCGAATAAGGCAAAGAGCATGACCATAATAAATGGCTAAGTAAAAAAACTTTAAATTATTTTCGTTAAGTAGAAAAGAAAATAGAAAAA